>DATLBQ010000100.1:0-8544 GCA_035526805.1 Pyrinomonadaceae bacterium
TGAAGGCCACCGTTCGGCGCTTAGGCTTATAATGAATCTATGGGCGTCCTATTGATAATTGCTGTAGCTCTCATTTCGGCCGCGGGGCAAGCTTGGCCCGTCTCTGACAGATTCCCTGACAATCACGTTCGAAGTTGGAGCATCTATCGCAATCAAAGATTCCGCTTCTCAATCAAATATCCAGCCTCATGGCGAGCTGATGGTCACGAAGGGGAATACAATCCAATCGTCATTATCCACCCTCGAAATCCTAAGCCACACGAGTTTTACATCACCGTTAGCATTGAAGACGGGACGTTGGATCAGGTCAGGGAAAGCTTCGCGGAATTTACAAGGAGATCCCCAGGCTCTCAGTTTAAGGAGCGGGAAATCCTTTTTGCGAAGCAAAGGGGCTATCAATTTACAAGAACAGATAATCCAGGGTTTTATGCTGTGTATATCCCTTTCTCCGGCAAAATGTATGTCGTCTCCGCCGTGCGGTTCGACATCTCTGAAGTACGCACAGCACTAAGGACTTTCAAATTTGGGACACGGCTGGGTTGAGTGCTTCCCACGGCGTGCCGAACAAGCGCTTGCAGCTGACGGCGCGATAGCATGTTTCTCAAATAACTTCTTTCCTTTAGCTTCAACGCTGACCGCGCGCCGCAGCTGAAGGCCAGCGTGAGGCTTCTTACTAACTGTGCATGTTCCAAATACCCTTTCGCTGGAATCTTACACATCGTAATCATCTCGGCAGCTTAGTTGGTGGTGAGCAAGCTGAATCGTACCCCGCTTTTTTAGATCATCTTTTGCCTTGCTGCTCCAGGGTTCTAGCCTTCGGCGGGGATTTTGATCTCATTTTTGTCGGTAGATCGCCAGAAAGTATCTTTGATCATCTAAGTGGATTGCTCTTCGACTCATCGTGGTTTGAACGGCTTGAGCTATTACACTTTTCGATGCGCTTTCGAGAAGAGGCCGCTGTCAGTCAGGAGCATCCGGAATCAGTGAATTCGATGCGTGGGTATATGCAGCATCTTGGCTTACATCCGGAGGGGATAGCCACCAGAATTAGACCTGTAGCATTCATAGATTTAGTGGCAACGGGTGAAACTTTCGGGCGGTTGGTTACATTCCTTCGCAATTGGTCTGCTTCGATAGAATACGATTGGAATGCAGTCAAAAGAAGAATACGACTGATCGGAATTACCGAAAAAACTAAACCAAGCCCAAAGACGTGGCGGTGGCAACAACAGGCTTCCTGGGTGCCACTGCTTGAGAGTGGATCGGTAAAGAATGTGTCAATTCCTCGTGCCCTGTGGGAGTACTTGGGGAATTATCAACATAAGGTAAGCCGATCCTACACACCCGCTCGTTGGGGTGACCCTGAGCATTGCGTACCAAGTTATTCGGAAAGTCAGATCAAAGCGTTACGGTTGGCATATGAGCTGTTCGAGCTTGGCCGGACAAAAGAACGAAGAGAACGATTCGTTTCGTTATTGGTGAAAGAGCCAGCGATGAAACATGACTGGTTTAGAATGCTGGTTCAAGAGATTCGGTAAATTGAGAGGCTGTGGTTAATCTGAACGGCATCTAACAACGGCATGCACCCAACCACGGTTCAGCCGGCTTCTCATCGAGAACTGGTGTGGTCTCGGCGTCGCCTGCGCGGCGGGTGATGCCGGGCGTTGTGCTTCTTACTTATCACGCGACGATGAACAAACTCAAAGCGAAATACCAGGCAGGGAACCAACTAAGGCGAGCAAGGTTCTTAAGAGTTGGGCGCTGAGGAGAGCTAAAGGCAATTACCAAGTCTCTCATGCAAGGCTTGTCGCTGACGACGGTTCGTGCGCGCCGCTGATGCCCACCGTTGGACAGCTTATGTTGATAAAGTCCAAATCGAATTACTGTGAGGATAAGGCAATGCGGAATTTCTATGTCGTTGTGATGATAGCTTTCATTGGATTCGTTTGCGAATCACTCACGCGAATTCATGCCGATTTGCCGACAATCAAAGAACCTGCCTTAAATTGTAACGTGTCGAAAATTGACGCTCTATTCCATGAATATGAACTCCCAAACGTGGCGGGGCAAGCGTTTTAGTTATCAAGGATAGGAAAGTTCTTTTCAAAAAAGCATACGGCTTAGCCAATCTTGAAAGCAAAATTTCGAGTAATACAAACACAAACTATCGCCTCGCGATGTTCGGGTCAGATCAGATGGTCTGGCCGGAAGGGATCGGACTGGCTATTGAAGGGATCGAATCTGCCAGCTTTCTGACGGAGGAACAAAAACGAGATATTTTCTACAACAACGCGGTCAGATTTTTGCGTTTGGATGAAAAGAAGTTGGGGCGAAGCTCGTCGAAATGAGGCATGGGCAATCAGCTTGTCTCTCATCCACAACTTGCCGCAAGATGCAATTGTCGCCGGTCGCTGAAGCGCGGCGGCGGCGGCTTCGCCAAAAATTGCGGGATGGAAAATGAAACAATGAAACGAATGACTTCATCTATAAATCATCATTGGCACATGTGGGGACTCATCGGCATCATCTTGCTTAACAGTTCGGCAGCATTCGCGCAAAATTCAAACAATGAAGTCTTTGCTCCTATACCTGAAACTCAACGGTCACGCCTAATCGAAAGATTAACCCTGCTTATTGAATATCAAAAGACCCAGCAATGGGCCATGCAATATGGTCTTCTATCCTCGTTAATGACGAGAGCCGAAAGAAAACGGGATTTTATTAATCGCACACGTCAGGCATATAGCAAGTGGGGAAGAACGCCTCTGCTCGCTTTCACACCCTATAAGGTCAGCCTGGTGCAGGTAGATGCTAATCAAAAGGTATGGTTTATCTCAGGTTGTTCGAAGGTGTTGGAGAAAGGGCAAAAGGTAAACAAGGCAGCTGTGGTCGAAGTTTATAAAGAGAAGAACGATTGGTTTTTCTCAGAGGTACAGAATATCGGAACAGGCGAAGGTGATGATCCATGTCTGCACGCGCCCGCGAACAACTCATTGAACCCAACGCCTCGATAGCCTCTCTCTTATCGTGATGTGGTGCGTCGGGAGATTGAATGCTTCATGCTTGGCGCAGGTTGATTCGAGGGTTAGCTGCCGGATGAAGCTGCTGTGTCGTCTCATTCTAAATGCTTAAGATTCGTAGAGCACGACCAGAGGATTGCCATTCGATATGCAGCGTGCACGCCGCTGCCGTTAGGGGTATACGCACAGCCCTGTATACATCTGAAGAGATTGAGGCTTGGGCGGTCCCGAGGGCGCCCGCAAGCTGTGAAGAATCTATCCGCAGTAAAGAATTCTTTGTCGCGGAGGATGGCGGTGCTGTGGTGGGATTTGCCGTACTCAACCAGGATATTGCTGAAGTTGAGGCTATCTACGTAACTCCTGAAGCGGGGCGGCGTGGCATCGGACTAGGGGTCTTGCGGAAGCTGGAGGAGAGGGCGACTGCTCTTGGGCTAAAGTTGCTTCGGCTGAACGCCTCCTTGAACGCGGTTCCGTTCTACGAGAGAGCCGGCTATGTGGCTCAAGAACGATCGAAGTATCGATTACTGACTGGTGTCGAGATAGCCTGCGTCCCGATGGTGAAGGCGATGATTCGGGAGTCGGACGCCGGCTAACAAGCCCCTTGTAGGACCGGAAGCAGCAGGCGTCTCCTCCGTTAACGTGAATAGTCGATAAGTTGTCGGCCGACCGCTGAATCGCACTTTCGGTGACTCGGCGACATTAACAATCCATCAACGGTGAAGCAAGGGGGGTAAGTGGTTTATAGCGTTTCATCAGGAAATACCTGCTGCTGAGGCGAAGTTCAGCCCTGACTGTTGAATGAGAAGAGGGCACGCTTGTATAAGTCACGTGGAGGTTTAGCAATGAGAAATCTCATGCTCTGTTTTGTTGCCGCGATCTTTCTACTTTGTGTGCCGGTTACTTTCCTCGCTCAAGCCGGCTATCCCGATGTTCGTCAGCTGCAACTTGTCGCTCGGCTACCGCCTGAACTCCCGCAGCGAATTATGGGTCTGGCTTACGATGGAGAGAAGCTGTGGGCCACGATTTATCTCGGTCGCGGCCGTTACGCCACGCTGGATCCATTGACGCTCGGCTGGGCATTAGACGAGCAAGACGAGCATTCCAGGATTATCGGTAGGGTCGCCGGTGCATTTAATAGCCCTGGCGGCATCTGTTTCGCCAAGGATGTTTTCTGGATCGCCGGCGCCTATGGCGAGTCGTTTGGTTCTATCGACAAGCAGAGCTGGAAAGTACAACGGCTCTTCAAAGGGAAACAACGCGCGGACTGGGCCAGCCAGTTTTATTCCAGTATTGCCTTTGATGGCAAGCATCTTTGGATTGCGTGGCATTGGTTTCGCTATGCCCTACCGGTCTCACAAACACAGCTCTTGCTTAAGGTAGATCCGGAAACCGGTAAAGTAGTTGGTGAGTACCCATTGCCTGGAGGCACGCGGAACGATGGCACGCACGGATTAACCTGGGACGGCGCCCGGCTCTGGCATATGAAAGACAGTAAGCTCTCGTTAATCGAGCCCTCGACCGGTTTGGTGACTGCCCAGTATGTGCTCGCCGAGATAAAGCGCCCGAGCGGCCTGGCATGGGTCGACAATGCGTTATGGATTGCCGAGTTTGAGGGAACGATTTGGCGTCTGCCGTTCGCGAGTGAACAACCTTACGCGCATATTAGCGTGTTACCGCATGAGGGCAAAAGGTAAGTTAGCCCATGAACGTTGTTGTCGTACTGTTTTTTATTCTTATAGCCTGGGTTGGGCCAGCTCGATCGCAGGAACCTTCTCTATCATCGCCTGCGGAAGAACGATCTTTCAAAGCGGTAGGACGTATTGGGGATCCAGGTTATCGCTCGTTCTTCACTTTCTCGACTAAGGGTGGCGGCTACATTGTTAGAGCTGATGGATTTGCAGAGGTTAGTAGCGGGAAAGCGCGCCCGAGAAATTTCAGCCTGCCGCTGGGTGGGAGTGGACATATGGTGCGTTTCTATTTTCTCGAGCATGAAAACGATCTGCTCTTGATCTATGAGTTGAGTGACGAGCGCGTAGGGTGGGGCTACCTGGTGCGCTTCAATCAGAAGACGCTAAAACCTAAGTGGGCGGTCCCTATTAACGGCTTCAATATCGGTCCGGCTATCGTGGACACTACGAGCGATGCATATCTTTCAGCGGCCAATCTTCTCGCCCGGGTGGACTTGAAAACGGCAAAATACGTCTGGCAACAGGAGAATCTTCAGAAACAGTTCCCCCTCGGTTTCGGTGGATTTCGTCTGCCGCAACTTGAGGGAGACCGAGTGTTATTTTCCGAGGATCGGCAAAACGGTAAAACAGTGGAAGTTGAAAAATCCAGCGGAAAGATCATTGCAGTCCGCGATTGAACCGAACACTCTTGAGCGAAGAGGATTGTCGATTAGTTATTGATGAACGGTTTCCCGGCCAGCGGGCAGTTACACATGAACAATCCGACACTAGTTGATACCAAACGGCTGACGATGATTGGTTCGTCGCTGATTTTCCGCTGATCTCCATTGCAGGATTCAAATGCTATGACATTCTTCACCTTGGCATTTCTTGGAGTGGCTCTAACTCTGGGATTGGTGTCAGTCTTCCATCCTGAACAACCAACAATTGTGGTTGTCTCCTGCGCGAATGAAGGTAGCCCGCCCTGTTGTGGAAACCATCTTAAATTTGACGCGACCGTCGGTAACGTTGACCCTGGCGATAAACTTAGCTACAGGTGGTCGCTGACGAAGGGTGCGATTCTAAGCGGCCAGGGAACCACTTCAATTGAGGTTGATGCAAGCGACGCTGAGGAACAACCGATTATGGTCACGCTCGAGGTGCACGTTCGCGAACGTAAACGAAAACGTCAGGGCATAGTCTCGGCGTCGTATCAGACATGCACCTTCCCGCGCCGCCCAACATCTTTCACAAGTAATCTTTTTCCGCTGAGCTTCCGTGCTGATCGCGCGCTGTAGCTGAAGCGCGGCGTTGGCCATCTTTCGCTTTAGTATGGCGTACCTCTTTCCATGACGGGTTAATTCCGGCATCATGTCGCTTCATTCGCTGCAAAATTGAAACCGTAGCCGCCACTGTTTTCAATGTGAATCCAAAGGACTGCGGACGCCTTTTCCGCCGCGATTCAAGACGTGGGTGTAAATCATTGTCGTTCTTACGTCGCTGTGACCGAGCAGTTCCTGAATAGTGCGAATGTCGTGACCGTCTTCAAGCAAGTGAGTCGCGAACGTATGGCGCAATGAGTGGCAAGTGCCGCGCTTTCCAACCATCGCTTTCTTCATCGCCGCGCCAATGGCTTTCTGAAGCACACTCTCATGAAGATGATGGCGTCGCGCTGCGCTTGTTCGCGGATCGCGAGACCTTTTGGGCGCTGGAAAAACGTATTGCCATGCCCATTCGCGCGCCGCCTGCGGTAATTTGCGACTGAGTGCATGAGGCAACTCCACTGATCCATATCCTGCTTGAAGGTCTTGTTGATGAAGCAGCCTCGCGCGCATCAATTGTCCGCGCAGCGGTTCTTTTGCTTTAGCAGGCATCGGTGTTACGCGATCCTTATCACCTTTGCCGGATCGCACAGTAATTTGGTTGTAAGAAAAATCTAAATCTTTCACTCTGAGCCGCAAGCATTCCATTAATCTCAGCCCTGATCCATACATGAGTGCAGCCGCCAGATATGGAACACCGTCAAGCGCCTTCAAAACTGCAGTCACTTCGGCTCTTGTCAGGACGACGGGCAAGCGCCGGCTAACGCGCGCCCGTTCTACGTCTTCAATTCGATTGAGAGTTAACTTTAGGACGTCTCGGTACAGGAAGAGCAAAGCGGCGAGGGCGACATTCTGTGTAGAAGCGGAAACACTTCGATCAATTGCGAGGTGTGAGAGATAGTCGCGAATATGATTTTCACTCAGCTCGCGCGGATGTCTCTTTCCATGAAAAAGAATGAAGCGCCTAATGTGCTGGACGTATGCTTTTTCCGTTCTAATGCTGAAGTGTCGTAATCGCGCACTGGTTCTCACCTGATCGAGAAGTTTGGATGCAGACATAACTACCCCAGTCCAGGGTGAAATGTTGGTGTTTAGCGGGGGTGAAGCGAAGTGGATGCGGGATAATGTTACTTTAGCGGAATTATCACGCCCGAGGAAGATAATATGCTTTTCGCGATATTATCAAGCGTTGGCTGGATAATATATAGTTATATTGCTACCCTCATGCTCCAACCAGAACCTATCGGCAGGAACGATGTAAGCGGGCGAGATCTATTTGTCTTAAACGCGCCCAGCATCTCCGTCGTACCAGGGACCCTAAATCTTTCGAGCAAATATTTTGGTGTCCTGCTCGTTTGTGATGCGCGTAATGTTGAAGACGCGGCCATTGTGGACCTTGCGCAATCACTGATTGTTAACGGCATGAGATATTTCTGTTCGTGGGGCGGCGATTGTGAGCGAGTACATGACTTGGTTGATTCGGTGATAATCGAAAATGATCCCGATGAAACAGAGGATTCCGTCATCATCACGATGTGGTTTGAGGAGAAAACCGTCGATGAAGCGCTCTGGCAATTTCTCTACGTGGCTTTTCCGGCAAATGATTATGAGGCAGACTGTCAGGCAGACCTTGCTATAGTCATCGGAGATAGAGAATGGGGAGAGCAAATCAAAAAGCGATTATCAGATTTGGATGGTCTCAATAAAAAGGTCGTGGGCGAAGATGAAGAAGAAGATGATTGATGAATCGCAATATAACAAAGCCTTGCAGCTGACGGCGCGATAGCGTGCTTCTCAAGTAACCTATTTTCTTCAGCTTGAATGCTGATCGCGCGCCGCAGCTGAAGGCCAACGTTATATTGCTTGCGCGAAATCAAGAGTTCGTCGTGGTACGAAGGCTACATGAGCATCTTCAGGGCATTGGAGTTAACGGGCGGAATCGTCACCGGTGTTTTGGCGATTGCCTGCTTCTTCCTATTGCGGCCCATACAACCTGAATTCAGGAGTTACCAGGACTTTTTAGGTTGGGTTCTGTTTTACGGCTTGCCTGGATCCATCCTGACAGCTGGTGCCTACCTTCACAGCGTCAAACAGAAATCATGGGGATTGCTGCTGGTATTGATCGTTGCGTTGCTCTCAGCTATCTTCATTTTCGTTTCTTTGTTTGGAGGAATATTCTATTGGGGAGTGTGGACTGCGCTCTTTGCGCTCGCTCCCTCGATAATGTCGATCGTCACCGCGGCAGGAGGCTTTGCAACCGTTATTTCTGAAACTCCAAACCAAATAAAGAAATCAAGCTAGTTTGCTGTACGCGCAATATAACAAACGCTTGGAGCGGACTCGCCATGAGCTGGCTTCTTTGGTGAGTTGCGTCGGCGAGCCGCTCAAGCGTAGCGTTAGCCAGCTCTTCCGGTGTAAATAAATGAGTGAGCTCATAGTCGAGGCTAAGCTATCTTTGCAGCGTGCTCTTGTTGGTGAAATTGCCTGTGAGATGCGCGCTGTCGCCGTTGAATTGAACTCGCGGCAGATTGTTGT
>DATLBQ010000101.1:0-3619 GCA_035526805.1 Pyrinomonadaceae bacterium
TCGCCGGTTGCCGGTTCGCCCTCGACGACGAGACCCGGGTAATAGGCAATGCCGAACAGCTGTCGTAACGCACGGTCGCTGCGGTCGATTTGCGAAACACCAAACGGCCATTGAGGGTAGTCAGTCATGTCCCAGCCGTGCGCCGGATCAAGCAACACTGCAATCGGCGTATATGGCACGCCCCGATCGGGATGTTTTTCCGCGAAGCGCATGAACTCCTGGGTGATGCGACCAAGCGGATTCAACTGAAAGTCGTGATCGCCGGGACCGGGCTTGAAGAATTGATCAAACCCCTGTTCGAGATAGATCCCCGCAGCGCCTGACATGTAATAGAAGTAATAACTTTTTCGATACCACGAAAGCGAAGGCCCCATGGTTGCTCCGTAGTGCGAATGAAAGAAATTGTCTGGTCCGGCGAAATTTTGCTGCTTAGTAAAAGTGGTTGCCGTGTCGCCAAAGTTTGGCGCGTGGTAATAAAGAAAATTTCCTCCGTATTGACGCGCCGCGCCCCGAGTGAAGGCCGTGCGCATTGCGAACATCGGCTGCACCGCTGCAGTTTCGACGCCCAGCAGCTGCACACCCCACTGCGTTAGCGCGTGTGCAAAGGATGTGCTTGAAGTGGATTGCGCCGGGATAAGTTTGTCCCACATCGCGCCCGTGTCAGTGTGAAAAATGTTAGCCCACTTTTGTGCGATAGCATTGGTATAGAAAACTCGGTGCGCCTCGAGCAGCTCTCGGCGCGACATCGAACTCGAAATCTTTAACTGCGCCGGCGCCTGCTCCCAAACGTAACCCACGCTTTCGCCTGACACCCAACCGATAAACTGATCTTTGAATTCGCCCGTCAGCAGCCTCCACGCAGCTCGTCCCTCTTCCGGCGAGAGCGCAGCCGACCCGTAGTTGATCAAAATCCCAAAGGGAATTTTCGTCTCGCGCAAGTAGCGCAAAAACTGACTGCCTTCCTTCAAGTATTCGGGAAGGTTGTTGATGTAAATTACCGGCACAACGAATTTGGAACTGAAGAGCGGCACTTCGCGCGCGCCTTTGTACTTCGCTACAAACTCTTCAACGGGTTCTGCGTGGAAAGGATAAAGCGGACGTTCCGCCGCGGGCTTGTCGTAAAGTTTCCAGAACTCAGTACTGATGTTCCAGGGCATGATGAAGTCGCGGCCCGCGACCGAGGGACGCTGCCACGCCGAGGCAACGGATGAAGTTGCTGACGCTGCACCTTGAAGCAGCGGCGCAAGCGGCGTGCGGGTTGTCGACCATTCACGGAGATAGCGCATCGCAGCAAAGTCTGGCTTGCGCCGGCCCTCGGGAACAAAAGCGAGATCGTTTGTCAGCAACACACAGTCGATATGGCGTCGCGCTTCCGCGGGCTTTTCAATCTCGATCGAGATACGAGCCGGCCCTTTCGCAAGCAGCCCGCTCGCTGCGTTCCAGGCAAACGCCCAACCCCAGTACATGCTTATTTCATCGTGAGGATCAATGACATCCTTGGTGCCAAACTCATGGCTAAAGACTTCACGCTCGTCCTGGGTAACCCGAATCACGAAGTTTTCAGTTTTGTCGGCCCAGTCGGCATAGCGCACCCAAATTTTGTAGTTCCCGCCACGCGGTATTTCCAGGGACTGGTAGATTTTGCCCGCCGACTCATCAGCGCTTGCCGCGACAGAGTTCCACTCGCTCTCCCCGCCCTGCGACCATTCAGCAGAAACCCCCGGCCCATTGATGCCCCAACCCGGGGCCTTGGCCCTCGGCAAATTCATCCATGACGGATTCTGAATCGGCTCGCCAGTGGGCGTGGTTCCGAGGCCACGCATGTTTTCTGCTTCATACCACAGATATTCGGGGTCGGGAGACACGGAGACGCTCGGACGCGGAGACGCGGTGAGTTGTGCTTGAAGGTTGTTGAATTGGGCGGAGTAAGAGAAGAAGAGAACGAAACAAATTTTGGGAATTAGATACTGACTAAATCCGGAGAGCAAGTACGAGTAGAGTATCTTCCTATCAACCATCGTGTTAGACGGCTGCATGTTTGACCTGAATCTTGCTGGTTCTTATCGCCCATTGTTCAGGATGTTCTATCATCCTCACTAGTTGGCCAATAATGCCATCGTACGTTTGATCAAGTTCCTCAGTCTCAGCCTTTGAGCTGTATCCGCACCGAAAGGCAACTTCAAGCCAAACACGAGTTTCTTCAGCTTCACCCTCGGAATCGCTTAGTTTGCTGACAAAATGAGCGGGGTAACGACGTTTTCTCCACGCCTCCCCGATGTTAGAACAAACCCGAAGCTCTTTGTAACTTCTAATATTCTGCATGGCAGGCGTGACTATAGTTCACCGCGTCTCCGCGTCGCTGTGTCCCCGCGTCCCACTTCACCCAAGAGCCTCAAGACATTCAGCAAGACTGCGCTGTCGACACGTGAACATCGGAGTATCGCGTAAAGTGTACGAGCTGGCCTTTGTTTCGCGTAACTCCTGTACCAGATCGAGAAAATCCGCCGGATTATCAGTTTCAAACGCCACCACGAATTCCTGATCGTCCAAACCAAAAGAATAAGTGGTGTGAAGTTTGACCGAACGATACTTGCTGCCAATGCGAATATGCTCGTCCATCATTTCCTGGCGCTGGTCGGCGGTGCGCGAATACCACTCGCGTGTTTTCACGAAGGGATAAACGAAGAGATAGTCTGACTTGCCGGGAATAATGTGCAGTCGATCTTCGACGTGCTCGGGATTGTCTTTGTCGATATACATTGATCGCTTCGTCATCGAAAGAAACGATTGCGACGGTTCGAGGTACTTCGCCATTTCCGTGTGATTGAGGCGAGCGGTCATCTCCTGAATCGGATCAAGCTCCTTGCCGATGCGCCAAATCATGAAGTCGACATTCGTGCGTAGGCCGATTGTGGAATAACTATGAATCAACAGCTGTTTGCGAAATTCGTCTACGGCGCTGAGAAATTCTTCCTTACACCGCTGCTTATCGCCGGCGGTGAGGGTCAGCCACGCGGGCCGCGCGTGATAAAAGGTGAAGTTAACAAATTGCCGCGGCAGTTTCGCTTTGTGCTCTTCGAGTTCAATACAATTGGGGGCTAAACGGAGTGAGCCCCTCGGTCCATTACCAGGTTCCTTGTCCGTGGTCATTGCAGTAACCTCTGAAACCTTGAAGAGAATTCGCTGGAATAACAAGCGATGATTGTTTGACGCGCGCAAGTATTCTGCCTAGTCTCAGGGTCGATTGCAACCGAGGAGGAAGGCGGGAACTGATGCAGTTTGAGGCTAGCAGGTTAAAGTTCAGCCTTTAGGCTGCGGGTTGAGCTGTTAACCGAAAACCGCAAGCTAAAGCACGAACTCTAAACTGCCGGTTCAGTGGTAAACACAAATGCAGCGATTAATCTTCATTGGACTTGCCGGCGGTGTCGGTACTTTGCTGCGTTACTGGCTCTCTGAAGTTACCGCCAGAAGATTCGGTGAAACGTTTCCCACCGGTACGCTGGTTGTGAATTTGGTTGGTTGTTTCCTCGCTGGCTTGCTCTTCTATTTGATGTTCGATCGCTACCTGGTGGACCCGACCGTGCGCACTGTTGTGCTGATAGGGTTGCTTGGCGGCTTC
>DATLBQ010000102.1:0-23067 GCA_035526805.1 Pyrinomonadaceae bacterium
TTGCCTTCAGGATCTGAAATCCACGCGAACCGACCGTAGGAATACTCCTGGATCTCGCTGTCAACGGTCACTCCTTCCCTACGCAGTTGCTCCAACAAGGCAGGCAGATCCTCTACTCGGTAGTTGATCATGAACGCCGAAGTACCAGGATCGAAATACTTCGTGTCTCTAGGAAAGATCGACCAGACTGTCATTCCCGTCTTATCGGGGGCATCGTGTTCGCGCCAACTAAAAGTATGTCCAGATTCGCCTTCAGATTCTATTCCCAGATGCTCGCGATACCAGGACTGTAGTTTCTGCTGGTCCTGGGCCTTGAAAAATATGCCGCCAATTCCGGTTACGCGCGTCATTGATTTCCTCCTTCACAAAGAGCCGACATCTTACTAGGCATGGCCTTAAGATTACTACTGGACCGGTCTCGCCATATCGCGTACTTCGTCCCCACCCAAAGCCACCACAGGGCAATCAAAACAAACAAGATAAGCCCCGCTGTGGGGAACCATAGGCGCACCACAACAGCAATACCGAAGGCTATACCCAGCCCCATGAGAAGGGTCAGAAGGTAGGTAATGAAGAAGCGCATAAAAATAAGCGGCGAGAAGGTACTACCCTTTGCTCGCCGTTTACTTTTGATAGGGTGAACGTTTTGCTGGTCGAATTCTACAGAAACAGAGGTAAACCAGCAATGTCTAGCTATGCCCAAACGTAGGGCCGAGGGACGATGGAAAGCTAAGCAGGAAGCCGAGAAAGAAAAACCAACACACTAACGGAGCACTACCCACCCCAGGTCTCTGTATATCTAAAATTATCTTTAAAGTAGACTCCAGCATCCCGCGCTATCGCGCTCGGTTCTGTAAGCGCCTCCGCCGACGCCAAATCAAAACAAAACGCCGGCGCACAATCAAGACGCCGGCGTATTTGCGTTATGTCGTGTAACGCAAACTGCTAGTTTGCGGGTTGCGAGGTGACTTCGTTAGTAATCGCCGGTGCCGCCGGCATGGGAACTTTGCGGAAACCGTCAACACGCGAAAGCCAGTAGTCGTTGAATGGCGAATAGATCACACCATGACGTCGTGAGGCGTGATAGAAGCCATATTCGTCAACCACAATCCCAACGTGCGCAAGATTGCTGAAAAAGACCAATGTCCCAAACTTATATTGTTCGTCAGGAGCGGGAGGGGTGAATCGAGACCATAGTGTTCGAGCGCTGCCGCGTTCAAAATCTATTCCCACAGATTTAAACGTACTCCAGACAAAGCCTGAACAGTCGAACGCTGAGGGGCCGGTGCCGCCCCATGAGTAAGGAGAGCCCAATCGCTGGTCTATGGCGGCCGTCATCAAATCGCGGAATTGAAGTAGACCACCGCCCTTCTCTATCAAAGGCTTCGACGCCTTGATCTGTTCGGCGGAGGCGAGCGAAATGATAACGGGATCTTCGGAGACAATGCTTGGGGCCTTATATATTTTGGCGACCAGGCGCACGTGGCGCTGGCCTTTTTGCGCTGCGACGGACAAGGGAAGTACGAGGGCAAAACAGGCCACTAGCGCACAGGGCAACAGATTCTTAAAAGACAAAGGGGAACTCGCTCCTTAAATTTTTTCTAACCTTGCAATTTCTTGTGAGGGGGGTACTGTTCTTGTGAGGGGGGTACTGCTTGAAGGCAAAAGCATTCTAGTTACTAGAATGGAATGCGAACAAGACGCAATATGACTGTTTTGTGACGAATCATACTGGCAATTGATCGAGCGGACTAAAAGAGGTCAGGAGTCGTTAGACACGCAAGGACTAAATTGCAGAGTGAAGATGCGATATGAAAATAACATCAGTCAATGTGAAGGACAACTCAGCTATGTTTTGCGACACTTCGATAGAGATGTAGCACGAAAAGAAATGTAAGGGCGAGCGTCATTGGGGCAATGCTCCTCGAAAAAGTTCTGCTTGTGATCATGAGAAAGATGTAATCGAGAAGTATTTCCTGTGAAGCTTGCACAGAACTGTTTCCGCCACTCAAAAGAGCGGGGGCAAGCCCGCCTTCCCAACCGAGAGCTGATCACAGTTCAGGTTGTCATCGCTGCCCGAACGGCTTTCAACATCAAAGCAATCGAAAGTAGTCCAGGAGTCTCGAGGTCGGGAAGGTGGGCTTGCCCCCGCTTTTTAGTGGTGATTACACACTTTTCACAGCTCTGCGCATCTTTAATCACCGTGCGAAGCGGCGTGATAGTTCAAGCCCACGGTGATAATTTTTTGCAGGAGCTGATCGTAAGGTAGACCGCTGTGCGCGGCGGAATCAGCGAAGTCTTCACCTGCCGCGATTTGCGGGTTGGGGTTCGCTTCAAGCAGGTAGAAATGTCCTTCTTCTGTCAGGCGGTAATCCAGGCGCGCATAACCACTCAGAAAAAGGTACCGATATATGCGTTTCGAAAGACGTCCGAGGAGTTTGTGTTGTTCAGGTGTTAGCTCAGCGGCGCGAGTCTTGACGCCGACCTTTTCCTGGTAAGCCGGATCCCACTTCACTTTCAGCGTGGCGATGTTTTCCGACCCTTCCGGCAGCTTTTCCATCACCAGCTCCCAGGGCGCATAGGTTTGAATGTTCTGATTGCCGATCACGCCTACGTAAATCTCACGTCCTTTGATGTACTGCTCGGCGATGGCCGTCGTTTTGTTCTGCCGGTGAATAAACTCCACCCGTTGCGCAAGCTTTTCGTCGTCATAAACTATTGAGGCCTGTGCGATTCCCACCGAGCCTTCTTCGCTGATCGACTTCACGAGTAAGGGAAACTTCAAGCGCTTCGGCCGCCTTACTTTTCGGTTCATGGGAAACACCGCAAAGCCCGGGACCGGGATGCGATGGTAGGCGAGGATCATTTTGGTAAGGGCTTTGTCGTGAGCGAGCGTGAGGCCGCGCGGATTGCAACCCGTGTAAGCCTGTCGCATCAACTCCAGATAACTGACGACGTGCTGGTCATACAAGGGATAACCGTGAAACTCCTCCAGCAGGTTAAAGGCGACGTGCGGTTTGTATTCCATTAACGCGTCGCCAATGACGTTCAATTGATTGTAAAGACCGATTGGATACACTTCGTGGCCCATCTTCTTTAGAGTAGAGGCGACGTCGTATTCAGTTTTGATCTCGGCCTTGTCTTTATCAGTCAGCCCGTCGAGGGAGTCGGGCGGTACCAGGTCCTGATGCACCAGGACGATAATGCGCAGCTTTTTTTTGTGCTCGAAAGTCATACGACGTTTTCTGAGCGACTAGAGAGCGACGCGATGATAACCCGAATGCAGCACGTTCATTACCTGAACCGTCAAAACAATCATTACGCGCCGTCGTGCCTCACGGGCGGGTGTTGCCACTCGCAACTTTAGATCCTTGCAGCGGTCGATCATATTCTCGAGCACATGATCGATGGTGTACTGGTGAACGCCGGTTCCTTCAGCAACGATTTGACGCACTTCTCTTCGTACCTCGCGTAGAAAACTCGCGGCGCTGGGTTTTGAACTATGGCGTGGCTCATCGGAGAAGATGCGCAGCAAATCGCGATCATAAACTGCGGGCCAGTCAAAGTTATATTTTTCGCGTTTGCGTCGATAGTGTTCGCGCAGTGTAGTACGCAACTCGGAAAGCGGTTCAACCTTCGTGCGGGTGCGGTTCCGTGGTTTTGCTCCCGCGAGTTCGTTCATCACTCCATCGATGTACTCGAGTTTTTGCAGCGCGGGCCAACCTTTGTAACGCCGTCTCCAGCGGGACCGCGGTGTCAGCCAAACCGCAAAGGTTTCGGCAAAGTCTTCGGCTGGGTGTGCCTGTGCATACCACGCCGGGAGATGCAGCACAAACTTGCGACTCTTCGGTTTCGGCTTGTAGAAATCAGGATAGCGTTGGGCGAAAGATCCGAAATGTTCGCGCCATGGACGTTTGAAGTGCAGACGAAAAGCTGTGTCGAGTGCGTGCCCCGCTTCATGACGCAGGATCCGCAAACACTCCGTGTCAGTGCCGCCTTCCACTTCCAGCATCTGCTTGCGTTCGAGCTGCATCAGGCGCGGATGGGCCAGATAAAAAGGGATAGCAATTCCGGGCACGCCATCAGGTGAGAACCATTCTTCCGACAGCCAAACGTGCGGCTTGAATCGTATGCCGCGATCGTTCAATTCACTGTAAAGGCGTTTGATGTGGGGCTCGAGGAATGAGCCCTTGATCTTGAGTGTCAGATCGCAGATGCGCTGGTCGAGCAGATGCTCGTCAGTCAAGCGGTGCCAGGGAAAGCGGTAGCTCACGCCGCAGCTCCCGGGATTTGGGCGGCCCGCGCAAAATCGCGAGCCAGCTTAGAAAAGTGCAAATTGCGGCGGAAAATGCAGTAAATGACCAGGAGCATCGAGCTGGGGAAGACGATTTCCAATCAGGATGTGCGGAGCGGGCTCATTGTAACGACCTTCGACTGGATGCGCTAGCGAGCTGTCATTATAGACGAAGGAGGGTCACTTCTTACGGGTCGCACATCTAACCGCACGCGGCTCTGTCGCTGCATACTGCGGAAACGTTTGTTTTTTGAGGCTATGCCTCCGACCCACCGGAGGCGCAGCCTCAAGGCAGTCAGAGTTTGCCGGTAAGGCCGAGCCTTACCGCACTGTGCGGCGGCAGAGCCGCATTTCGGGGACAATTTTCTTAAATTGATTTCGTAAGGGTAGTTGCCGAACTGAGGTTACATTAGGGTCCCGGCATCACGCCGGTTTTTAAGTATGACGAAGGACAAAACTTCTCGATCACGCATTCAGCACAGAGAGGATTGCGGGCTTTGCAGATTGCGCGACCGTGAGCGATGAAGAGATGCGGAAAGATGACCCAATCCTTCCTGGGCACAATCCCTATCAGATCCAGTTCAATCTTTTCGGCGGTTTTTTGCTGCGAGAGATCAAGTCGATGCGAGAGTCGAGTGACATGGGTATCAACCACCACACCCGCATGTATTCCAAAGGCATTTCCAAGCACAACGTTGGCGGTCTTCCGCGCCACTCCTGGAAGCTCCAGGAGTTCATCCATTGTTTGCGGCACCTCACCTCCATATTGTTCCTTCAACATTTTCGCGGCGCCCTGAATGGAGGTGGTCTTGTTGCGAAAGAAGCCGGTCGTGCGAATGTCCTGCTGCAGTTCGCGTGGCGACACCTTGAGATAGTCTTCAGGCTTGCGATATTTGCGAAACAGATCCTGCGTCACAATGTTCACGCGCGCGTCGGTACATTGTGCCGAGAGAATGGTGGCAATCAACAACTCAAAAGCGTTTGAGTGATTCAGTGAACACTTCGCGTCGGGATAGGCACGCTTCAAGCGAGTAATGATTTTCCGCACTCGTTGTTTCAGTTCTACGTCCAACCTGTGTTGCTATTTTTGATCTGATCGGCTGTTATCCGCGTAAATCCGCGGCTGGATCATCTTCGCCCGTGCGCGATCTTCGCCGCTTCCGGCAACCCGCGCAACCGCAGCATCGCAATAACACCGAGTAAAGGCCCGGGAGCGAGTATCGCAAACGCGTATCTCCATCCGACCGTATTGACGAAGTAGGGTATCAGCTCGATAGAGATTGTCGTCAGCAGGAATCCCACGCAAGTCTGCATTGTAAGAGCGGTACCGACGTATTGCGGATCACCCAGCTCAGTCACGCAAGCCGAGAACTGCGCGGAGTCGGCGACGACAGTTGCGCCCCAAACAGCTGCGAGGCATAACAGGAGAAACGGATTTCCTCCGAAGAGGAAGCCTATCAGTAGACAGCAACTGCCGCTGATCGCCATCGCCCAAGATGTGACAACTGTGCGACCAATGCGATCTGCAACCAAACCAGCGACGACACAACCCACCGCGCCACATCCGATCACGAGAAAGGAAGCAACCTCGGACATTACCGGCGACTGCTTGGAAACAGCGAGGCTCGCGCGAATCATCACCGGAATCCACACCCACATCGCATAGAGTTCCCACATGTGTCCGAAATAGCCGAAGCTTGCCAGGCGCACTCCGCGATTACTGAAAACGGCAATTGCCTGCCGCCAGTCAAACTTCGCTGAAGGCACCGCGTGCGGACCATCGTCGACAAATAGCAGCACGATGAAACCGCCTACGATGGCGAGCAACGAAATGAAGAAAATGTTCTGCCGCCAATTCGAGGCGCCAAGTCCGTTCACCAAATACGGTGAGGCTTTGCCGAGTGTCAGTGCGCCGACCAACACGCCAAGCGCCATGCCACGCGACTGTTTAAACCACGTGGCCATGATCTTCATTCCGGGCGGATAAACTCCCGCCAAAAACATTCCCGTCAGGAATCGCAGAGTGATCGCAGTGTTTACATCATGGGCATAGGCTCCCAGTGCCGCATTGGCCAAGGCGCCGGCCAGCGCAGAGCATGCGAAGAGGTGACGAACACTGATTATGTCGGGCAAATTTAGAAATGCGCTTATCAACGTGCCGCAGACAAAACCCAGTTGGACCGCAATCGTTAACCAGCCGGCCGTTGATTCGCTCAGAGTCCATTCCACTCGCAACGCGGGCACAACCGCCGACGCGCTGAACCACAGCGACATTCCGAGCAGTTCCGCTAAAGACAGGAGCACGAGCGTCCGCCAGCGGCCTGACGCTGGCATGTGTGTTGTTAACTCAGAGTCTAAGTCGGTCATGAATGCGCGTGGAGAATACCGCAAAAACCAAATCGGCTGGGAGTATCAATTTTGCTACTTACTGGGACCGCTGCGTCTCGCCCGCTGTCGTGGAATGCCACTCCGTTCCAGTAACAGTTTTACACCAAGTCGAGTGAACCCGCTGCTTGATGCGGGCAAGACGCGCCCGGTCCCAGTAAGTAGTCGCACTACTATCAAATTGTGTCCGCTCCTAAAAACGAATTCCGAATCATGGTATTCTGAACGTCCCCCTTCAATAGGCTTTTGAGGCTTTTAGTGACCGCGGCGATCCACCTGAAACTCACGGGAGACAAAACAGGTGGACCGTAAACAACCCGACCAGCAACAAGTGCTTTAGAGTGATTCGCAAGTTATGAGTGAGTTCTTTGGATCGTTATCGGAGACGCTGGGCAAACTATCGGGTTATTCCGATGAGCAGCCGGTCAGAGCTGAGATTTTCAGCGTGGAACGGCTCGAGCAATATGCCCGCATTCTCGCCGGTGCGCACAAGACGGTTACCAAAAAAGGGCGTGCGCAACTGCTGCCGCGTCTGGAAGACAACGGGCGGAAGCTGGTTGGCGCTTATCGGACGCTCGTCGAATCCATTCAAAATGGCCGTGCAATCTCACCGGCGGCAGAGTGGCTGATTGACAACTTTCATATTGTCGAGGAACAACTCCGCGAAATTCGCGAGGACCTGCCCAAAAGTTACTACCACGAGTTGCCGAAACTCGCTGAGGGTGAACTAAAAGATTACCCGCGAATCTACGCCGTTGCGCTCGCCCTCATCGCCCATACTGACTGCCGACTCGATACCACGACACTGCGACGATTCATCGCTGCTTATCAAACGGTCGCGCCACTTTCCATTGGTGAACTATGGGCGGTGGCGATCACTCTGCGGCTCGCACTGGTAGAAAATCTTCGCCGGCTTGCCGTACTGATCGTGCGTGCGCGCGAGGAACGCGAACAGGCCGACAAACTTGCTGACAAGTTACTCGAAGTTGCCACCCGCCGGCCCGATACGTTGGTGGGCCTGGTTGCAGAGCGCTTTGAGCGCCGCGATGAGCTTCCGCGATCTTCCGTAGTTCAACTTACGCAACGCCTGCGCGAACAGGATCCCGCGCTGATGCCGGTGAGTGAGTGGCTGGAGAAGCAGCTTACCCGGGAAGGCACCAGCATCGAGCAGGTTGTTCATTCTGAGCATCAGCGCCAGGCCGCTATGCAGGTTACGGTCGGGAATGTCATCACCAGCATGCGGCTGCTCTCAACGCTGGACTGGCGCGACTTTTTCGAGAGCGTCAGCCTTATTGAGCCGGTGCTGGGCGCGGATCCTGCGGGCGCTTATCCGATGATGGAGTTTGCCACGCGCGATCGTTATCGTCATGTGATAGAGCGGATCAGCAAACGCACCCGCGCAAAGGAACTCGAAATCGCGCGCACTGTAGTGAAACTTGCTGAAGAGGCGGCGAAGCCTGAAGACGATAAACGACAAGTCACAACAGAAAGCGACGCTGCTCGTTACCTGCACCGCCCGCGTCAATCGCATGTCGGCTTTTATCTTGTGGATGAGGGCCTTGCTCAGCTCGAGCGGAAGTTTGCTTACCGTCCAAAACCAACCGAGCGGTTTCGTCGTTTCGTTCTGCGACACGCAACCGCGGTGTATTTGGGAAGCGTAGCATTCCTCACTCTTCTCTTCATCACTCTGTTGTTAATCGCGGTGCAGGTAGCCACGATGACTGCTCAAGCCGGCGCTGGTTCAAGCCCGAACTGGATGCTGCTCATGGCGACGGCGCTGCTGGCATTGATTCCCGCCAGCGATCTCGCATTGAGCATCTTGAACTGGGACGTTACCCACATGTTTCCGCCGCGTCTCGTGCCGCGAATGGATACGGCCCGCGGCCTTCCTTCAGAAGCCTGCACGATGGTGGTAGTGCCCACAATTTTTTCCAACGAGTCGCAAGTCAAAGCCCTGATGGAACGACTCGAGATTCATTTTCTCGCGAATCAGGATAGTCAACTTTATTTTGCATTGCTCGGGGATTTTCCGGATGCCGACGCGGAAGAAATGCCGGACGATGCGCCGCTGCTTGAGGCGGCGCGAGCCGGAATCGTGGAATTAAATCATCGCCACAGCGAAGCACAAACTAATCGGTTTCATCTGTTCCACCGTCGGCGTCAATGGAATATCGGCGAAGGCAGGTGGATAGGTTGGGAACGCAAAAGGGGCAAGCTGGAGGAGTTTAATCGGCTGCTGCGCGGCGCGTCTGACACAAGTTTTATGCCGATGACTTCCGACGAGTCGTTGCTTCGTCGCGTGCGTTACGTGATAACGCTGGACACGGACACACAACTTCCGCGAGACGTGGCGCGCAAACTTGTGGGCGCGGCAATTCATCCGCTCAATCGTCCCACACTCGACCGGGCAAACATGGTGACGCAAGGCTACGGTATCGTACAGCCGCGAGTGAGCATTTCTCTGGTGAGCGCATCGCGCTCGACATTTGCCCGGATCTTTTCCGGTAACACCGGCATCGACCCGTACACTACCGCTGTTTCGGATGTCTATCAGGATCTTTTTTGCGAGGGAAGCTTCACTGGTAAGGGTTTGTACGACGTGGATGCGTTTCAGGCCGCGTTGTCCAATCGAGTTCCGGAACAGTCGCTGCTGAGTCATGACCTTTTCGAATCGCTGTTTGCGCGTACGGCCCTGGCGACCGATATCGAGTTATTGGACGACTATCCCGCTTCCTACGACGCTTACGCGAAACGACAGCACCGTTGGACGCGCGGCGACTGGCAGATTCTGCGTTGGATGTTTCCTACTGTCCCTGATGCCGATCGACATCCGACGCGAAATCCCTTGCCGCTAATCTCGCGTTGGAAAATTCTCGACAACTTAAGACGAAGCCTGGTGGCGCCGGCGATGTTTTTGTGGCTACTGGCAGCCTGGACGATTTTGCCTGGCTCACCGCTGCTCTGGAGTTTGTTCGTTGTCATCACCATCGCCTTTCCGGTTTACCTGCATGTTACAACCAGCCTGCTGATACACCCGCGCGGCATTCCCTGGACCAGCCACTTTTGGAGCGTTTGGGGAGACGTTACGACAAATACTGCGCAGGTGGCCTTATCGCTAATCTTCCTGCCGCATCAGGCTTACCTGATGACGGACGCTGTGGTCCGCGCGATCTATCGCAAACTCTGGTCGCGAAAGAAGTTGTTGCAATGGGTTACGGCGGCAGATGCCGAGGAGGATGCGCGAGACGATTTGGCCAGCTTCGTGCGGTTCATGCTGCCGGCCGAATTGCTGGCGCTTTCAGCGCTCGCGCTCACACTAATTTTGAAGCCGGCCGCGTACGGTGTCATGGCAGTGTTTGTCGCCGCCTGGATTCTCTCACCGTTGGTAGCGCAACGGATTAGCATCCTGAGGCCGCCGCAACGTAAGCGCCTGACTGCGCGCGACGCGGAGTTCGCGCGGCTGGTCTGTCGCCGTACCTGGCGTTTCTTTGAGGCTTTCGTAGGCCCTGACGACAACTGGCTGCCACCTGACAACTTTCAGGAGGATCCGATCCCCGTTGTCGCGCATCGCACGTCGCCGACAAACATCGGTCTGTTGTTACTGGCAACTGTCTCAGCGCATGATTTGGGTTATGTCGGCTCGCTCGAGTTGCTGGAACGCATAGAACTCACATTGGCTACGCTTGGAAAGCTGAAAACATTTCGCGGCCATTTTTTCAACTGGTACGACACCAGGACGCTCGAGCCGCTTCAGCCTCAATACATCTCGACCGTCGACAGCGGTAATCTGGCGGGACATGCGATTGCCCTCAAACAAGCATGTATAGATCTACCCGACACGAACCTGTTTGATGCCCGCACCATCAAAGGACTCTCTGACACAATCAACGCGCTTTCAATCGAGGTAGAAAGACTCGGGAGTTTTCGGCGCCGCACTCAGGTGGTAACGGTCAGTCAGTTGCGCAACGAGGTAGATGCTTGTCAGGGTCTGATTCTGGCCGCCGAGACGGAGAGTTTGTTGGCGTGGTTTCAGTTGTTTGAATCGTTGCGGCAACGAACTTCTGAGATCGAAGACATCACCAACGCGCTTGCGCACGAGCATGGCGATGACAATTTCAAAGAGCTGCGTTGGTGGTTAGGCGCACTGCAACATCAGGTTAGTTCCTGCCGTCGCGATGCCGAGACCCTCGCGCCCTGGGGCCGTTGGCTCTCCGACCTTCAAGCGCTGACTTTACAAGAGGGTGCCGACGGCGCAACGCGATTCGGCGAGTTTGCCACCTGCGTTTACAACGTGCCGACGTTGACCGAGGTTCCGCACGTTTGCGATAGCGCGCTGATCCAGCTAGCCGCGTTGCGCGGCACATCCAGCCTCCAGTTTGATGTGACCTTTGACCGGCTCACGGCGGCTCTGGAGCAGGGTGCGGTGGCAGCCGGCGATCTCTTATCGCGGCTCAGTCGTATGGCGCAGGCGTGTGATCAGATTACCGAACGAATGGACTTTAAGTTTCTGCTCGATCCGGAGCGCAAAGTTTTCACTATTGGCTACAACGTGTCGGCCCAACGCGCGGACAATTCTTACTACGACCTGCTTGCGTCGGAAGCGCGCCTGGCCAGCTTTGTGGCCATCGCAAAAGGCGACGTGCCTCAGGAACACTGGTTTCGCATGGGTCGCCAGCTAACTTCAGTCGACGGCGAACGCGCGCTTATTTCCTGGACCGGCACGATGTTCGAGTATCTGATGCCGCTGCTGGTCATGCGTGATTATCCAAACACGCTGCTCGATCAAAGCTATCGCGTCGTCGTCAAGCGGCAAATCGAATACGGAGCGGAACGCGGCGTCGCCTGGGGAGTATCTGAATCAGCGTTTAATGTACGCGACCTGCATTTGAACTATCAGTACGGACCCTTTGGTGTTCCCGGTCTCGGTCTGAAGCGCGGCTTGATTGAGCATCTGGTGGTATCGCCTTACGCCACCATGCTGGCGGCGGAAATTGATCCAGAAGCAGCGATCAATAATCTCCGCCGGCTCGAAAAAGAACAAGCTCTTGGTCCGTATGGTTATTACGAGGCCATCGATTATACGGGCGAACGCCTTCCGCAGGGTCAGTCTCGCGTCTTGATTCGCGCGTTCATGACCCACCATCAGGGTATGGGTCTGGTAGCTCTAAACAACATCCTGCACGACGACTGCATGCCGCAGCGCTTCCATGCCGACTCGATGGTCCAGGCGACTGAGCTGCTATTGCAAGAGCGCATTCCTGTCGGTGTACCGGCCGCGCATCCGCGGGCCGAGGAAGTTTTGACTGGTCGCGTGGCGCAAACGCCGCAGGGACTAATCACGCGGGTTTATCACAACGCGGATACCGAGTCGCCACGAACGCAATTGCTCTCAAACGGCACTTACAACCTCATGATCACAGTGGCCGGCGGCGGCTATTCCAATTGCGGACGAAACGCCGTCACCCGATGGCGTGAAGATGTTACGCGCGATAATTCGGGCACTTTCATTTATCTGCGAGATGTGAGAAGCGGTTCCGTGTGGTCGGCGACTTATCAACCGGTTCTTAAGCGCCCGCAATCGTATGAAGTGGCATTCTCGGAAGACAAAGCAGACTTCTGGCGTGGCGATGCGGGCATTGTCACACACACGGAAATCGTGGTGTCGGCGGAAGACAATGCGGAGGTGCGGCGCGTTTCGTTGACCAACAACTCGACACGTATGCGCGAGATCGAATTGACGAGTTATGCCGAGGTCGTCCTCAACACCCCGCAGGCCGACGCGGCCCATCCGGCCTTTAGCAACCTTTTCATTGAAACTGAATTCTTTGCCGCTGAAAACGCGATTCTGGCGCACCGCCGCCAGCGATCCAGCGAGGACGAAGCAATTTGGGGTGTTCATGTTGTCGTAGTGGAAGGCGATTTTGTGGGCGCGGTTCAATACGAAACGGATCGCGGACGATTCCTGGGCCGAGGCCACACTCCCGCCGATCCGATCGCGGTGATGGAAGACCGGCCCTTATCGAATACGACAGGAGCAGTGCTCGATCCGGTCTTTAGTTTACGGCGGCGCGTCAGAGTTCCTCCCGGTCAAACGGTCCGCTGCTCGTTCAGCACCATCGTGGCCCGCTCTCGCGAAGAGGCGATGTTGCTGGCAGACAAGTATCACGATCCCAATACTTTTGAGCGCGAGCTGCGGTTGGCGTGGACCAAGGCGCAGGTCGAGATGAGCCATCTCAACATCAATTCCGAAGAAGCACACCTGTTTCAGCGTTTGGCCGCACGCATTCTGTACTCCGACCCTTCTCTACGGCCGCGACCCCACGTGCTCTCACTCAATACGCGGGCGCAATCGAGCTTGTGGGCCTACGGTATAAGCGGTGACCTGCCGATTCTGGTGGCTCGAATTGCTAACGCGGCCGATCTTGACACCTTGCGCAGGCTGGTGCGCGCTCATGAATATTTGCACTACAAGGGACTTAAGATCGATTTGGTGATTCTCAATGACAATCCCACCACCTATCTGCAAAACCTGCACCGAGAACTAGAGACTATAGTTCGCACCAGCGGCCTGGGAGGATTGCAGGACAAACCTGGAGGGGTCTTTTTGCGCCGCGCGGACCAAATGCCGGAGGCAGATCGCATTTTGCTTCACTCAGTGGCGCGGGCGGTGATTGTCAGCGAGCGTGGCGCCCTGGAAGAGCAGCTCCAGCGACCGGAAGTTTCCGAACTGTTGCCGGCTATTTTTGTTCCACGTCAGCCGTCGCAAACGTATCCGGAGCCCACGGTCCCGCGGCCAGATCTGGACTTCTTCAATGGGCTGGGCGGCTTTCATCAGGGCGGACGCGAATACGTGATCCTGCTTGGCGCAGAACAGTGGACGCCCGCGCCCTGGTCAAATGTCATTGCGAACAAGAGCGAGTTTGGTTTTCAGGTTACCGACACGGGGGCTGGTTACACCTGGTCGGTGAATAGCCGCGAAAACCGTTTGACGCCCTGGTCCAACGACGCGGTCAGCGATCCGCCCGGCGAGGTCGTTTATCTGCGTGATGAAGACACCGGCACGGTTTGGTCGGCCACGCCCCTGCCTATTCGCGAAGCGGAACCTTACATAGTCAGGCATGGCCAGGGTTATACCGTCTTTGAACATACCAGCCACGGCATCTCCCAGGAATTACTGCTGTTTGCGCCGCTTGACTCGTCAGTAAAAATCTCGCTGATGCGGCTGCGCAATCGCAGTGGACGAAAAAGAAAACTGACGGTGACGATGTACAATGAGCTGGTGCTGGGTGTGCAGCGCACCACCTCAGCGCCCTACGTGATCACCGAGATCGATCAGCCCGCCTCGTCGATCTTCGCTCACAATCCTTTCAATAACGAGTTTGCCGGACGAGTCGCTTTTGCGGCTACGAGCGAAACTGTTTCCAGCGCTACCTGCGATCGCAAAGAATTTATCGGGCGCAACGGCACTCTAACCGGGCCGGCGGCTTTGCGCCGAATAAATTTATCCGGACGAGATGGCGCTGGACTTGATCCCTGCGCCGCCCTGCAAATCACCATTGAGCTCGCCGCGCACGAAGGAAGAGAAATCGTCTTTCTGCTGGGCGACGCCGCTTCAAAAGAAGCAGCCCAAACGTTGATTGAAAGGTTCAAGCATCCCGGGCACGTGAACAATGTTTTTGAAGACGTGCTTACCCATTGGGACACGCTGCTGCGGACGGTCGAAGTGAGAACACCCGATCCGGCAATGGATACAATGCTCAACCGTTGGCTGTTGTATCAAACGCTGTCCTGCCGCATCTGGGCGCGCTCGGCGTTTTATCAATCAGGCGGCGCCTTTGGATTTCGCGATCAATTGCAGGACGTAATGGCGCTGGTATACAGCAGTCCGGTCATCGCGCGAGAACAGCTTGTTCTTGCCGCCGGCCATCAATTCAAAGAAGGAGACGTCCAGCATTGGTGGCATCCGCCAAGCGGACGTGGCGTACGCACTCGGTTTTCTGACGATCTTTTGTGGCTGCCCTTCGTGGCTGGATTCTACGCAAATGTTACCGGCGACCTCTCTGTGTTCGATGAAGTCGTGCATTTTCTCGAACAGCCGCTACTGCAGCCCGGCGAACAGGAAGCTTACATGCAGCCGTGGGTGTCGGGGGAATCGGCGTCAGTTTTTGAACACTGCCTGCGGGCGCTCGATCGCAGTCTGGCTGTGGGCGAACACGGGCTACCGCTGATGGGCGGGGGTGATTGGAACGATGGGATGAATCGTGTGGGCCACCTGGGCAAGGGTGAGAGTGTTTGGGTTGGCTGGTTTCTCTACACCACTCTGGCGGCTTTTGTCTCTTTCTGTGATCTAAGGAAGCAGGAGTTGATAAGCAAACGATATCGCGACCACATGGAGAAACTAGAGAAGGCGCTGGCGGAAAAAGGTTGGGACGGCGATTGGTACCGGCGTGCTTACTTCGACGACGGCACTCCGCTTGGGTCGGTGCAGAACGATGAATGCCGGATCGATTCGATTGTGCAGTCGTGGTCTGTAATTTCTGGGGCGGCTGAAGGCTACCGCGCGCAACGGGCCATGGCGGCGGTCGAAGAGTATTTAATACGCCGCGGTGATGGATTGGTGATTCTGTTTACACCACCGTTCGATCGCGGCAAGCTCGATCCTGGTTATATCAAAGGTTACCTGCCTGGCGTGCGTGAGAACGGCGGACAGTATACGCATGCGGCGCTGTGGACCTTGATTGCGTTTGCGATGCTGGGTGACGGAGAACGCGCCGGTGAACTTTTCTCACTCTTAAATCCGGTGAACCACTCTTCGACGCGCGCCGGGCTGCACAAATATAAAGTTGAACCATACGTCGCGGTGGGTGACGTTTATGCCGTTCCCCCACACACTGGCCGCGGTGGGTGGACCTGGTACACAGGCTCAGCGGGTTGGATGTATCGCGCCGGCCTTGAATCCATCCTTGGCTTCAAGTTGCGCGGATCGCGTTTGCAAATTGATCCGTGCGTGCCGCGTTGGTGGCGCGACTTTGAGATAACCTACCGCCGCGGCGCCACAACCTATCGAATCAGAATAGAGAACCCACTAGGATTGAGTCGAGGCGTCGCCACCGTAGAATTGGACGGCGTATTACAAGCTGATGAGGAAATTCCGTTAGCTGACGACAGCAAAGTTCATGAAGTGCGCGTGGTGCTTGGTGAGAAGGCGAAGCCAGACGTCGATAAACCCCAAAGCGAAAGGACGGTAGACAGTAGACAGTAGACAGTAGACGGAAGACAGCAATCAGCAAACAGTAAGCAGAAAACACGAATGCAGCGCAACTTTTCTGTCCTCGCCTCAGGGAGGCGAAATATTTATAGACCCTGGAGAGATGTTGATTTCGCTGGGGTTTTCCTTTGTTTCGTTTGGCTTCGTGGTCAGTTCATGCGAAAACCACCAGATTCGACCACGTAAAAAACACGAAGGCGGGCAAAATTACACGAATAAGATTTAGCTCATAAACACCGACCAAGCCTTTCGCAATCAATGGAAATTAATCCTGTAATACTCGCCGGAGCGCACGTACGCCTCGAGCCCCTCTCAACGGACCACGCCGAATCACTTATTGCCGCGGCTGCCGACGGTGAGCTTTGGAATTCGACTGTCACGCTGGTGCCGTCTCGCGAGAATATCGGCGAATACATCGACACTGCACTTCAGGCGCAAGCCGGCGGGCGCGAGCTGCCTTTCGTCATAATACGAAAATCATCAGACACGGTGGTGGGCACTACGCGCTTCTACGATATCGAACGAAACGATCGGCGCGTGGCCATCGGTTACACCTGGCTGTCTCTCAGCGCGCAACGGACGGCGATAAACACTGAAGCAAAGTTGTTACTGCTCACACATGCCTTTGAAAATTGGCAATGCATTCGCGTTGAGTTAATCACGGATTTCCTAAACCACCAGTCGCGCGCTGCCATCCTTCGCTTAGGCGCGAAAGAGGAAGGCGTCTTGCGAAATCACATGGTCATGCCCAATGGTCGTATCCGCGACTCTGTTTGCTTTAGCATCATCGACGCGGAATGGCCCGAGGTGAAGGCACAGCTTCTGAATAGACTTGGACAGAACGATGAGTCCGTGAAGGTGACAACACAAAGTCAAAACCGGGAGCGGTAGCGACCGGGTCGTTTCGAGACGCTCCACTTTGCCGGTCACCAGAGATTCTCTGCTCAAATGAGCGAGTGAGAGCGGGCAAGCCCAACTTCCGGATCCCCGCTAAGTAGAGTTGAGCTCGTAATTCTCGGCGGGAAGGGCTCTCAACCTAAAGCAATCGAGCACGTCTGAGTCTCGAGGTCGGGAAGGCTGACTTGCCCCCCGCTCCTGGCTGCGTCGGACTACTCTTAGTGTGAAGCCCCAGCGCGGCGAAAAATTCACACGGCCACCACCGGCGTGCTCAGTGTGAATCAAGCGGACTGCGCACGCCTCTTCCGCCGCGATTCAAGACGTGGGTGGTCGGCGTGATTGTGATCCTTGTAGGTACCGGCTTGTTCCTAGCTAAAGAATGGGCGCGCAAATTGTGGCTCGGCCTGGTGAGTGTTTTACTTATTCTGCACTTGATGCGGCTTATCTTGGATTATCGGGTGGGTAATTTTGTGCTGGTAGAGAGAATCATTGAGGTATTGTTAATCGGAGCATTGGCTTTGCTATCGTGGCTTTGGTTGCAGCGCCGATCGAATGGTGAGTTGCGTGTTGATTCGTCGGCCGCCACATAACAAAGCCTTGCAGCTGACGGCGCGATAGCATGTGTGTTAAGCAATCTCTTTCCATCGGATTGGATGCTGATCGCGCGCCGCAGCTGAAGGCCAGCGTTATGTTGCTTCGTTCTCCTATGAGGTAAGAAGATGAATTTAATTGTCTCCAAGGCGGCATTGGTTACTGCACTATTATTGGGGGCTGGGTGCATCGCTTACACGTCGTCTTTCCAAAGCTCATTTTTCTCCAGGTTTTCTCTTCGAGAGTTGGTCGAAAGGAATAAATCCCACCGCGGTCTGAATTGCTCTACCAGTGGTGGAGGTGGAGGCGTGGGTGGAGGCACTGGAAGCGTTGGCAGAAAAGAATCTCATTTTCACAAAGTAGAGACTTTCTCATGCCAAATAAATGATGATAGTGCTGAACAATTTGACGAAGGAGGCTTCATCGCAGCATTGAAGCAGAGCGTCGAGGCTGATTTAAATCATAGCAAAGCGAAAATCGGTAGCGACAAACTTGATGCACGCAGTTTCTATTTTGAGTATACCGTGGAAGATGTCAGGGGTAGAGTGGAAATCTCTGGCAGGAAAGATATGGGCAACTATTACAGCTTGAAAGCAGACGTAGATGAGAAAACAGGCGAGGCAAAATAGTCGTAATGCAAGGCGCAACATAACAAGCGCTTGCAGCTGACGCGCTGCCACGAATTCTCTTATGCACGTTGAGTGAGCGCGCAGCTGAAGCGCGGGGTTCGGCATCTTGCTTGTCATAAAATAGAAGACTCCTATGCGATTCAGAACTTCACCGCAAACGATCGCCGTCCTCTTAACCATCTCAGTGTTTGGAGTGGTTGGCCTCTCATATAGTGCTGCAACTATCCAAGACAAACCCGCCTACAAAGCGATGGGAAGCGAAGCTACGTTGGAGGGAACAATTTCTTTTGTTGGCAAACCACCTAAATCGCTGCACATTGATACGAGCGCAGATCCAATTTGTGGAACGATCAATCCTGACCCGACAACTGATTGGGTTATCGTGACCGATCAGAAACTCGCGAACGTTTTTGTTTACGTGCGCGGCGAATCATTGAATTCGTATTCGTTTGACGCACCCTCAGGGGACGTCACGCTAGAACATAAGGGGTGTCGGTATGTGCCGCACCTCTTGGGGATGCAGACGCAACAAACTCTGAAAATCGTTAACAGCGACCCCACAACCCACAATACTCATCCGACGCCGAAGAATAATCGTGAATGGAATCAATCACAGCCGCCAGGTGCCGCCGCTCTTGAGCAACGTTTCGCTTGGCCTGAACTTTTTATTCCCATCAAGGACAATCAACATCCCTGGGAAAAGGCCTACGTAGGTGTGTTTTCGCATCCATTCTTTTCCGTGAGTGGCAAAGATGGTTCGTACAAAATTTCCGGCCTGCCCCCGGGCCAATATACTGTCGTTGCATGGCACGAAAGATTGGGTGAACAAACGGTTGACGTGTTCTTAGCTGGTAGCGAGCAAAAGAATCTGGACTTCGCGTTTAAGGCATCGGATCATTAACGGCGATGCCGAAAAAGCCTTGCAGCTGACGGCGCGATAGCATGTCTCTCAAGTAATCTTATTCCTTCAGCTTGAATGCTGATCGCGCGCCGCAGCTGAAGGCCAGGGTTATGTGAAGTATGAGTTCTACAACTTCAGTCTGTGTCAGATGCCAAAGGCCAGTTGTGATAAACCGCGCTGAGTACGAAACCTATGAAAAGATGCATTGGCTTTGTTTTCATCTTGAATATGAGCATGATGCAGATCCTGACGAACCGTGCACGAGGTTCGACTATGATGTCGCCTAACCCGCCGTTGCAGCGGACGATCAAGCTCCCTCCCTTAGGTCGGTCGCGTGACCGCCGCTGAACGGCAAGGTCGTTAGGCACTTGCCGAACCTAAGCTAAGTCCCTGGAGGCATAATGAAAAACAATCGAACTCATCATTGGGCAACCTTCATCGGCTTGCTGTCTTTCATCTGCCTTGTAGCATTGCATGTTGATGCACAGACGAAGTTGACGAATGATGCTCAAATGCCTTTAATCCGTGAGCGAGTCCAGAGGATCATGCGTGAAACAATTGAGGGTGGCGAGACTGTGATCATGCTCGATGGTCGTCAGGTGATCGCGAGAAGTTTCATTCCACCGTCAAAACTGGCTGTCGATGAGGTTAAGGCTTATGGAGATAAGGCAGTGCCGATTCTCGCTGAGTACCTCCGCCAGACCAGCGGGTTTGAGAAGTATCATGCGATGCGCTTGCTGGGAGCGATCGGTGGAAAGAGCGTCGTAGCGCCACTACGTCAGGTCGCCCTGCATGATTCTTCAGCAGGATATCGCGAGTATGCTTTGGCTTTTCTGACCCAGGCGCCTTGGGAGCTAGCCGCACCGATTCTACAGGAGGCAGCAAGCCGTGATGCTGACCTCAGAGTGCGTCAAAGAGCGAAGGAACTGCTTGATGGGTATGGACCCCGATGATGTGCCGACGTGCCTAACACTTCGTTGGACCGGAGCGCGGGGAGCCTCTTTCGCAACTGATTGAATCAATCGAAGGTTTTCTGTAATCGCCGCGCCCGGTCAGCTCTGACGTTAGGCATCTTCCATTGTCGCGAATTGAAATGAAACTATTTATCTCTATCAATTGGCCACTACCCTAGTACCCGTTGGGGAAGGCCCAAAGACTAAGAAAATAGAAATCTCTGGAAACGTGGTTGCGCGCGATGTTCTCACCCCGCTTGTGAATATTTCCTATCACAATATGAGTTCTGAAGTGTTTATGTTCGCGTAGAAAAACCAAAAGGACTAGCTGAACAGTCTCGTTACATTAAAGTTCATTATGGGGCGCTGGATGGATGAGCCATTTTTACCTGCGGACTTCTTTGCATCAATCAAAGTGTGGCGTTTGAAGGTTTCCCGGAGCTCAGATTGTGATGAAACGATAAAGCAAATGGCTACGTCTATGATAAGGACACAAATGAGCCCAGGTTCTGGAAGGAGGCGCTACCAAAGCGAACGCCCGGATTCGAGGCTGAGCTTATCCCATTGGAGGAAGTGTTACCCTTTTATGCGCTCAGTCCGAGAGATATTAAATCATTGAAGAATTGAATGGCATATCGAATAGCGATGTCTAACAAAGCCTTGCAGCTGACGGCGCGATAGCATCTTTCTCAAGTACCCTTTTTCTTCGGCTTGAAGGCTGATCGCGCGCCGCAGTTGAAGGCCACCGTTCGGGTGGAACAACTGGAGTCTAGATACTGTCTAATCCTCTCAGTTGTGCTGGGTATGCCTCAAAAGTCTGAAATGAATCGAATATTCTTTACAGCCTTAGCGGTAGTCCTTTCGTTCGGTCTCGGTATCGCTGCTGTTGTTCTTCTAAAGACGCCAAATCCTGATAAGCCGGTTCCCCACGACTTGCCTGTAGCCGTGTCTGCTAAGTGCCCAAGCGCGAGTGACCTAATGGCGCGAGGGAAGTATGTTGTCATCGCGGTGCCCAGTGATAGAGAGTTCTATATCGGTAAGAATAGTGTTGCGCTATCCGATATTCCCGAAAGGGTTCGAAGTCTGACGGCGAATGAATCACCTGATGATAGGATTGTTTTTATCAAGGGTCAGCCGAGCGTGAGATATGAAACCCTTAGTTCGGTCATCAGCAAAGTCAAAGGTGCCGATGTTAGCCGGATCGAGATTGTTCCGAATAAGAAAAAGTCCTAATAGGCAGAGTGGTGATTGCCGGCAAAGAGAAGGCCTGTGATTTTGATGGCTGGGGAACCTCAGTATGAGGGTTGCGAGTCTGCCTACGAGGAAGCCGAGGTTGCCTGGTTAAATCGTACGCGCAATCCAACAAAGCCTTGCAGCTGACGGCGCGATAGCATGTTTCTGAAGTAACTTCTTTCCATCAGGTTGGATGCTGATCGCGCGCCGCAACTGACGGCCAGCGTTGGATTGCTTCGCATAATTGAAGATGAACAAGCTGCTTCCAGTTCTCGGGTTGGTCCTTCTTGGAGCGGCAACGTGCATCTCGCAAGAGAAAGTCGTTCGGCGTATTCCCGTATCTGAACATTCATATTACGTGGCTAATGTAATACCCGCGCTCAAGAAACTCGTAGCTCAAAGTGGAAAATCTAAGAAGAATCATTTTTATGTGGGCAGAGTTGAAATGCTTGAGAGTGGCTATCATTCAGTGTTGGTGTATTGGAAAGAAAATCAAGCGTTGGTTCTGTGGGAACCGGGCAGAGGTTCCAATCCACAAGGCTACCCTGACTCGAAGTTCGATTTAGCCGATTCGAGACGATATTGGGAGTTGGATAAAGACGTGGTTCCCACCTTAGATGATGTCGGCGGGAGTAGCTTTCTGATAACGAGAAAAGACGCGCGAAGGTGGGTTAGAGATTGCGTCAGTCACGGAGCGCGGTATGTGATTAATCGAGAGGCGCAGTCCAACAAAGCCTTGTAGCTGACGGCGCGATAGCGAGCTTCTCAAATAATTTTGTTCCTTTAGGCGGATGCTGCTCGCGCGCCGCAGCTGAAGCGCTGCGTTATACGCTTCCTGTTTACCAGAGGTGCAAAATGCGCTGGTTATTCATAATCCTTCTATTATGACTGCGTGTGCGTCTCTGGTCGAAAGTAGTTCGATTAGAGTGAACGCGCGTATAACAATGGCATGCACCCGACGGCCCGCCACGAAGTCTTCAATGCAACTTGAATGTGGGCGCGGGTGATGCCGGGCGTTGGATGCCTTTTTGAATCGCCGGATCTCTCATGGTTTCAAACGCAAAAGGGTAATTGTCATTCTTGCGTTGCTCGCTGTTCTCGTACTCTATCCTTTCAAGATTACAGTGGCACCTGAAAAGCGCGTACTTGTTATTACCAATGACATGCATCCTGTCAGGGGGCGTTTTTCCATTCGCGGTTATCTTTCTCATGGTTGTTTTTCTTATCTCGTAATGGATTTACATTCTCAACACGGTGTTTGGTATGAACTGAAGCCTAAGAAACTTGCGAAGAAAGACCGGCAGCATTCTTGGTTGTTCGCACAGTATTTTGAAGCACCGTCAGAAAGAGAAGATGCGCGTTGGTTCAAGGTCTTCTTGTTTCGTGTGGATGGAGTACCCAATGATCTGCTTTGAGGTCTCGGTAAACGGAAATCGCTTATGCACGGCGGGCGTTGGCGAGAATGGCGTTCTCACCGCGATACTCTCATGGGTTTGGTCTCAGTCTGAAGGGACTGGTCCAGCCAATGAGGAAAGGAAAGAAAAGAGAAACCAGATTTGCATGTCGGCTGGCTGGTGAATGAAGAGCATGTCAGTTGGCTTGAGAATCCCTTTCTGATCAGCGTAGGAGATGTGGTAGCTATCAAAGTAATCAGGTCTCAGAGTATTGATGAACCCTTAAGGCGCGAAAGCAGGGTTGAAACGGAGATTGCCAGGAGTAACAGATATTTTCTGTATCAACAATACAAGCGAGAGTTTGAAGGTATCGGCGGCGGCAACGAACCGTCCGAGCTAACTCCAGAGGTCGCTCGACAACTGAGGCGTGCGCTTTATGAAGAATATAAGGCGGAGTTCGAACACGATCCTACCGCGAGCTAACAAAGCCTTGCATCTGAAGGCGCGATAGCATCCTTCTCA
>DATLBQ010000103.1:0-6285 GCA_035526805.1 Pyrinomonadaceae bacterium
CTGGGCCGCAAGTCGGCAGGTTTAATTCGGACACCCGTCTCTTGCATCTGCAAGAGCTCGAATCCAGTCTCCGGGTTGAAGGGCTTGCGACCGGTGACCATCTCGTAGGCAATAGTTCCGAGTGCAAAGATATCCGTGGCCGCCGTGATGGGCCGGCCATTTAACTGTTCGGGCGCCATGTAAGCTACGGTTCCGGGCGAAAGGTTGAGACTTGTGCTGGGGGCAATTACCGAATCCTTCACTTTGGCAATGCCGAAGTCGATGATCTTCACCTGCTCTTCGCCATGGCCCAGATTCTGCAGCATGATGTTCTCGGGTTTGAGGTCGCGGTGGAAGATTCCGCGGTTATGCGCAGCGGTTAGCGCCCGCCCGATTTGTTTTAGCAGTTCTCCGATTCGTTCCAGGTTCATACCTTCTGGATTCATGACGGAACGCAGCGTGACCCCTTCCACATACTGCATAACAATGAATGGCTCGCCCTTCGGTAATTCACCCGCATCGATGATTCCCACGATTCCCGGATGATCTATGCGACTTAAAGCCTCAACCTCCTGGCGAAACTTCTGCACAATGTATTCGCTCTGGTAAGCCTCTTCGAGCAAGACTTTCACGACTACTGGTCGCGAATGTAATTGCTGATCCAGCGCCAGATAGACCACACCCATCCCACCACGCTTCAGTTCATTCTGAATTACGTAGCGCTCGTTGAGTACGTCCCCAATTAATTCCCTTTTGGAAGTCAGTCTGGTTGGATCAAGGACAGTTCGTCCCTGTCCAGGAGGCGATGCTCCACGCGGTTTGTCTTCTGGTGCCATGTAAGGAAAGGTTAACCTGAATTCTTCGCCGGCGCCAACAGATCACATGTCTGGCGCTTTAAGGCTGTTCCTATGGTCGCATTGCCGTAGATCGCCCAAATTTATTTTTTACTCGTAGTCAAAGAGGTTCAAGATCACTGGGGCAGGCCGACTCTGCGCATCAGGTCCTGGAAGCGCGGATCTGAGCGTAGGCTGTCAAGGTTTGGATCAACTTTGAGCAACCCTATCTGCAGGTCGTGCTCGGCGTAGGCTTTCTCGAGCGATGCGAGCGCTCCCTCACTATCTCCCAGACCGACGTAAAGAACCGCCAACTCCGCTGGCGAGACATACTCTTTCCCACTTTTCAGCTTGGCGAGGATGGCCTGCGCTTCGCTTCTCTTGCCAGACATCGCTAAGGCAAAGCCCAGGTAACAGAGAGTGCTGGTCGTTTCCCCCTCTAAGGAAATTACCTTTTGATACTCTTCGATGGCTTGCGGATACATCCCTTTCGCCGCATACGTATAGCCCAGATAGGCGCGGTCAGTAGCTTTCTTGAAAAGTTGTAATTAACTCTGCCTACCAAAAGATTCGTCGTGAAATTACCTTGGGGCAGTGTCACTTTATTGAGGCTATCGGAGAAATCAAACAACCGATGCGCGTTGGGACGGAAACTTACTGCGGACGGCTACTTCGGCTGACATTCGTCGATTGAGTTTTACTAATGTTCTCACTCACAAAAGGGTGTTCACTGTTCGGACGAGAACTCTGCTTTCACGTCTCTCTCGATCCGTCCCCCGTTCATCGATACGACTCGGTGGGCCAGAGCTTCAGCTTCTTGCCGATTGTGGGTCACGTAAACGGTTGTGAGTTGCAACCTCTTTTGGAGTGTTGCTAGCTCGTGCAAAAGAGAAGCTTTCAGATCGGAGTCAAGACTCGACATCGGTTCATCAAGTAACAGTAGTTGCGGACGGCCCACGATGGCTCGTGCGATGGCCGCGCGCTGCTGTTCTCCGCCCGAGAGTTGGGCAGGATACCTTTTGGCGAATGACAAAGCGTGGACCAGCCGTAACACTTCATCAATTCGCACTTGCCGCTCGGGCCGCTTCATCCGGGCAGATGCCAAAACAAAATTTAGATTGCCTTCCACTGTCATATGTGGCCACAACGCAAGGTCCTGAAAAACGAAGCCGATGCCGCGGGCACGGGGCGGCAAAAGGTTATTGCCGATAGTAGCCACACGCTCTCCCGCGATCCATATTTCGCCCTCGTCCGGCGTCTCCAACCCGGCGATCAGACGCAGCGTCGTCGTCTTGCCGCAACCACTCGGGCCTAACAGCGCTACGACCTCACCTTCGGTTACATCGAGCGAGACGCGATCAACGACTGGTCCGTTACCGAACCCCTTTGTTACTTCCACCAGTCGGATAAAAGAGTCACCCACCACGCTCTCCTCGACGCTCTAATCCACTCCGCGTCAGAATAGCCAACATAGCAAGTGGAATGAGAACGATGCCAACCTCCATCAAGGCGAGTGCAGCTACTTCAGAGGAAGGCGTGTTGGCAATTAAGGTGTAGATGCGTACCGGCAAAGTGGATTCGCCCGCGGGAGCGACGAGGATTGTTGTTCCAAGCTCGCCGACAGCCAGGATGAAGGAAACCAGCCAAGCGGCAGCGACGCCTGGAACGATGTTGGGGATTACGATTTGAGCAAAGGTGCGCGGCCAGCTTCCGCCTGCCACCTCTGCGGCCTCCTCTAAAGATTCCGGGATTTGTCGCACGCTCGCCGCAAGGATCAGTGCCGCCACCGTCACAAAGCGCGCGATATACGCGATGATAATGATGACCTGACTCGTGTAGATTTTGCCGAACAGACCCGGTCTATTCCATAAGCCAATTAGACCCACTCCTAGTACAGTGCTCGGAACTGCGAAGATGACGAGAAGAACCAGATCAAAGAGCCCGCGCCAACGCCTCTTTGTACGTCCTCGCCAATAGCCGAGAAAAGTTGCCAGAACGATGATGAGTGTAGCCGCGATGGCCGCAAGCGAAAGGCTGTTAATGATTGCGGCGCCGGAGCCCTCTAAAGTTGACGTGAAGCGCTGAAAGTTTCCTGCTTCGTAAGCGAGGGTCATCAACGGCAGCACTACTGAAGCAGTCAGTACGAGAATAGTTCCGGCGAAGACGAAGATGCGATAGCGGTCAAGAGTGACTGGAAGCGCCGGGTAGACACTACGACGATCCGAGATGAACCGCTCGCCAATGATAAGCTTAATGGTGACTGCGACTATGAACGTAACCGCTAACAAGGGAACAGCAAGCGCCGTGGCCGTCCCGAAGTCGTAGAGCGCAGCGAAAGCCGTAAACACCTCAGTAGTGTAAACGCGCACCCTCATCAAGCTGGGCACGCCGAATTCAGAAAGCCCTAAGACAAATGTAGTGAGCGCCGCGGCGGCGACTATCGGTGTGATGAGCGGTACCGTGATGCGCCATAGCACTCGGCGGGTATTTGTGACAAGCAACGCCCCCTCTTCAAGATGGCCGTCCACGCGTCGGGATGCGGCTTCTGTCGCCAGCATGGAGAGGGGGTAGTAAGCGAGACTAAGCACTACAACCGCGCCCGCGAAGCTGTAAGTCCAGCCGGAAAAAAGGTCACGACCGATTATGCGCGCCAAGAGTCCCGTTGAACTCGTGAATAGAATCCAAGCCAGGGCAAGGACATAAGGTGGAATAATGAGCGGAATGATCAGCGCGATCCGTAGGACCTGTTTGGCTGGTAGGCGAGCGCGCGCCAGAAGTAGTCCAAGCGGCGAACCCAAAAGAGTCGCCAACAGCGCCGAGCATGCACCAAGTAGCGTGCTATTCAATAAAAGATCACGCTGTCGCGATTCGACCAGCAAGCGACGGTAGTTATCAAAAGTGAGAGTGCTGTCCGCAGTGATGAGTGAGACGATGAACATGTATATAACCGGCACGACGCACAATCCGATGAAGAGGATAAAAGCCCCACCGATTACTGTAGAGCGCGGAGTCGGAAGGATAGCCAAGCGGTGAAACCTCTTTGGCTGGCGAATGGCTGGGTCCATTATTCGTCAAAGCCCAAGAATCTCTTGCAAGCGATGAGTAACATCTTCAACGCGATCTGCTGCCTTGCCATAATCGTGTGTCATCGGTCTGAAGGATGAAATGGGTGGGATGTTCTTCGGCCCTTCCACTCCCACGCGTAGCGGTATTTGCACAGCCTCTGACTGGGCCAAGCTACGCTCGACTTCCGGTGAGAGCAGATAATCAATCAGCTTCTGGCCTGCCTGTGGATGAGGCGCGTTGGCGATCAGCGAGACCATGTTGGGCATCACTGGAACGCCCATGCCATCGCGATCAGGGAAGACCATCGCCACTGGCTGCTTATCTTCGAGAGCCACGTTCACGTCGTCTGTATCGGTGAGTCCAACCTTCACCTCGCCACGGGCCACCATATCGCGCACTACTGAGTTCGATGAGACGACACGAACGTTGTTGGCTTTTAGCTTGCGAAAGAATTCATCCGCGCGCTCATCGCCCAACTCCGCGTAGAGAGCGGCCACATGGAACGAGGTTGAGCCGAAGCGCGGATCGGCAATAGCAACTTGCCCTTTCCATTTCGGATCGGTGAGATCAAGAACAGAGTCTGGCGCCTCTTCTGGTTTCACCGACTTAGTGTTGTAGACAATCACGCGCGACCGCGCCGAAAAGCCCGTCCAGTAACCTTCCGGGTCTCTGAAGGTCGCTGGAATCCCATCTGCATTGGGTGATTTGTAGGGGGCGAGCAGGCCACGCTTCTGCAATACCAATGTGCGCACTGGTTCATTCGACCAGAACACGTCAGCTTGCGGATTATTCTTTTCAGCCAGGATCTTATTAGCGAGACCAGTGCTCTTGGTTTCTTCAGTATCGTAAACGGCATTTACCTTCGTGCCTGTTTTCTGCTCGTAGTTTTTTAGTATCGGTTCGGAGAACACTCGGTCTGTCGACACGTAAACTGTAACCTCACCTGACAGGGCACTTGCTCCACGTGGCAAATTCCGACTTCCGGTACATGCGCCTGCAAAGAGAGCAACCCCCAAGGCCAAAGCAATCAGGACTTTGAAATACACGACACGAATCATTCTTTCTTGAATCATTCTTCCTTAAGCTCCGGGAAGCGCGAGGCCGCAACGCGTTCCATTAATCCGATTGATTCAGGTTTTGAAAAGGTCTTCATGATCCCCCTTTCAACTCAACTATTTCGCAGTTACTCGCAACTCGTCGAAGTAAGTCGCCGAATCGGCTTTGGTCCATAATCCTACTTTGCCCGGTTCGGTGAAGGTGTTGTCCTCTACCTCATACAGCTTTTGGCTGTTTAGAAAGACCTCGAAGAGAGTTCCGGTGGCAACTACACGGAGCTCGCTCCATTGTGCTGAAGGCACTCTTGCTTTCTTGCCATACGTGCGGCCTTCTCCCTTAAGCGGCAGGTCCGTTCGCTTGCCGTTCTCAACCTTGTAGAGCACAACGTTATTCTCGAGCGCGTTAGCACGGACGATGTAATAGTTGTTGGCATCCTTCAGACGCCAAACCAAGCCTGCCGCTTGGTCTACGTCGCCGCTAATCGGCTTAAACTTGACGCTCAAATCCAAATTACCAAACGAGCCTTCGTCAGCGATCGCGAGCGGAAAACGGTAGCCGGTCTTGTCGGTGGAAATTTGCGCCAACACATTGGGCTGTGACGGCGCGCTCGAATCCGCCTTGACTTGCCAAGCGGGGGCAGCTCCCTTGCCGGTCAACGCTGCATGAAACTTAGCCGGTAGTTTTCCGGGAGCGTCATTATCGAAGTTATAGATGAGACTCTTTCCGGGTTCCTGCACCGGAGCAGGTGCCTCAGGCGTTACCGGACTAGTTGTTTCGGATCCTGACAATCCGTTGGGTCCGCTACAAGCGACTATGGAAAAAAGTATCAGAGTCCATGTACTAACTGTAATCTTAAGTCTATTCATTACTTTCCTCCTTTCTCAGGGAGCCACGAGTCCTGTCAGCCTTTCCTAACACATGCCGTGAATACACACGCCAACTCACCAATGAGTGCAAGACACTCATGAATGACCGCATCAAGAAAGGATCGGACCCCTGTATAGGTCATGAATGGCATTTTCAAAAGGCCTCTTAACGTCTGCCTCTCCTCAACATCAAAGCCCTCAAGCCCGTAGCGAAGCTTACGAAAGTCTATCTCTGCGGTGTAGGTGCCGCAGAGTCTATCCCAAAGAGAGAAGATGTTTGAATAGTTGGAGTCGGTTTCTTTCTGGTCGCGCGAGTGATGCACCTTGTGCATGTGAGGCGTGACAATCAGCAACCGTAAGCAGCGATCGACACTCCTATTCATTTTGATGTTGGCGTGTTCCATTTGCGCGTTTAAGGTGGAGAGAATCAGGTAGACGATCACCACCCAGAACGGAAGGCCAAACACAACGATTGCGGCTAACTG
>DATLBQ010000104.1:0-4669 GCA_035526805.1 Pyrinomonadaceae bacterium
CGCAGATGTAAGATGCGCGCGGCAAACTCTTTGCTCTGCGGTATCTTTTCTTCCACCATGGTGAACCGCGCAATCATCACGGGGGTGGTTTGGATAAACTCGCCGACTTCGAAGCGGCGCCGGCCTTGCACGATCACCTGACGGCTACCGTCCGGCAAGGTAAACAGGCGCAAAACATCCGCGGCGGTGCCAATGCCGTGCAGGTCTTTGGGTTGCGGCGCTTCCACATTGGGATCGCGCTGCGCAATAAAACCGATCGGCAGTTGTTGGCGCACGGCTTCTTCGACAGCCTGGAGCCGCTCCGGACGGTTGACCATCAGCGGCATAATCATGGACGGATAGAGCACCCGGTTGCGCATCGGGATGATAATCATCGCGCCCTCGGGAATATGCAAACGAGGTTTCGACTTTGACATTGACAGTTCGTCAGCGCTCATGATCGCTTCCTAATCTGGATGGTGAGTAACCCATCCTGAAACGAAATCTCTCCGAGTAACAGCGGATACTCCCAGCCAACTAACCTGAGTCGGCGGTCAAAATGACCGAAGGGGATTTCCCACAGCTTAAGTTCCCCTTCATTGCAGCATTGGGGTAAGCGTCGCTCGCCGGCGATCACTAGATCGCTACCCTCCAGCTGGACGTCGACCTTGTCGTTCGCAACTCCCGCGAGGGCTATCATCACCCACAGGTTTTCGTCGGTCTCGACGACGTTAACGGGAGGTTGCCAGCTTGACGCTCGGCCGTGTTGTTCCCGATATTGTGATGTTGCGGCGATTCGTAAGAAATTCCTATGGATGCGCTCTGCCTGCTGAAGCAGTTGATTTGCTCGCCGCCAGACTGTGAAATCCCATTCTTGCTCTGCCATAGAATCCGAACCTCCACCTGCATTAATCACCGGCTGAACTATACGCCGTAAGTCTCGAAGCACTGTCCAATACTAGACAGCAAACTTGGCACCTCGGCGTAGACTGAGGCCACTGTAACAATCAGTCGGTCGCGTTTGAACCTACGAAGTTTTATTTTGCGGTTGACCGGATTCGTGATCTTCTATTTGGTCGAAAAGCTCGACGACTTTGTCGAACGTTCGGTCAACGTTCACCTCATGCCTTACGAATCTTGTTATTAACGGCGCATTCGCTTCTGTTCAGACGTGGCATCGATAGTGCTCTATCGACAGGAATAAGAGATCAAATCCGCAAACAGCAAACGAGGAGAAACAATCATGTTTGGCTCATTAATTAACAAATTGCCGATGGTTTTATTGGCCGGCGCGCTTATGCTTGCCGGTTGTGCCGGAGGCCCTCTTACGACTCGTGAGAAGGGTGCCGGTATCGGTGCTGTCGGTGGCGCCGTTGCCGGCGGAGTCATTGGCGCAGCGGTCGGTCATCCCGGCGCTGGTGCCGCGATCGGTGGCGGGGTGGGCTTGGGCGCGGGCGCGATAATCGGCGATCAAATGCAGGGTCAAGAAAATCAGAACTCCACGCAAAACTCACAGATCCAGCAAAACCAGACTGAAATAGATCGTCAACAACGTGAGCTCGAACGGCTGAGAAGAGAACGCGCAGAGTATTAGAAGTCTTCGTCGACCGACAAAACCACAGTTAGCACGTCGTGCTTAGCAGGTATGGCGCCGCGAAGGAGCTGACGGCAACCGCGCGATCGCCATGCCTAGTAATTTCTCGACTTTACGCGCGCTGCTGTCAAAATAACTTGCCTGCTTCATTCGCCGTGATGCAACCGACAAATGCAGCGTGTATCGCAGAAGAGATAGAGCGCTTGGCACTATGCAACGATGGATTTTTCCCCCTGATATGGACGCGAAGAAGCCCTTCAGCAGAGTCACGGAATTATTCTAAAGAAATTATCGGACGGACTGGATCTCGTATGAATCTGTTAGCTGCGTCGCGCAAAGCTGTGATAGAAGTTGTCCAAAGTAAATGGTAGGTGGGCACAGCCTAATTTTTTTTGGCACTGATTTATGAACAGTAAAATTGCATGCCCATAGTGCATCGTGAGCGCCACCGCACTCAACATATAGGTTGGCTACGCGCAGCGGTTCTAGGCGCCAACGACGGTATCGTCTCGACCGCCAGTCTGGTTGTTGGTGTGGCCGCGTCAAACGCAACCCATACCGCAGTGCTGGTGGCAGGTGTCGCAGGCTTGGTTGCGGGAGCCATGTCGATGGCTGCAGGCGAGTATGTTTCGGTGAGCTCTCAGTCAGATACCGAGCAAGCGGATATCGGCCGTGAACGCACGGAACTCGCCGCCAATGAACCCAACGAGAGGAAGGAGCTTGCGGCGATCTACGTCAAACGGGGGCTCGATCCGACTCTGGCAAACCAAGTCGCCGAACAACTCATGGCTAAGGACGCACTTGCCGCCCATGCCCGGGACGAACTGGGGATCTCGGAAACCATCACTGTCCGGCCGGTTCAGGCAGCACTTACTTCCGCCGTCACGTTTGCGGTGGGTGCCGCACTGCCTTTGCTCGTCGTTGTCATCGCACCTGCAGCCGGCCTGGTATTTCTTGTTGCCGGAACTTCCCTATTCTTTCTCGCACTACTTGGTGCGCTGGCGGCTCATACCGGCGGTGCACGCATCCTAACAGGAACGGTGCGCGTTACATTCTGGGGAGCGCTGGCCATGGCGATAACGGCAGGAATCGGAGCTTTGTTCGGGACAGTTGTGTAAGCACAGTTGGTGACCGTTAAGTCACAAACCTACGGAACGGAGAATTTATGAAATCAGCAAGTCCGTCCAAACCCAAAGGCCTCCCGGGCGCCCAAGTCGCGACGGCCGCTGAGCTGGTGAACTATCAGGAAGGCGCCATCGTCAGTCGCGAAATAGTCAAGAAGCCAGCTGGCAACGTGACATTCTTCGCGTTTGACGAAGGACAAGGCCTGAGTGAGCGGACCCCGTTCGACGCGCTGGTGTATGTGATCGAAGGCGAGGTGGAAATCAGCATCGCTGGCCAGCCGCATCGTTTGCAGGGCGGCGAGATTATTCTTCTACCCGCAAATCAACCCCATGCCCTCAGAGCGCTCAACCGCTTCAAAATGAGTCTGACGATGATCCGAGCCTGAACAAGAAATGCCATGACAACAAAAGTCGACTCAAAGACAGGCAGCGCAAAATCGCTGCAGAACCTGTTCGTCAGCTCTTCGACTCTAAGTCGCCGACCGCTTATGAACTGACCAAGGCCCGCTGGAGTGTAATCGACAGAAACAAAAAATTCTCGTCAATCAAAGATCGGCGTTGAAACGCGGCGCCAGCTAGTTTTCCACCGGAAGTTGGTTAAAGCCTTGAGCGCGATCGTTGGAGAGCTGAGTTGTGAGATAGTAAAGACTTTGCAAACTTTCGAGAAGCAGACGAAAACTTAACACCCGTCACTGATTGAGTGGCCGTCTTCAGATGGTACTTTGTCGCCGAAGCGCTAGCTAGAAAAATCCAGCTCCGCGTCAAAGATGCAGAGCTCTACTAGGCGATCTGCGCCAGATAATCAGTGAGTTTTTTTTCTTTGATGATGAGAAATCGGTCTTTATTGGTCTCGATCAGACCGAGATTATGAAATCTTTGCATGAACAAGCTGATGCGCGGCCGGGTCGTGCCGACCATTTCGGAAAGTTCTTCATGAGTGATCTTCAGTTCTATACGGATGCTGCGCGGATCTTTCTTGCCCATGGTGCGAGCCAACTGTAACAATGTCTGGCCGAGCCGCTGCTCGCTATCCACGGTCACAAGATTGGCGATGATCTGCTGCTGATCGGCGATCCGCACCGCGAGGTAGCGCACAAACCCTTCGAAAAGCGAATCGCGGCCGAGGCGAGCGAAGAACTGCGAGCAGGGAATTCGCTTGAGTGTCGTCGCCTGCATCGCCGTCGCGGTCTCCAAGCGAGCGCCTAATCCGGACAAACAAAGCTCGCCGAAGATATCGCCCTCGCCATGGATCGCCAGGAGACACTCCCTGCCTTCGGATGACAACATAAGCAGTTTGACCTGGCCGCTCTCGACGAAATACACCATTTCATCGCGGTCGCCGCAGGTGTAGACGTTGGAGTGGCGGGCGATCCTGACGGCGCCTGTGTTTGCCGTCTCGCGCTGCAAGGAGTCGCGTAGTTGTTGCTTGAACAGTTCAGCTTGCGGCGTTTGTTGAATCGCCATCGTGCCTCCAATTCGAAGCCCACGACGCAGAGAATAAGTCGACTTCACCAGGGGCTTTGGTCAGTCCATACTTGGCAACGCGAGCCACTCCGCGCGCTGCCAAGACAGCGACACCCTACCTATTGCTCAGGGTTTAGTCCAGTTAGAATGCTCCCAGCGTCTTAGCTTATTGCGGATGTACTGCGGTTCCAATCCGAGCACGTGACACACGGATAGGAATGAAAATAGCCGGCGAGAATCATCGCTGAAAAACCAATCTTCCACCGCCCGGGTGCGTTGGGGAAAACGCGCGTGGCCATGGAACCGTTTTTGATAACAGAGAAAAGCATCTTCGAGGACGGCGTACATCAAAGCGGTTTCCGGGCAGACGGTGGCAAGTTTAACCCGGCAGTTGAAGAATGTTTCGACAAGCAATCCATCTGTTCTAGGCCGCTCATATAAAGCATCGCGCGCGGCACAGACAGGCTGTCGCGATTTTAGCCGAATAGCAGGTACACGGGTCGGTCGT
>DATLBQ010000105.1:0-11873 GCA_035526805.1 Pyrinomonadaceae bacterium
ACCCACCCGCTACCGAGGCGGTGTTACTGACCTCATGTCGGCGGAACACTCTAAAAACATGAAGCGTGTTGTTATCATCGGCGGCGGTATTACCGGACTCGCCGCAGCACATCGAGTGCTGGAACTCACTCGCGAGTCCTCTCAAAAAACTGCCCTGACTATCCTCGAAAGCAGCAATCGTGTGGGCGGCATTGTAGAAACTCACGCGCGTGACGGTTTTCTGTTGGAAAGCGGTCCAGACTCCTTCATTTCGGAAAAACCCGCGGCACTGGATTTGGCCAGACGCCTCGGCCTCCACTCTCGCATAATAGAAACCAACGCCAACCATCGCCGCAGCCTCATTGTCAGGCGGGGTCGCCTCCTGCCTGTGCCTGAAGGCTTTCATTTGTTGGCTCCCTCGCGCTTCTGGCCGTTTGTTAAGAGCGATATTTTTAGTTGGATCGGCAAAGCGAGAATGGCGCTCGACCTCATTCTTCCGCGGCGGATAATGAACGGAAGCGCCCGCGTCACCAACGACGAAAGCCTGGCTGATTTCGTGCGCCGGCGCCTGGGGCGGGAAGCGTTGGATCGCATGGCGCAACCGATGGTCGGAGGCATCTATACCGCCGATCCGGAACAGTTGAGTTTACTGGCGACGATGCCGCGCTTTCTGGAGATGGAGCGCGATCATCGCAGCGTGATTCGCGCGCTGCGGCAACAGGGCAGTAGGCCGACCGTGGGGGAGCGGCTCGAGAACGATGACCAAACAAATGGCGCGCGTTACAGTCTATTTCTTTCCTTTGACCGCGGGATGCAAGTGCTCACGGATACCCTCGCAGAGCGAATCTCTTATCTCACATCACAAATCGTGCGTGACTCCGAAGTTTCAGAAAATGCTCCCGCCCTTAAAAATGCCATACGCTTAAACACGCCTGTTGAGTCTATCAGCCTGGTGCATGACGAAGCCGGCGTGGCCAGCGAAGACTCGCCAAGGTGGATCGTGAAAACTGCCGGCAATGAAACCTTGAGCGCCGACGCCATTTGTTTGGCCTTGCCTTCGTATGTCAGTGCCCGTTTGCTCGACAATATCGACTCCCAATTGGCTTCGGAGTTAGACGGAATTCCTTACGCGTCGAGCGCAACAATCAATCTCGCATTCAGACGTGAAGACGTTCAGCATCCGTTGGATTCTTTCGGGTTCGTCGTGCCATTTAGCGAAAACCGTTCAATAATCGCTTGCACTTTTAGCAGCGTGAAGTTCGCGGCCCGGGCGCCGAGCGGTAGTGTTCTATTACGCGCTTTTGCGGGCGGAGCACTGCAACCGGAAATATTGAAACTAGACGACAGCGAGCTGCTCTCTCGTGTGCGTATGGATCTGCGTGACTTGCTTGGAATCGAACAAACACCATTGTTTGCGGAGGTTTCGAGGTGGCACCGTTCGATGCCGCAGTATCATCTGGGACACATCGAAAGGGTTAAGCGAATCGAGCGACGTGCCGGGGCTCTGCCTGGTTTAGTCCTCGCCGGCAATGCTTACACAGGACTCGGCATTCCTGACTGCATTCGCAACGGTGAAGCGGCAGCGGAGCAGATTTGGGATCGGCGTAATTTGGGAGTGCGCTGACCTGTCAGCGCACTCCAAAATTATTTCTGCCCCAGCTTCTCAATCCAGGCTGCATTCGTTTCCAGCAGCGGGCGAAACGCTTCACGCGGCACGGTCGTTTCGATATGCATGTTGTCGTCGGTGTTCATGATTGCCCCCGCCACTGCCGGCGCTAATTGCTTTTCATCGCAAACATACCAGGCCCTCACATCCGCTTCACTCTTGAGGTTAACGCGCGCCAGCTCCGCTGAGATTCGTGGATCTGCAATTCGCTCCTTGATTAGATCGAGTGTGAGTGGAGTTTTGCTCCCGACGAGCCGCAAGTCTTTTCCCTTCCAGGCGCCCTCCGCGCGAAACACAAACACGTAAGGAAAAGTCTCATGAAAGGTCGCCAACGCGGAACGCAGGCTGTTCGTTGACAGTTGGTATATCTGCAACCACTGGACAAAAATGCCATCGTCATTCAATCGATCGCGACCGAGCTGAAAGAATTCTCGCGTAAAAAGGTTCGCCACGCCGGGTACCCAGGGATGACTGGGTTCACTAACAATCATGTCGTAACGGGAGGGAGTCACGCGCAGGTAGGTTCTGGCGTCATCGATAATTAAATGCAGACGGGGATCGCGCAGCGGTCGATTGTTTACGTGCTCAAAGAAGCGCGAACCATTGATTGTCGCGGGTTCGAGCTCGACACATTCGACCGATTCAATTGGCGACTGCAATATTGCCCCGGCCGTAACTCCGGTCGCATAACCTACAACCAGCGCGTTTTTCAGGCGTGGCGCTAATAGAAGGGGCAGCTGGCCCAGCATAACCTGCGTTGGCATGTCTTCGTGATCAGACCCGTTCGTGCGCCCGTTGATGGCCATTGAAATGATATTCCAGTCTCTGCGAACCGAAACGGTAGACGTCGGGCCCTCCTCATACATCAGTACCTGATGTATTGCCGGACCCACCTGTCCTGACTCCTCCTGCACCGTTCCGCGGGACCTGGCGATCACGCGCACCAGACTGTCGTACGCCCCAATCGAAAGATCCGCGAGGTTCATTCGAGGAGCTGCAACAAACAGCAGAACGATAAGGACCAGCGTGGCGCCGAATGTCATCGCACGTCGAAGGTCGGGATCGCGCACATCGGATTTGGGCTGATAGGCCACTCCGGCAACAATCACGCAGAGAGCCGCCGCAAAAAGAATTGTGAACCAGGTGCTTAGTTTCGGAATCAAGACAAAGCCGGCGATGAAAGCGCCAGCGATTGCGCCGATAGTATTTATCGCGTAACTGCGGCCAACGAGTTGTACTGACTGGTCCGGTGGTCTTGTTCCGGCCCATACCAATACGAGCGGCATGACCATACCCATCAGGAATGCCGGAAGCAGAATCAACAGGGCAACGGAAACGATCTGCAGCGTGAGCAGACCACCCCAGCTCTGCACTTGCAGGCGTAGACCCATCGTCACCAGCAGCCCGGGAATTTTGTTTGCCATTACCAGGCTGAGAAAAAGACTGAGCGCCGTAACCAATTCCACCCACACCACCGCCCGACGCAGTCTACCGGAGAGATTTTTCCGCGCTATCACATACGCACCGCCAGACAATCCCAAAAGGAAAAGCGCCACCACGATGCTGAACGCGTAGGTGCTTGACCCCACAATCATTGTGAGCATGCGCGTCCAGGCGACCTGAGTACTGAAGGTGACAAAGCCGGATATGAAGGCACAGACAAACCAAAACTTTGTATCGGGCTGACTAGCAGACGGCGTGTCCTCTTCGTTGAGTAGTTGATGTTCCGTCGCCAGGAACGGCGAGTAATCACTCGCGGACTCAGAGGCAACGTCGATTCGCCGCTCAGCAAGAATGGAAATGATTCCGATGATAATGTTAATCGCGGCGGCAGTGTAGATCGTCAAACGAACACCGAAATACGGTAACAGCACAAACCCGGCGACAATGCTGCCGAAGATCGCGCCGCCAAGGTTGCGTGTGTAGAGCTTCGTGACTGAGGTAGAGGTTGGACCGGCGGAACGCAGGAGCGCCGCTGATAGCAATGGAAGCGTCGCACCCATCAGAGTGGTAGGCAGCAGCAGCATCGCGCAGGAAAGAACAAAGCGCCAAAGACTAAAAACGAAAAAGCCGGGATGAAACTGCTGCCAGATGACGGCGTAGACATTGTCGACTACACTGAAAAGAGATGGCACAGCGAGCGCGTAAACAGCTATGCCGATTTCGAGCAGGCCATACGCCCGCACCGGTCGCTTCACTCTGCCGCCCCACCGACCGGCCAGAGCGCTTCCCAGCGCAAGTCCGCCCATAAAGGCCGCTAACACTGTGCTGACCGCCAGGGTCGTGCCCCCGAAAACGAGGCCCAGCATACGGGCCCACAGAACTTCGTATATTAATCCGGTTGCGCCTGACAGAAAAAAACAAGCGGCCACCAGCTTGAGAATTTTCGGTGAATAGTTGTGGATTGAAAGCGGTGTGGCAGCTGGAGCGATCGTGGACATCAGGTGCTACTCCAGACAAAGAAATTGATGAAGCAATTTGCTGAGGCGGGACACAAGGTAAATTACTATAGCATTATTTGGATTTGACTAGTCACAGCGCGATTATTGTTCCGAGGCCGAAACAGTAAGTGGTGACTTCAACTTACAAATCCACCACAAAGGCACAGAGTTCATCCTTTCGCACCTCGATGTTTGAGAAGTTGGAACGAACTAAACGTGAATCACGTGAGATGCTCGCCAGATCCTGGCTGGGATGGAGCCGAGCGGAGCGGTTGTCAAAACGATCGCATAATCCTCGTCAAACACATTGTCATCCTTGATAGTCGCAGGATCGAGCACGGAAGTTGATAGTTCAATTTCACCGTTTTGCGATTGCGGAGTTACCAGGGCAAGCCGGCGCAAGCAGTCGTAGAGATGTTTTAAGCCGCTGCCGTAACGGCCCTGGTCCTGGCCGAGCATCAACCTCACCTCCGCGCGTTCGTCGACAAAATGTTTCAGAAGCGAAGCGGCCTGCACGACTCCAGTTTCAAATCTCATAAGAAAATTTTCGCCGTCGGAGCCGGAGAGGTCACGCGTATCAAGTGCAATAGTAATGCGTCGTTCATCCTCGGCAGTGAATTCTCGTACGGTAAGATTTCGCGAGCGCGCAGTTGCTTTCCAGTCGATGTAACGAAGGTCGTCCTGAGGCTGGTAATCGCGAAGAGAAAAAAGATCCTGACCCGCGCCACGCCGCGCCGAGACCATTCGTCCGGCGTAAGTGGGAAGCAGGTGAAGCTCGTCTCCCACGGGTTTTGGTTTCGGGTAAACGACGATATCCACGTCACGCGCGCGCAGCCGTCGCCGGAAGCGAAAAAATCCGAAGGGAAAACGCGTGGACAATTCAAAGCCATTGATCAGCACATGCCCGCGGCTCGCAAACAGCTGCTCAACGCGCTGCTCCGCCGCGGACCGCCGCGGTATGTAGGTGAAGTAGGCGAGCGGCCGCTTGATAAAACGAGGGCGCCGCCGCTTCGCCTGCTTGCCGGATTCGCTCGAAGTTGGCCCGCGAGCTTCGATCAGAATCGAGAATGACGGCAAGACGCGTTTTGCGTTCCGCAGGATAACAATGACAGGCGCCGCTTCTCCGGCGAAGATATGATCGGGAAAACGCGCTGACACGATCAGGTCGCGAAGTGACGCCCTCGCAGCCACCCCGCCTACAAACAAGCTCGAACACAACAGCGAGAAAATCATGAAAAGGAGATTATTGCCAGTGTTCCAGGCAGCAAACCCGACGACCAGCAGGATAAGCACGAATATGGCGCCTCCGCTTGTTACCTCGAGCGGAAAATCGAAATGCTTTACTTCCAGACGAGCCGAACGCGCTAAGGGCGGCACGACAAAGATCAGCATCAGGGCCGCACTGATTAACGACAACACTGCCGCTCCGGCGGAAAGTGCATAATTGTCCGAATGTCGCGTTAATAAAGTGATGGCAGCGGCGGAGAGTCCGCCAATAACCAGGAGGGTGCCGAGGATCACGTTGCGCCACTTCGCCAAGGATGAAGGATTAGGGATGTTTGCTAAGGATGAAGGATGAGGGATGAAGGATGAAGTAGACTTGTCTTCGCCGGCAGGCATTTTCTTACTCATCCCTCAGCCTTCATCCTTGATCTTTTCACAGCGGCACGCTGACACATTTCATGATTTCCGTTAACACAGCTTCAGCCTCTTCGCTACGGCGCATGGAGGAGGCATAACGAGTGCTCACCAGTATGCGGTGGGCGAAGACGGGAAGTACCAGTCGTTTGATGTCGTCAGGAATGCAGAACGGACGCTCTTCAGTCAACGCCAGCGCCTGGGCCGCGCGGAAGAGCGATAAAGTTCCGCGCGGGCTCACGCCAAGATCCAACATTTCCGAATCTCGCGTCGCCGCGACGATGCGCATGAGGTATTCGATCGGCGCATCGTCGACCGCCACTTCCGCGACGCTTTGCTGAAGTTCAACAATTTCAGCGGCCGTCATGACCGGCCGAAGATCGTCAAGCGGGTCACTATATTCGCGGTCACGAAGAATTTGTTTTTCGTCATCTATGGCGGGATAACCTATGCGGAGCCGCAACATGAAACGATCCAGCTGCGACTCCGGCAAGGGGTAAGTGCCATGGTGTTCGATTGGATTTTGAGTGGCGACCACCATGAACGGCACCGGCAGCGGGTGTGTGACTCCCTCTGCAGTGACGTGCCGTTCAGCCATCGCTTCCAGCAGGGCCGACTGCGTCTTTGGAGTGGTGCGATTGATCTCATCGGCCAACACTACATTCGCGAACACTGGCCCCGGTTTCCATTCGAATACGCCTGTGTGCTGATTGTAAATCGAGAGGCCAATAACATCCGACGGCAGCAGGTCGGAAGTAAATTGTATCCGTTGAAAGTTACAATGAAGCGCGCGAGCGAGAGCATGGGCGAGCGTGGTTTTCCCGACTCCGGGAACGTCTTCAACCAGCAAGTGCCCGCCCGCAAGCAGTGCAACTATTCCCAGCCGCACAGCTTCCCGCTTGCCCTTAATGACCGTCTCGATAGCCTGCTGCAGACGCTCGATCTTCTCGACCGCAGCAGCGGTGACTAGCGGCGACTGGCCTACTGGTTCGAGACGTCTCATTCACTGGTTTCCCGTCGGTCGAGATTTTCTTCATTCTACATGCTTAAACTCGCTCCCGCACGGTCAAACCGCATCCATATGACGTCAATACCACCACCCGGCAGCGGGTGGGTCGGGCACCATTCAGGGCTGCCGCAGGTTACCAGCATTTCTCCAGGGTCCAACACTTCGAGTTCCCTTTCAAGAACCCAACGCGCTACCGCCTGGTGTGCTGACCTCATCCGAACGTGACGATCATCCTGCAACAACTACCAAAGCGTGACATGACGTTCCGAATTTACTGTAGTAAACTGCTTTTGCGCGCGACACGGGTTATTCAGGTTTTTAGTCAATCTGGAACCAGTCCTTAGTTCAAACGTGTAACGATGCGCAAGGAGTTTTTATGAGATCAAACGAGAGACGACGACACACCGAACACGGCTTCTCACTGATTGAGTTAATGATCGTTATTGCGATTATTGGAATCTTAATCGCGGTTGGCGTTACCGGATGGAAAGCAGCTGTGAAAGCGGCAAATGAGGCGGCTGCTATCAAAACGATTAGGACAATCGCTGAGCAACAAATGCTTTATTACAACTCTCACCAGCGATCAAGCTTTGGAACATTTGACGAGATGCTGAAAGAAAACATGCTCGACATTCGCTTTGCGGGCACTACGCCGGTGGTTGAGGGCTATATCTTCCAAATGCGAATCATTCCCAAGTCCACAACCACCCAGCCTGGGTATGTTATCAATGCTGATCCGCAGGTGACTGAAGGCGTCGGCGCCACCGGCAAAAACCATTTCTACTTCGACTCAGACAGCAACACCATTCACGTAAACCCCACACAGCCGGCGACGGTTACCGATCCGCCAATCGGACAGTAGTTGAACCTGGCGCATCGGTGATGTTAACCTTGCCGTAATCGGGTGCTGTCAACGGTGCCTTTTGTCTCAGCAGCAACCAGGAGAACCAGTGTAATGGCCTTAAACCAGCAATCTTTCCGAAATTGCGTGGGTGTGATCCTCACCATTTTTGCCGTCACCCTCATTTGTCAGGCCCAGGACATTAGCAGCCAAACAGCTTTCACAATCAAAATAAAGAACTTCGGCCAGATGGATGAGCGCTTTTATCGTGGTGCGCAACCGAAGGAGAGCGACTACAAAGATCTCGCCGCCCTCGGAGTCAAGACCATTATCGACCTGACCGCCGATCCAAAGCCTTACGAACAGTCGATGGTTGAGTCACTGGGAATGAAATACGTTAACATCCCGATGGTCGCCAAGAAGTATCCCACAGCAGAAGCGACGAAGATGTTTCTGAAATTTGCGGGCGATCCGGCCACCGGCAAGTTCTATGTCCACTGCGCCGGCGGCAGGCATCGCACTGGCGCGATGGGCGCGGTTTACCGTTACCAGTTTTATAATTGGAATTTTGAACAGGCCTACGCCGAGATGAAGAAGTACGACTTCTATACCAGTTGGGGACACGGCGCTTTTAAGGATTTTGTTCAGGACTACTACGAAAAGTTTCGAGCGGAGCTTCCCTCAGCACATTCGGTGACAAGAGCCGGTTCAGTTCATAACTAGTAACTCGTATATGATTTCAACTAAGAAGGCCACCCGACGTTAGGGTGGCCTATTTTGTTTCCGCAACTCGTAGTTGTTCAGTTGTAAATATAAGTCGAGCTTTTCTTCTGGTCCCATTCGAGTCCGGCGATATTCTGAGCATCCTCGGCCAGAATTTCCTCAGTCAGTTGGTCGGTTCTATCCGCGGAAGCGAGACTCAATTCGTAGACGATCTTGCCGTTCTCGCCGTCGCCGGCTTCGCGCTCCAACTGCCGCAGCTCAAAGCTACAACCGTGTCTTTCAAATAGTCTTTCGAGCACCCGATGAGTCTGATCGAGGTTACGTGTTTCGACGCGAACTTCCATGGCCCGAAACACCTGTGCTGATTCGAAAGACTCCAGAATCGCGAGCGCCAGCAGTACAAAGATTGTGAGTATAAAAGCCATGTCCAGACGGCCGACGCCGCAGGCCAGCCCCACGCCGAGACAAATCAGAAGCACGGTGGTCTCTTTTGGATCGCGGATATTGGTGCGAAAACGGACCAGTGACGCGGCAGCAAAGATGCCGAACGCCCGCGCGGCACTATCGCCAACAATCATCATCATCGCCGCTGCTACCACGGCCAGCAATATTTGAGTTTGAGCAACATAGGGATTACGTTTGGTTATGGGGACACCGCGCCGCCAGCGAAAAGCAAGCAGCATCGCCAGGAATGCGGCAAGTAAAAATCGCACGAGCATTCGAGCGGCCACCACTGCGCGGTCACTCTCCTGAGGCGCGGCATTGGGAGGATGATCAATCCCAAAAATCTCCGTGATCGCGGAGCCGTTAGGCTTTTCCGGCGCGGCTGTTGATGAAGCGGGCGAGCGCGTCTCAGTGGGCTGAGCATCAGTCACGGGCCGATCACTCACTGCGTCTCTTACTGGCGCGCCGGCCCGCTCAAGAACGAGATAAACAAACAGGCCGCTGCCGACTAACACGACTACGAAAATCACCAGAATGCGGATTAACTGTTTGTTCATGACCAACTACTCCTTTTCGCTTAGAGGATGCAGTTCAAAGTTCAGCCTTTAGGCTGTGTTCTCTAAACTGCATGACTCTCCTTTTAGCAACCAGCAATCAAACTTAACTTAATTCGAGCAACGCGCATCGATGATCGTTTTTGCCTTGCGCTGAAACTCCGCGGTCCACGCTTGCGGCGGCTCGTCGCGTTCCTCATTGCGTGAGGCGCGAAATACGCTGGTAATCAACCCATCTGTTTTCTCAGCGTTGAGCAGGCGCTGAAGTCCCGTCGCCAGAAGTTGCCGACCCGCTTCGCTGATGTTGGGGTCGCCGACGCCCTTCGCGGTGACTGTGCAATGGCCGCCGCTTACTTTCATCGGATCTTTTCCCTTCCAGGTCGACAGTTTCGCTTTCCTTTCGCTTGAGCTGGAATGACCAAAGGTGGAACCCATGTCGCTCACATAAAAGACAGCCATGCCCGGCTTGCACTTGAGTGAACCGTCTGCATCTGTCATCGATTCGAGACAGCTGAACTTATGGTTGTCCGTTTTAGTGTCACCATGATCGATGAAGGCCAGCCAAAGCTTGAACGCATCAATCTCAGCACGTGGAGCTCCCGACTGCAGTAGTTTCGAGAGCGAATCGGCCAGCGGTGCAGAATCTTTGTTGGAGCACTTCACATCTATACCGCTCCGCAGCGCAAGCTCAACCCCGGCGGCACGTTGGAAAGGCGTGAAACTGGCGCCCTGGAATGGCTTGTTCAGGCTCTTCTCGCAGTCAGGGCAGGTAACATCCGCGACCCATTCATCATCAGCGAAAAACCCTAAAGCCTTGGAGAATCGCGACGACAAAAACTCGCCATATATCTCACCGTTTCGCTTCTCCGGAGACTGTCCCTTAAAGTGGGGCTTGATCTTATAACGAATAGCCTCGCCCTTTTCATCGACCAGGCCGGCAACAGAACAGTAGAACTTGGGAGTGGTACCAGTACCTTCGTTTGCTTTTTTATTCGCGACGCAACTAATTGCCGCCGTCCATCCAGTGGCATCCAATGGCAGAGCGCCCACGCGCGCACCTTTCACCGTGTTGTAACCCCGGACCGGATCGTATTCGGGATCGGGCGTTTGAAAAACCCTGGCGGTGCGTTCAGCTTCTGCTCGGGCTTCAGCGCTGAAGCAGTTTTTTTGCGCAACCGTTGGCAGGCTCAGGAAAAAGAGCAGCATAATAACGGCTAATGGTTTACTGAACATAAAGTGATCTTCCCTCGTGGCACGGCTTGTCGGCTCAAAACATTGAGACGTCGAGTAAGTGGTTCTTTTTAACGGGGGCTATTGAATTGATTAGGATCTTAAGCTGACGGCCCTGATTTGTCGACCCTATTAAAATTCCATAGGGCTCTGGGTCGGCTTGGACAATCAATTAGTTCAAACTAATACTTCCCTCAAAATGCAGTTGACTGTTGAAAGGCTTTTCCCCCGGCGCCATTGGTACACGTTCATAAATGCCGTCGGCGTTTAGAATTCGTGCTTTAACGTTGTCTTTGAGGTATGTGCCGAGCACGACTTCTTTCAAGTGGCGCTTCAAGTTGGCGTCAAGGATTGGAGTCACGACTTCCACTCGCCGATCCAGATTCCGCGTCATCCAATCTGCGGAGCCGATATAGACATCGTCGTCGCCGCCATTCTGAAAGTAGAAGATTCTGCTGTGCTCCAGGAACTGCCCTACGATGCTCCTGACATGGACTGTCTCAGAAAGTCCGGGAACACCGGGACGGAGCATGCATGAGCCGCGAACTATGAGATCGATTTTGACTCCTGCCTGGGAGGCGCGGTAAAGCGCGTCAATAATCTCCAAATCTGTCAGGCGATTTATTTTGGCGGCAATACGCGCTGGACGTCCCGCCTGCGCATGAGCAATTTCACGCTCGATCAGTGCCAGCACACGTTCCCGCAGATTAACAGGCGCAACCATCAGATGCGTGTATTCGCGCGGCCGCGAAAAGCCGGTCATGAAGTTGAATAAGTCGGTTGCGTCGTCGCCTATCTCTGCGTTCGCAGTCAATAGTCCGAGGTCGGTATACACTTTGGATGTAGTCGGGTTGTAGTTGCCGGTTGCAATGTGAACATAAGTCTGCAGCCCTTGATCTTCCTGGCGGATTACCAATGCGACCTTGCTGTGGGTTTTCAGCTTCACCAGGCCATAGACGACGTGCACTCCGGCTTCCACCAGCCGGTTTGCCCATTCGATATTATTCTCTTCATCAAAGCGGGCCTTTATTTCAACTACCGCCGTAACCTGTTTGCCGCGTTCGCTGGCTTCAATCAAGGCTTGCGGTATTGGTGAATTTTTGCCAGTGCGATAGAGACATATTTTGATCGCCAACACCTGCGGGTCTTTGGCTGCCGTTTCAATGAATTCTGTGACGGTCGTGTACGCGGAGTAGGGATGGTGAAACAGGATGTCCTGCTGCTTAATGGCGTCAAAGAACTGCTTGTTATTGTTCAGTGGGGCAGGAACCGTCATCCGAATTGGCTTGTCTCTCAGATCCGGTCTGTCCAGGCCATAGAGCTGCATCAGGTCGCCAACGCCCAGGAT
>DATLBQ010000106.1:0-18953 GCA_035526805.1 Pyrinomonadaceae bacterium
GTAGAATAATTTTCTCTTGCTGCTCACTGCTCACTGCTCACTGCTCACTTTCCTAGAACGTCTGCGTAAACCTGAAATGCAACTGCGTCCGCTTCAAGCGGTAAACCGCCGGGGTGCCGTTAAAATCGTTAGGTGCGTTAGTTGGACCACGCTGCGGAACTAAAAACTCCGGCGGGTTAAGCAGGAAACCATAGTCCACCGCCAGGGCGCCGCCAAACGGTGTTTGAATTCTGAAACCCAGGCCCACCGTGTTAGTCCAATGCGCACGCAGGTTCGCTCGATTAATCGCTGCCAACACATCGCCGGCGGGCAACGGAGTGTTGTCGTCTTTACCAAACAAATCCCCAACGCGGCGGAAGACGTTGCCGCCGTCGTAGAATGGCACCGCCTGCAATGCTCGGCTCAAAGGGATGCGTGCCTCGAGATTGACGACGGCCAACGCATTGCCGCCGACGGGAACTGTAAACGGATTCAAGACCACTGGATCTTTATTTTGATCGATGAAGGTGCCGACCGGAATTATCGCTTGTCGCGGGCCGGCTTCCTCAAAATTGAAGCCGCGCAGCGTCGTCGAGCCACCGGAGAAAAATCGTTCGCTGATCGGCAGGGTGAGATCGATTTCATCGATGCGGCCATTGCCGTCGCGATCGCGTGGGTTGAAAAGATTTGCCAATCCCAGCGTGGCATTTCCGGCAAAGACAGTTCCGCGAAACGCGTTCATCTTGTAATAACGACGATAACTCGCTTGTAGCCGGTTGAAGGAAACATTCCCACCCAATTGCCGCAAGGCCATAGCGTAATCAACGTTGAAGAAATCACCCCGCGTCGCGTCCAGCTGGTTGTAGCGGCAAATTTCACCGGGTGCTCCCGTTTCTTCATCGGGATTGCGCACGGTGCCCAGCAGACCCCGCTCGCATCTTTCGCGCGTGTCGCGTACATAGGAAGCGCCGAAGCGCGAAAGCCGCACGGCCCGATCGGGTTGCAGCACCGGCCTAATCAACAGACTTTGAAGATTGAAGAGCCGCACGTCTTCATAGCTATAGCGCAGGAACACCGCTGAATGCGTTTTGGGATTGAGGACGCGCTGCGTCTCAATGGCGGCAGTAAAGCGATTGATCGTCGGCTCCTTAACCCTGCGGCCAAAATCATCGAGCGCATTTCCCTCGTCATCAAGCCGCTGAACAATGCCCATCGTGCCGCGGTCGATCGCAGATCGGAAAAACCGGGTGACTGTTGAATCCCGCTGATATTCGAGGGATATTCCCAGTGGCGCAAAACCCTTTTCGCCAAACCGTTTGAAGCGTGGATCAAGATATTCCAATCTGAGCCGTTGTTGTTGGCTGCTCACGCGCAAACGCATCGCACTCTGTCGCAGCTTATTCATGAAGTTGACGTTGCTGAGTTCCAGCAGTCCCAACGGGCCGGTATCGGTCGAGAAGCCGCCGCCGTAGTCCATCACGCGTGGTTTCTTTTCTTCGACATCGATGACGACATCTCGACGTTTAAAGCCGGAGGACGTTTCGCCCGCCGGCTCTGTGCGGATGATGACCTGGCGATAAGCGTCTGTAAGGTATAGCTCTCGTTCGCTGTCGGCGATTCTGTCTGAACGGAGCACGTCGCCATCTTTAATGGGAACAACTCTCAGAATGGCCGCGCGTTTGGTGCTTTGAGTTTGGGCGCTGCCGGTGACGCCATTAATAATGATCCGATTGATGAAAATCTTGTCGCCTTCATTGGTTAGCGAATAGATCAGCCTGACCTGTTCTTCGTCTCCCTTTTTCGGCAGCTCCACCAACGAATAGTCGAGCTGCGCGTTTAGGTAACCTTCACGAGCGTATAGCGCAATCATGCGTTCACCGTCGGCCCGCGCCTGAGAGCGCGAGTAAGGAGCGCCGATCACTGTCTTCAACTCGTCTCGCAGCCGCTCATCGGTATAGATTTTGTTGCCGCGAAGTTCCACCCCCGCTATTCGCGTTAACGCTCCTTCAGTGACCTGAAACGTGATGATTAGGCTTTCACCGTTGATGGATACGCCCTGAAGCACGTCGACGTCCGCGCGACGGTAACCAAGGTCGCGCATGTAGTTTCTGATCGTTCGTTTGTCCTGTTCGAGTAAGGTGAGACTCGTGTAGCCACGCCCATAGCCGAGCAGCGGAATTAGTCCGAGCGCGCTCGCTTTCTGAGTGCGGAGATCGGCGGCGACGTCGTCATAGTTGAGTTTGTTGGTGCCTGTAATGCGAATGTCGGTCAACTTAAAGCGGCGTCCCCGTTCTATGTCATAACGTATTTCGACGCTGCGTCCGGTCAAGGTTTCCGGGTTCAGCGTTTCACAGGTTCCGGCTTCACCATTCGGACCGAGCTCAGGCGTTGGCGGTGTCACGGTGCAGACCGCTGTCACTTCAGTGAAGAAATAGCCCTGCTCCTGCAGTTTGTTGCGCAAACGACGACCGCCTTCGACGATTGCGGACTGATCAATGTTTCCTTCGCGCTTCACCGGCAAAAGCTCGCGCGCCGTTTTTTCCTTCATCGGATAATCAGGGACGCTGACGGTAACTTTGGGGCCAACCGCCCCCGTCAAGTTCACCACGATTGTGTTTCGCTCCGGGTCGCGCTCGACTCTTGCATCGTTAAGCAATGGCGCAAGGAAGTTCTGGTCGATTAGCGCCTGACGAATTTTGTTGGTATCAGCACCAAGTGCTTCACGGGTGAAAGCGGCGCCGGGCTGAAGCTGCAGTGTCGGCTTAACTGGGGAGGGATCAAACCCTTCGATGTTTAGGTTGAACGATTCGATTCGCGCCTGCTCACCGGGCACGATGCGGTAGGTAACGGTGGCTCGCGTTCCGGACGGATCAATCTGCTCACGCCCCTCAACCGTTGCATTGAAGTAACCACGATCGCGCAGGAAGACCTGAAGCTCATTTGCGTTATGCGAGACGATTTGTTTGGAAAGTCGCGTTCCCGGCTGCGTCAGATTTACGCGCGCACGCAATTCGTCTTCTGAAATAGGAGGACCACTGGCAGGCGAAAGCTCAAATGCTACGTCACCGATCTGCACTTGTCTTTGAATGACAAAACGCAAGCGTAGCGGCCCAGTTCTGGCGGCCCCCGACTCTGTAACCTCAACTCGCGCATTCGCCACTCGCTCAGAATCAAACAGAGCTTGCAGCGATTCGCGAATGGTGACGGCTGAAAATGGTGTATTGGGAACGACTCTGATGATGGATAGAAACTCTGCTTCGGCCGCCGGGTCAGCGGGTGAGCCCTCGAATACGATCTCAACAGCGCTGACCGTTCGCCCTTCGAATTCCTCAAAGGTCGCGCCGGCCTGCGCACTCACAAAAGCGAGCAGCACCAACGCTGTCAGAAAAACTGTCGAAAGAAACCGTTGCAGCAGCACCCGCTTTAAAACCTTCTTCTGAACCTAATCTCAAAACTGAAATTGTTGTTACGCGCGGTCAACCTTCGTGTCGACGCCTGTTCATACTGCGCGATGAAAAACAGGCGGTCGGAAACCCGATACTCGACCGCGAGTATTTGGTTAGGATCTGAAGTGACGTTGGTTGAGTAGGTGACGGACAGGTCTTTGTTAATTCTCTTTCCCACCGTTAAGCGCGCCGCCGGCGTGGATCCGGTGCCGCCAATCACCGGATTAATCTCAAAACGGCTCAAGCCGAAAAGCTTGCTGGTCGCACGTTGCGCCGGAGCGTTGATCAATGCATCAGTCAACAGACTCGTCGCAGTTCCTAAACTGGATTGGGAAAGTATCGATGTGCTTGTATCGCCGGTCGCCAGTTGGCCGGTCGTAATCAGCGAAACGACATCAGCCTGCGGCAGAGCCGGTTCTGAACTTATAATCGCCTGTGGTTGCGACAGTGGCCCGGTGAGCCCGACAGTGACGCGATAGCCGCGAATTTGCGACTCGCCTTGAATATTTATCAGCGGGTCGGCCTGTCGCTGCGGAGGCAAGTCGACCAGCGCGCGGGTGATTTCGTAACGATCGTTGCGGAAATTAAGCGTGCCGCTGGTCGCGGTTATTCTGCCGGAGACGAGCGGATCCTTCACTGGACCATTTATCTGCAGCGAGATCGAACCAACCAGATCCGCGAGATTGTTTCTGACGACCAGTGCGTTCCGGCCTTCTACGCGCAGATCGCTAAAAAAAGCTCTACGCGCTAACTCGATCTCAGCGCCTTCTTCGATCGACTCTTTCTGTTTGAAATTAATTAGATCGGCGAGCTCAATGTCCTCGGTATATTCACTGCGTTTCACATTAACCGTGCCGCCGATCAATTGTTCGCGCCACGTCCCTTTGATTTCCAGATCGATATCGGCGGTGGTGCGGAAGTCTGTGGGATACGGGGCAGTCACATTGTCGCCGTGAACGTTAAAAAGAAAGCGAGCCAGCGTGAGCCCTTCAAGCAAGGCGCCGCCGGTAGCCAACACGTGGCCACCGCCGAGCGTGCCGGTCATGGAGTCAATCTGCGCCTGATTGGCAGTGAATCTCACCAGCGCCTTCACATTGGCGATAGTCCACCGTTGGTCTTCAATCAGTAGAGAAAATGATCCGCCGTTGACGGAAGCTGTTCCATTAAGACGCGGACGTTCATAAGTGCCGGTGACTCTGACGGCGACTTCAGCGGTACCTGATAGAAACGCATCGGGACTCAGTCCATTCAAAACTCTCAGGTTGAGCTGGCCGTCCGCGGTCATGTTTTGACGACCCGCAGAACCAACAGCTAGCGTTCCGCCCAGCATGATGTTTGTCCCCGGTCCAGTGAATTGCGTCTGGTCAAAAGTGATTTCGCTGGGCGAGAAGCGCACGATTAGCGGCGACGTCGCATTGAGCTGAACGTCAGCAACTCGAAAACTCAAGTTAGTAAAATTCGCGGTGCCTTGTAGTCCGGTGGCGGAGAAGTAACCATCCTCGTCGAGCAGATTGCCGCTGGCTTTAAGCGTGCCGGTTGCGACTCCCGAAATCTCGACATTGGCTTGCGGCAACAACATCTTTAGCAGGCTTGTCAGGTCGGCATTGTTGAGCGTGGTCTCCACGGTGGCGGCCAATTTCTCACTGCCGAGATTGATCTGCGCGGCGACTACCTGTGGATTAGGACCAAAAACTCCGGTAGTGAGAGTTATGTTCAACTGCTTGTTTTCGGTTCTACCCGTCAGCGCGAGCGTACCGGCAGGACGGCCGTTGATGACCACATTATTCCCTTGCCCATCAAAAGTAATTTTATACGCCGAGAAATCAGCCTCTGACAGGTTTCCTTCAATGTGTGCGTTAAAGTCGCCGGTGCCGCTAACGTTGGCAAGACCTGGCTGACTCGTGAGCGCAAATAGCCGGCTCAGCTGTACGCCTTCAGCTCGGCCCTGGAAATCAAACGCTTTGCTGGCAGTGTCATAGATGCCGCTTGCCACGATACGTCCGGCAGTCAGACGCGCATCAACGCTTTCGACCGTCACCTTCGAGCCGGCAAACGTTGCGCGTGCGACCATGCTCTCAAGCGGTTCCCCACCCAAACGCCCGGGACCGAAGTTTAGCTCTGCCTGGCCAACCATCGCGTTGGGTATGCCGCTTACATGAATCGATCCGGAAACATCTGACTGAGTGTCTTCCGCCAACGACCTGGGCACTCCTGCTCCTGAATGAGCACCTCCGCCAAATGAGAGCGCTGCCAGCAGGTTCCCGCCATTCACTCGATCGAGAGTCGCATCGAGCGTGATGTTATCTTTGCCGGTGCGCGGCGCGTTGAGCGTAAACTGCATGCCGCCGCCGTCTTTCTCAGTCAGGCGGCCATCAGCGATTTGCATTTCAGCGGCCGTCATTTTTAGCGACGCAGACAATGCACCCAGATCTCTTCCGTTAACCAATAACGTGCTTAGCGAAACTCGACCATCGATGTCTGGTGAACTCAGTTTGCCTCGCAGATTTCCATTGAACGCCAATTGCCCGGCGAGTTCGAGTCCATAAGTTCGCATTTGCTCTTCGAGGTCCGGCAGCAAACCTGAGGAGATGAGGACCGCTTGCAGTTCGGTCGCGTCGGATGAATTGAGATCAACCTGAAGATTGGAATCACCCGAGAATGAAAATTGTCCGGATGCGTTTAATTTCGTCGCGGTTGTTTGCAGATCGACACGCTCAATATTGAACAGCCCACGATCTGCACGCAGCGCTACTACACCGGAAAGAGGAACGCGGCCCCTATCTATTTGATCGCCGGTTTCCAGGGAGTCAGCGGTGAAAGTTGTAGTGAGTGTGCCTGACGCCTGCCTGAAATCTGAGCCTGGAAATGCGAGGTCGATTTTGCCGGTTGCGCGGCCGGAAAGAGGCACGGCCGCGCCTGCAAACGCCGTGAGCGGGCCGGCGACGTCAACCTGATCGAAAGTGGCGGCGATCCGGGAGCTGCCACCTTTGGCGATCGCAATTCTTGCACTACCGCTGGCGCTGCCCTTGAAAATGTCGGCCGAGAAGTTGTTGAGTTGAATGTCAGTGTTGGTGGCGACAAGTTGGGCCCGCGCCTGGCCCATATTCATCTGACCCAACACACCGCCGCCGATACTTAGGTCCGCGCTGGCCCGATAACGCCCGGACGGCTCAACAACAAATACCGGTTTACCAAGCTTCACACTTTCCACCTGACCATCAGCGAGCTTTACTGTTCCGGCGTTGATGTCGGCGGTTGAGCCTTGTATCCGACCGTCGCGCACCGAGAGTCGCACGCCGGCAATGTCGATGGTTCCGATTTCTGCGCCGGCAGCGTTGGTGGCCCCGACTTGCACGTCTTTAACCATCACACTTGTCACGCCATCGCGACTCACGAGATCGACATTGTTAGCAGTGATCCCATTAACTTTGGCTCCCGAGCCCACGATCGTGCCCGCTTTAACTCTCGCCGCACTTACCGTCGTGACATTGTTTTCACTGCGAAGTCGCAGGTCGGAAGCGGTAAGGCCATCGGCGCGAGCGCCGGATGTCGACAAACTGTTCGCCCTGAATTGCGAAGAGGAAGCAGTAAGTACGCCATTGTTCATCTCCGCGCGCGCATCCTGAAGAATCAGCCCGGCGATCGTTGTTCCATAACTTCTTTCAGCCGCAGCCCGCAACTCACCGACCCAGCGAAAGTCTGATCCGGTTCCCATCACACCGCCCACGAGTTGCACGTTGTTGAGTTGAAAGTCCCCGGCATTTAGCAGCGCAGCGACGGCTTTGCCGTTGATGTCGTAGGTCTTCCCGTGGCCGCTGCCCTTGGCAGTAACGCTCAAACCTTGAAGCCGCAGATTATCCGCAGCAAGCGCGTCAGAATTGATACTGCCTTCAACTTTGTATTTATCGCCCTCACCGGAGACTATGCCCGCGAAGTTGCCAGTACCGCGCAATGTCGTGCCCGCCTGCAACAGATCTGAAACCTGCGTGAGATCCACTGAAGACGTAATATTCATCTGGTAACGCAGCGCACGCCAGTCGTCCATCGTTCCCTGCAACCGCGCCTCCGCCAGCGGTGAACGCAGCACTAATTCCTGAATCTCCGCGCGCGTCTGATTCAGGCGACCGTGCGCTTCAACAGATATGTCGTTAACCGGCCGCCCGTCGTAGGTGAAAGTGGAATTTGAAAGCGCCAGGGTGACACTGTTCATCCAGCTCTCGGCTGGGGCTGAAAGGTCGTCCGGCTGGACCGTGACGTTGAGATTGCGCGCTTCGCCGGAAATTTCGTGAAACGCATCGCCGTAATGAATCACCCCGTTCTTTATTTCAACGTGCGCGGTTGAATAGGCAAACAGTATTCGCTTATTCGGTTCGGGCGGAGGAATATGAATATTGCGAAAATTTGAGCGGCCCTGCGCGTCAAACGTAACCCAGGTCTCGAGACCTTCAATCGTCAGATCCTTTAGGTTGATATTTCGCTGCAGGTTGAGAGCATATAAGTCTTCGATTCTGACCGTCGCCAACAGCCGGTCGATCTTTCCCAACTGCTCGCCCGTTTGCGAGTCGTAAAGTTCGAGTCCCGTCATTTCCACGGTCTGCGGGGGGAAGCCGGCATGGAAATCTTTTATCTCGGCGCGGATTCCATACTTCGCAAAAGTATCTTTGATTTGACCGGCGACGTAACGATCGATATAGCCAAACCGGTAGAGAAGAAAGATCAGCAGGATCAGCGCAACCACACCAATCGCAGCGGCAGTTGTTGCGATTATGAAATTGCGGCGGTTGAGGAAGCGCCGGCGCCGGCCCTGGGGTGTTATCGGATGTTTGCGTTGGGCGTCGCGTTCAGCGATTGCGTCGGCTAAAGGTGGGAGCGGCTCATCGGTCTCAGATTGAAGGGCCTCACGAACATCCCTGCTCCCGGCTGAAGGAGAAGGCTTGCCTGAAGCAGAATCAGCGGCAGGTTTTTCCGTGCCCGAACCGTTATCGCGATCCTCTACACTCATAACAAGCAGCTGCCCAAATGGTTAAACCGGATCTTCTTCTGCAGCAGACCCGCGGAAGTGGTTTTAATTCATAAATGGGAGAGGGAATCCCGAAAACTAAAAATGAGCCGTTGAAACTAGAGAGAGTTTCGGACCATGGCTCGTGGTCAGTGTATCAACTCAAATCTCAAATGCGTCCGATGTCCGATACCATTTAGCTTGTGGTAACGCCGCGACAAACTAAATTTTATCGGACATTTGTTCGTCGGTCGTCGCCGAATCTCTGAGATGCGCAGGCCGTCCGAGTGGCACGCTACCTACAACCTCAAGCTCGAAACCTTCAAGAGCTGCGACTTTGGGGGGATGGTTCGTCAGCAATTGTATACGACGCAGACCCAGGTCATGAAGTATCTGGGCGCCGACACCGTAATCGCGGTCCACTCCGTAGCCGGTGGCGAGACTCGCTTCGCGTTTACTCACGCCCGTGTCCTGCATGAGCGCGTAGGTTCGCAATTGGTTCACGAGGTCGAGACTGTGCTCGCGCTGGCGCAGATAAAGCACTACACCACGTCCGGCTGCGGAAATCTTTTCGAGTGCTGTATGTAACTGAAAACCGGTGTCGTCAATGAGCGACCCAAACATGTCGCAGGTGACATTCTCCGTATGCACGCGCACCAGCACCGGTTCGTCGGTGCGCACATTGCCCATCACCATCGCCAGATGCATATCGCCGTTAATTATGTTTTCGTAGGCGACGGCGCGGAAGCGGCCATAGACGGTAGGCAGGTCAGTCTCGACAGCGCGTTTCACCAATGTCTCTTTACTGATGCGGTACCTTACCAGATCAGCAACTGTAATCATTGGCAGTTTGTAAGTACGGGCAAAGTCCTTGAGCTCCGGAAGGCGCGCCATGCTGCCATCTTCATTCATAATCTCGCAAATGACGCCGGCAGGATAAAGACCGGCGATCCGCGCAATGTCGACGCTCGCCTCTGTCTGGCCCGGGCGCACCAGCACTCCGCCGTTTTTGGCGCGCAAAGGAAAGATGTGGCCAGGCCTGGCTAAGTCTTGTGGCCGCGTTTTCGCGTCCACCGCCACCTGAATCGTGGTGGCCCGATCGGCTGCGGAAATACCGGTGGTCACGCCTTTGCGCGCATCGATCGAGACAGTGAAGGCTGTCCCCAAAAAAGACGTGTTGTCTGCTACCTGCGTGGTCAAATGCAACTCATCGCATCGCTCCTCGGTCAACGGCAAACAAATCAAACCGCGTGCGTGTCGCGCCATGAAGTTGATGATTTCCGGCGTCGTCTTTTCCGCCGCGCAGACAAGGTCGCCCTCGTTTTCACGGTCCTCATCGTCAACAATGATGATCATGCGGCCTTCGCGAATTTCCGCGGCGGCGTCTTCAATGGAAGCAAAAGGCATAGGTTTATTCATACCATAGTTTGGCAGTACCGTAATGCTACAAGGCCGAATTTATTAGCGCAAATGAGGACGCGGAGAGCCCACTGCCGGTGTCCGGAAGGGCTAGGACCGGCGGCGGCGTGTAGTTCGTGGAGCGGGTTTAGTCGCTTTGACGGCCGTCTGTATTTCCTTGGTCATCGTTTGCGTCTCCTCCTCTTGTAACTGCCTCATCATTGCCCCAATCTTAGGCATGATGATATCGGAAGTCCGCGTCACAGACTCAGCAACCAAATTCGGCATTACCTCAATTACTTTTTTTCCGGTAGGCGATTTATGAAAAGCAACAAGATCTCCGAGCTCCGTTTCCGTAAAGTACTTGTCGTACAACGGGACGGAAATGTCCTCGATAAGTTTATTGAAGTCTATTTTCTCTAACAGCAAGTCGTACATCCTTCGTCCACTGCGGGCGGAGTTGGCGAGGACCTGCAACCTGAGCTGTTCCTTTTGCGCTGCTGTGAGCGTCTTTAGTTCCTTAAGACCCGACACTCCCTGCCAGATAATATCAGGCAGCCGCTTGTCCATTTCCTCCGATTGGGCTTTAAGCATCGCTTCGACGGTCTGCTTCGAGTGGGACACGTCTATCAATTCTTTTATTAGAGCCAACTTCTCTGGCGTAATATTTTGATTGACGTTTGCGGGTGCATCCTGCGCATTGATCTCGATCACGATGAACACAGACATCAGCATCAGGCAGGCGAGCAGTTTTTTGTAGATCATAAGAGATACTTTCCTTTCAGCAATGAATCGGATATTCCTGGTCTTAACCTCGAAGCAGACGTTCGACGTATTTGGCAATAACATCGACCTCCAGATTCACTTCATCGCCCGGCTGCAAGTGAGAAAAGTTCGTGACTTCCCAGGTCTTGGGGATAACAGCAATTGCAAAGTGATCGTCGGTCAGTTCGGCGATCGTGAGGCTGATTCCTTCCACCGCGACCGAGCCTTTGAAAACGAGATAACGCGCGACTTCAGGCGGATAGGCAATGCGGACGGTCCAGGAGCCGCCGTGAGCTTCGGCGCCGAGGAACTTCCCGCGCGCATCGACGTGGCCCTGGACCAAATGCCCGCCCAGGCGCGTTACTGGGGTAACCGAGCGCTCAAGGTTTACTGGCGCGCCTGGTCGCAGCCGCCCCAGGGTGGATCGGTCAAGTGTTTCGCGCGATACATCTGCGGCAAATGAATCCTTTTGTATATCCAGCGCGGTCAGACAGACTCCGTTAACAGCGATTGAATCCCCATCATGCGAGTCTTCTGTGACCGTGTGAGCTGCGATCACGATGCGCGCATCCTTCCCGCGCGGTTCGACGCTGCTAACCTGGCCCAGCTCTTCAATGATTCCAGTAAACATAAGACGCCACTCGGCAATGGGGTAAAATGGAGGTCAGTACTGCGGTAGCTGGGAGCGCAGACATCTTGTCTGCAGTGAGCGCGCAGCGCGAAAAGCGGATGCAGACAAGATGTCTGCGTTCCCAGCGCGTGATATGACCTCACAGCGAACGTTGGCTCTTAGCGAAACAAAATAACGACGAAAATCAGAAGGCCTAACACTCCGGATGCGATCGAAAACACCAGCATCCAGATCAGCTCTCTCTTAAAAGAGAATCCAAACCACTTCATGATTTAAGCTCCTCTGTCTTAATGCCTCGCCGTTCGCCTGATGGAAAGCCATGCGATTGAGTCCCAGCGGACTCGTCTAAGCACCTCTCTTTTTTTCAATGTGTGACTTCATCTTCGCAAACACTTCCTCGATCGAAAGCCCGGTCGAATCGATCAAGATCGCATCATCAGCAATCCTCAGTGGCGAATCCGCACGAGTGGAATCCCGCCGGTCGCGTTCAGTCATGTCGGCAAACGTTGCTTCGAAGTTAACCTGCGGATCCTGGGCCCGGTCTTCATTAAAGCGTCTTTCCGCCCGCGCCTGCGGTAATGCTGTTAGAAAAAATTTGATGTCGGCGTCGGGAAAAACGACGGTACCAATGTCGCGTCCATTAAGCACGGCGCCTCGCAGACCGAGTTCGCGCTGGCGCATAACCATTGCCCGCCGAACCTCAGGTATTGTTGAAATGATTGAAGAGAGATGGGTGATTTCTTCGCTGCGAATCTGGTCTGTGACGTCGAGGCCGGCCAGCGTCACACGCAACGAATCAGGATCGCCTGTCAGGTCAATATCCACTCGCGCGGCGAGCGAGCCCACGGCCACATCGTCATTAGCGCTGATGCTCGACTCCATAACCGCCAGCGCGACCGCGCGATACATAGAACCAGTGTCGATGTAGAGCAGCTTGAGCTCGCGAGCGAGCATACGGCCAAGCGTTGACTTGCCGGCGCCGGAAGGGCCATCGATGGCGATAATCAAGTTGCGCTTCATTGTCTTGCGGAGCGACCCCTGATTTCAGTCCCTCGTGTTCGTCTTTGTTTGGCACGACTGCGGCTTGGCCGCCGCGCAGTGCGATATGGCTATGGCTTACCGTCAGGCTGCTCGAAAATCCTGGAGGCTACGCCTCCGCTTCTGAGGCGGAGCCTCAAGAAAGAAATAAACTGCTGGCCGGAAAGGCGAAGCCTTTCCGCACTGTGCGGCGGCAAAGCCGCATCATTCGGTCTTTGTGATTCTCCAGTGCCTTGAGACTTCGCGGCTGCACGTGACTATATCAACGCTACAAACACTTCGTTCGAAAGCAATGCTCCGGCTCGCGTTAGCTTCAACAAGTCGCCGCTGCACTCGATTAAACCCGCTTCGCGAAAACGCGTTAAGTCGTCTGCATGGTTAATGCGCAGGTCCGAACCAAACAACTGCTGATAGTCCGCAAAGCTAAGGCCTTCCATCATCCTTAACCCGAGAAACACGGCCTCCGCCTGGCGATCCGCTTCGGTGAGAAGGGTTTCACTTACAACGGCCGCCGTTCCCTGCTCGATCAACTCCATGAATTTGATTAGTTCACGTTCATTGGCCCAGCGACGAAACTCACCGTCGTATGAATGGGCTGAGCAGCCGAAACCGTAATAGGGTGCCGCAGTCCAATACTTGGAATTGTGTCGCGAGTGAAATCCGGGCAGACACAAGTTGGATATCTCGTAGTGCTCGTAACCGAATGCGACTGCGGTGTCGAGCATGACTTCATACATCGCCGCGGCTAGATCTTCGTCAGGTTTTGGTTGCAGCCCACTCTTGATGTGGTTTGCCAGCGGCGTTCCCTGATGGACTTCCAACAAATAGAATGAAAGATGTTCAGGCTTCAGCGCGAATGCCTCGGCAAGATTTCTGCGCCAGCCTGCCATTGTTTGGCCGGGAAGTCCGGCAATCAGGTCGAAACTCACATTTGCAAACCCCGCGTCACGCAAATGACGAAAGGTGCGCCGCGTGTCATCTGCGCTGTGAGAACGACCCAGGCGGGCGAGTTCGCGGTCGTCAAAAGTCTGCGCGCCAAAGCTGGCGCGATTCACGCCGAAATCGCGAAAGGCGGCGAGTGTTTCCCTATTTATGCTGCCGGGATTAATCTCGATCGTCACTTCGGCGTTTTCCAAAACCGAGAAGCGATCGTGCATGGCGTTTAAGATCGCTTCCAACTGCGAGGGCGAGAGCAGCGATGGCGTGCCGCCGCCAAAGTAAATTGTATCCACGCTACGAGGTTGATCGACTACACACCAGGATTTGATTTCGCCGACTACGGCGCGAACATAACGCTCGGCCAGTTCAGCGTTATACATGCCAGTGGCGAAATCGCAATACGAGCAACGCGAACGGCAAAATGGTATGTGAATGTAAAGTCCGGCTGGCTTCAACGTGCGCGAATTATAACATGCAGCAATGAACCGAAGGCGCAACGGGAAGCGTACGAGCATTCACGGTATGTATCAAATGTTTTCCTCGTGTACGTCTTATGAGCAGTGCTTCTGATGTTTGCCTCTGAATTTTCCGGCAAACCAAATGGCACGGTCGTTGATAGAAAAAGCGGTGGTATGAGCACCCTCGACAAACCAGGCAATTTCATTAAATGAAACTCATCGATCAAGGAGGATGTTATGGCAGACCAGAACGCTAGAAACCAGAACCCGGGAAATACTGAAGACAGGGATAGACAGGATAAGGGTCAGGCAATGGGGGCTGGAGCCAGCCGTGGCCCTCAGGGACAGCAAGGCCGGCAGAACCTGGGCGGCGCTTCACAACCGAATGAAACAGCTGGGCAAGGCGGCGGCATGCAGGGCACCGGTCAGCAGCAATCAAATCCCGGCGGCTATACCAGCGGCCAGGGCAGTGCGCGCGATGAGGGCCAGCGCGGCGACCAGGATAGCGAGCGCAAGGGCCAGTTCGGACAGGGACAAAACCGTTAGTCTGTGATTCACGAATAATCTTTTGTGCGGTGTGGAATCAATTTCCCACACCGCGCTTTTTTGTCTTAAGCGCCTTTGGCGCTTGGGACTCTCAGTTATTTGCCTGCTATTCTCTTTAGACTTCCATCACCGCTGATCGACTTACTCATGCCGCGGCTCACCCGTTCAGCTTCCGCAAACGCGCGCAGAAAATTTTCACCCAGAATTTTCCGAATATCCTTCTCGCTGTAACCACGCTTTAAGAGTTCATAGGTAATATTCGGCAACATGGAAACATCCTGCGCACCCTCGGGCATATCAACTGCCCCGTCGAAATCCGCGCCAATGCCGACGTGATCAATCCCGGCCACCTTCACAATATGATCGATGTGATCGATAAGTTTTGAAATAGGCAGCGGCGGTAGGGGATGCGCCGCGTCGAGCTTGTCGCCTTCCTCGGCTAAACGTTCCGGATCGTCCTTGTACTTCTCGTCGAGAGCATCCTGCTGCGCCTTCAGCAACTTGTCACGCGCTTCATTCTGAGGTGTGACTGTCGCGGCGTCGACGAACACACTGTAAAAGTTTACGTGTATCACGCCGCCATTCTTCGCGATGCGCCGCAGCAAATCGTCGGGAATATTGCGCGGTACGTTGCTGAGAGCGCGCGCCGAGGAATGCGAAGCGATGATCGGCGCTTTTGAAATGTCGAGCGCATCGCTCATCGTCTCGTCCGAAACATGAGATACATCTACCAGCATGCCGAGCCGATTCATCTCGCGCACAACTTCTTCACCAAACGGCGACAAGCCATGATGTTTCTTCTCGCCACGTCCCGCATCTGCCCAATCGTTCGTGTTGTTCCAGGTAAGCGTCATGTAGCGAACCCCCAGCCGATGAAATTCGCGCAACGCGGCGAGGGAGTTTTCGATCGCGTGTCCGCCTTCGATACCGAGCAGCGCCGCGATTTTCTTCTGCCTCTTGGCGCGGCGAATATCTGCGGCCGTAGTTGCCATCATCAAATCGCTCGGATGTCTTTCCACCGCGCGATAAACTGAATCGATCATGTCGAGCGTACGGCGTGCGGCCCCTCCATGGGCCACGTACCAGGGTCGTATGTATAGCGAAAAGAATTCCGCTGATAAACCGCCTTGCTTCATACGCTCGATGCTGGTGCGATAAGGAAAGGGCGGTGTTCCTGTCAGATCATAGTCGTCATTAGTCATCGGCGTGGTCACGTCGTTGTGCGTATCGATGACGATTGCCCGGCGATGAATGGCCAGCGCCCGCTGCCAAAGCTTCTCATCACGCTGAGATTGCGCGGAAACGGGCGCGTTGATGATTACGATAAGAAAGATAAGGACTGCCGGAATACGAGTTTTCATCTGAGTTCCCCTCAACAATGGTTTCGCCCCCGTCCGGAGCGAGATGTTTATAGCATGCATCGCCTCAAGGAAATCAGCTGCCTTAGAAGCAATGCGAAACGCTTCTAAAGCAGCCTATCTCCACGACGAGGAATATTTTTTGGGTAAAAGGGGAAGAGAGTAAAGGGGAAAAGGGTCAAACTAAGGAGTACTGCGAATGACTATGAGGTCTTAAAAGAAGTGCGCTTCCTTTGTCCTGCTACCCTTTCCCCTTTTACCCTTTCCCCTGTGGGTGCGTGGCTTGCCGTTTTCAGCATCCGCTAATAGCAAATTCAGCAGCTTCCTTCACGAGTTGCCCCTCGCTTGCCTGCGACGACAGGAACAGTTTTCGTTCACTGCTGTTGTAGTGCTGAGTCACGTTCACATAGAGGTCAAGCTTTCCGTCTCTGTCGAGATCGCCGGCCCAAACCAAACTCCAGGAGGGGTCGCTGCCGCAGTCTTGCAAGGAATAGAGAACTTGCTTGAATTCGCCGTTAACTAAAACCAATCTGGCATTTCTGGGCAGCGATTCATAGGGACACTTTGCGGTATCTTCGGATCCGGCTACCTTTAGAATATAGGACGATTCGGCAAGCTTAAGTGTGATAGTGGAGGCTTGGTCAAGAATGCTCGCGCTTCCGCCCTCATCAAAGACCGTGGTGACCGGACCGGCGCTGACATTTTTCAAGCCTTTGATCAGAAAGAGCGGTTCGAGCGGTAGGTCCACACTAACTTTCTTGCCAGTTGCCTGGCCATCTTCGTCGACAGTCAGATCGTTCACAGCCTCAATCGTCAACCGATAAGGAAGTAAAATTGAGTGGTCATCATCCGTGATGTGAAGTCCTAACCATTTTTCTCCGGACTGCGCGGTGACTTCTTCGCCATGGAATTGGCCCGGCTCGATCACTCTCTGCGGGTGCTGCGCTACGCTCGCGCGATTGTTGGCAGCCGCGGACAGCGCAATCAAAAGTATTAGCATTGTGAGCGATCGTTTCATGGCATTCCCTTCTGACCCCTTTCTTCACAACAGGCTTAGATTCCAGCCGCCGACCAGGTTAGTCGGAATGAGGATGCCGTGATTAGGTGTGTCGCTTCAGAGACCAACCACATTGCCACGGTTGCCGGCTGTGGCAGTCCACATTGAGCGACACCTCGCCTCCCGGCAACAATTCCACATGAAAACCCGATGCGTCTCTTTGGTCGTCATCGCCTCAACTCTTGCATTTATCGTTTCCGGCATCGCTTGCAGTCACGCTCCGCCAACTGCTGTTCGCGAAAGCGCGGCGTCTTCTCCGAGTTCCAGCGCCGCGCCGAAGCCTAATATTCCCGTCAGTCAGTTTCTAACGAGCGTATTCGATCCCCTTGACGAATGGGAACGAACAGCATTATTGCAGGCGTGGAAAAAGATCCCAGCTCACGAGAACTATGAAATTGTCCAGGATGTTTACGGCGAAATCGCCGGAGCGTATGGCCTGGCTTTGATAATCGCGGACAAGTCTTTAACCCGCTCCACGCAATTTAGCCTTATCGTTTTTATTCGGCGTCCAAAAAACAAGTATGACCTGTATTGGATCTACAAGAATGAAAACCTGTCGCAAGTGGCTCTCAGCAGGGCGAGTGGGGATATCTTTGTCAATGGATTCCGTGAAGACGGCTCGACCTTAAGTTGCGAAATCGCCTGGAGCCGAAAAGACAATAAGTGGACGTGCATTAGTTTTTGATCTGATAATCATGTCGATGTCTATTCTCATCGCCGAAGACAACGTGGCCCAACGCCACTACTTGCGCGAGATTCTCGAGAAGGAGTTTCCCTCGCACTCGCCGATTGTCGAAGCCGCCGACGGCGAGGAGACTGTGAAACTCGCGCTCGAACACAAGCCGGGGGTCTCGATCCTGGATATTCAGATGCCCAAGCTCTCAGGAGTGAAGGCGGCCCGAGCGATCTGGCGGGAGTTTCCCAGTGCGCGCATCATTTTCTGGACCCAGTTTCCACACGAGATCTACATAAACGAGATACGCAAGATTGTGAAGTCTGTTGATCCGCCGCCGGCCTACGGCTTCATTCACAAGAATAATCCCGAGTCGCGCTTTCTGCGTTTCGTAGCGGCAGTACTCGAAGACGGCGCCGACATGATCGATCCGGCATTCAAAGATTCGTTCAAGCGGCCACTGCTTACGGAGTTTGAGTCGGAAGCGCTTTACTATCTGGCGCTCGGCCTCTCTAATTGGGCGATCGCGCGTAAGTGTGCGCTGAGTTTGCGGGGCGTCGAGAGCCGGCTGGCGACACTTTATGAAAAACTTTTCGTGTCAATCGCCGAAGGCACGGAGCATGAAGCATACGAAAAACTCGCTTACAACGTGCGTACGCGTGCTTTCTTCGAAGCCCTGCGACGTGGCTTGCTGAATAACGATGAACTTGAAAAGGCGGCGCAGGAGCAGGAAGCCTGGATCCAGCGGGATCGCAAGAAATTTATTGAGGAACAGAAACGCGAAGCGGGAAAGGCGAAACGGGGCGAAGGGGAAACGCGGCGATAGTGGACGACCCGATCCCCAGGCCCGAAGGGCCGGTCTTCAAGAGCCACATCCGTTAGGGCGTGTGGGCGTTACAGACGAACGGGGAGCGCCGAAGGTGCGGCAGAAACCAGTACCGGCCCTTCGGGCCTGTGGAATAGTAAATAAGGCCTCCAAGACCTTACGGTCGTGGCTATTAATGCCCAGCCCTTCGGGGTTTGTTGCCGCTTTGTGCCTGCTGTTCGTTGCCTTCTACCTGCTGTTAAGTTTTCCGGTCAATTCGCAAAACGAAGCCCAACCTTCACAGAGCCCATCACCCACACCCTCGCCGTCTCCATCGCCATCTCCGTCGCCGACGCCAGTCACTGGCCTCCATCAGTGGGGCGCGGTCACACTCTTTCACGGATTGCCGTCGGATCGGGTACATGCGATCGCGCAGGGACGCGACGGCGCAATGTGGTTTGGAACGGAAGCCGGTCTCGCAAAATTCGATGGACGCCGCACCCAGACCATGAGCATCAATGATCTTGCAGGCCGACGCGTACTGGCGCTGCAAAGCGATCAATCAGGCGTGCTTTGGATCGGTACCGAGGCTGGAGCAGCGCGGCTTGTCGACGGGCGCTTTGAAGTAATAACGGAACTGAGCGACTACTCAATCACCAATATCGTGGCGGCAGAAGCTGGTCGGGTGTTGATGACAACTGAGCAGGGGAATATTTTTGAATGTCGCGTTGAAGCGGACAGTTCACGACATACCACGCCGCTTTTCAATCAGCCGATGGAAAGCGCTGATCGGGAACACCCCGGTCCACTCGCGTTTACCAGTCTGGCCCTGCTAAACAACCAGGTTCTGGCCGGTTCACT
>DATLBQ010000107.1:0-10965 GCA_035526805.1 Pyrinomonadaceae bacterium
TCGGCACACGCGTGGCCAAGACCATTGGCGGCGATCTGGTGCGCATAGAACTGGTGGCCGAGGACATGCGCCTGTATATGTTGCTTGCCGGCCTAATGGGCGCGATCTTCTGGAACTTGATCACCTGGTATGTGGGACTACCGACGTCCAGTTCCCACGCGCTTATTGGCGGCTATGGCGGCGCGGCCATTGCCGCTTACGGAAGTTTTGTCGGCATCCTCAAACCAGAAGGCTGGACCAAGACGATAATTTTTATAGCCGCTTCACCGCTCATCGGCATGACGCTCGGGTTCTTGAGTATGGTAGCGGTGCACTGGATCTTTCGCCGTTCGTCGCCTCACAGCGTTGATAGGATCTTTCGCAAGGGTCAATTGGTATCAGCTGCTGCCTATTCGCTCGGTCATGGCGGCAACGACGCGCAGAAGACCATGGGGATTATTACTGCCGTGCTGGTGGCGGGCGGACTCCTGGCTTCCGGCCCTGGCGGCAAGCTCCCTGATATTCCCCTCTGGGTAGTGCTCTCAGCGCATGCTGCGATCGCGCTCGGTACACTCTCCGGTGGCTGGCGCATTGTGCATACGATGGGTTCCAAGATTACGAAATTAAAACCGATCGGCGGTTTCTGTGCGGAAACGTCGGGCGCCCTGGCCCTATTCGGCGCCACCCTCGCCGGAATTCCGGTTTCGACAACGCATACAATCACCGGCGCGATCGTCGGCGTCGGTTCCACACGCCGGCTGTCGGCGGTCAAATGGGGAGTCGCGCGGCGCATCGTCTGGGCCTGGATTCTTACGATTCCCATGGCCGGCACCATTGCGGCAATCTCATTCTTGGTGATCAAAGCCCTGCATCGCGCAGCAGGCTAACCCCCATCAGGTCATTACTGGGATGCCCATGCTTCCAAATCTCCAAATCCGGCACGTATTGTTTCTCCTGCCCATCTTTGGTTTGGTCTTCATCTTGTATTTATCACTTGCCAGCGCACCAACTCGCCAGGGCGGGGACGTAATCAAACAGATGACAGCTTTCGTCGGCGGTAAATTTGAAGCCTCCGGCGTTGCCGGCGTCCCCGGAACGGATGGCGTTCTTTTCGTTGATAATGGGCGAATTGGCCAGGTCTTCTGGATGAGCCTCGACCACAACGGAAAGCAAGTCGGTCCAATTAAGACGGTCGCACTCGGTGTTAACATTGAGGATATCGAGGGCATTACCACGGACGGGACATATTTCTACGTCGTCAGTTCTCAGTCCAGACCGAAGGCCATAGCTACAGAAGGGCTGGTCAGATTCAAGTTTGACGTTAGTAGTCAGACCGTCGCGGGAGTTGAATCGATAAGCGCATTGAAGAAATTTCTCGTCGAGAATGTAGCCGAACTGCGCGGTGAGGGCGACCGGAACGGCAAAGAAGGCGGTCTCAACATCGAAGGACTTGCCTGGGACCCGCGGCACGACAGACTGTTACTCGGATTGCGCTCACCCATCATTGACGGGAACGCCTTACTCGTGCCGCTCAAGTTGCGCGATCCGCGAGGTGCATACTCTATCGATAATCTGGAAGTTGAAGGCTCCAAAGCGATCCGGCTGTCCCTCGGAGGGCTCGGCATCAGGGGCATTGAATATGACAAGCGGGCAAACGGATTCAGGATAATCAGTGGCGCGGCTGAGGACCAGCAAATAACTGATTTCAGTCTCTGGGAATGGAACGGTGATGTAAAGCAGCCGGTGCTCCGGGAGATGAACAGGTTCGATAAAACCCTGAAGCCCGAAGGGGTGGCGCGAGTAACAGTAGGCCCTCGTGATTTTTTGATCATCGTCTTTGACGCAGGCGGATATACGATAATTCAGCCTGCCCGATGACAATGATGATTGCCCCCGCCACAATTGGTCCGCTAAGAGACGCAGCCACCTTCTTGTTCCCCTAGATCGTTCCTTCGCTGGCAAAAGATGCCAAAGCCGTCATGGTTCCGTACAAAACGAGCAAGAAGATATGAAGGTTCGAAAACGAGTCTTGATCCTTTGTACAGGCAATTCAGCGCGTAGCCAAATGGCTGAAGGACTGTTGCGCGACATGGCTGGGGATAAGTTCGAAGTGGCCAGTGCCGGCGTCTCGCCAACTCATGTTCGGCCGGAAGCTATCGAAGTGATGGGCGAACTGGGGATAGACATATCAGGTCATCGCTCGAAGTCAGTCGAGGAATTCACAGGGCAGGAATTCAATTACGTGATTACTGTTTGTGACCATGCCAATCAGCAATGCCCGATGTTTCCAGGCAAGACGGAGCGCATCCATTGGAGCATTGGCGATCCTGCCGCCGCTACTGGGGACCAGAACGGAAAACTAACCGCCTTTAGAAGGGCACGGGATGAGCTACGCGCGCGCCTGAAAGAATTCTGTTTGAACTAGTAATGCCACACTACAACTTATTACGTCATTTTCGCGTGCCGTTCTCGTTTCCGGATTCGCCCCAACCAAGCCAACCTTCATTAACATATATTTAACCTCTAATTCACACCGCGTTAACTCACGTTAAATAGAGTCCGCGATTGCCGCGCTGGCTTTTTTTGGCCTCCGGTTGTGGACGAATTCCGACTTTCAGGATTCACCGTCCAAAAGGTCCAGGAGGGGGAGTAATGCAATTGAGCAAAGCTGCAGTTCGAAGAGGCTCTAGATCTGATATCCCGCTCTCAGAAAACTCGACCACTCAGCGCAAGAAGAGCCGATCATCAGTAGATGTTTATGACGACGGTTATCTGCGTGTGGAACACGAGAATTACTATGTAGAGTGTTGCGGCAAGTCAATTGCGCTGCCTCGCACAGAATTTCTCGTCTTGTCACGCTTGGTTCGGACTCCGGGCAGGATTGTCACCACTGAGGAACTGTGGGAATACGTTTGGGGTGATAAACCCGTCAAAGCGGAAAGCCTCCATGTCTATATTTACCGTCTGAGAAATAAATTCGCAGATTGCAAACTGAGCATCGACACAATGGTAAATGTGGGATATCGGCTAGTGCTTAAGAACTCTACATCGCAATAGCCATAATTCGCGCCAGCTTTTGTTACGTGGAGTTCATGTGAAGTTCAGGTCGATGTAACACCCCGCACCTAGGATCTTCAACGAAAAGTCAAAACATTTAGGAGAAACTCATGTTGTCTGCCCGGAAAGTTCCCCAACTGACGGCTTTGCTCACGATTACATATCTTGCCTTACTTGGATTCGCATGCGGCGGCGGCACGGGACCGGGAGGCGAAGCGGCTGTTATCAAGATTGATGGCTCCAGCACGGTCTTTCCGATTACCGAAGCGGTAGCAGAGGAATTCCAAAAGGAAAAACAGGGTAAGGTTAAGGTGACGGTTGGTATATCGGGCACTGGCGGTGGTTTCAAGAAGTTTGTTAGAGGTGAAACCGATATCTCTGATGCCTCTCGTCCTATTCTGACCGAGGAAATGGCCCAGGCAAAAGCCGCCGGAATCGAATATATCGAACTCCCGGTGGCTTTCGACGCACTGACGGTGGTTGTGAACCCGCAGAACAACTGGGTAACTTCCATGACCGTCGACGAGTTGAAAAAGATCTGGGAACCAGGAGCGCAGGGCAAGATTACAAACTGGAACCAGATCCGCCCGGAATGGCCCAACGAAAAGATCGCTCTCTTTGGCGCTGGCGCTGACTCTGGAACCTTTGATTATTTTACTGAGGCGATTGTCGGCAAGCCAAAGTCGAGTCGTGGTGACTACACCGCTAGCGAAGATGACAATGTTCTCGTGCAGGGGGTTGAGGGAAACAAATACGCTCTTGGCTACATTCCCTACGCTTATTTCGCTCCGCACAGTGCCAGGATGAAAGCTGTTGCTATCCAGTGGGAGAAGAACAAGGTGAAAGAGCCGGTCATGCCTAGTCCGGAAAACGTCGTCGCCGGGACCTACAATCCGCTATCGCGCCCGCTATTCATCTACGTCAATCGCAAGTCGCTCGACAAGCCGGCAGTGAAAGAGTTTGTAGAGTTCTATTTGAAAAACGTGGGCACCCTTGCGAAAGAGGTCAAGTATGTGTCTCTCACCGAAACTGCATACCAGATGGCGATTGATCGCCTCCGCACAGTGAAGACAGGAACAGGCTTTGGTGGAATTCCCGAAGTCGGCTTACCGGTAGAAGAGATTCTCAAGCGGGAGCCTAAGGCCTAGATAGGATTGCGCCCGTCGAATTAGTCTCCAGCATCCCGAGTCGGCACATAGGCATGAAAGATATTCCGGCCCTTCAACATCCGGTTGCCGCCGCAGCCGACCAATCTCCGTCCCCATCCCCACCAGAGACAAACCCGGCCGCCAGGCGCCGCTTGTCTCGAGTGAAGGAACGAATTATCGAAGCGCTGTTATTGCTTGCAGCGTTCTCATCGGTTGCGATCACCCTGGGAATCGTCGGCACGCTGGCTTATGAGTCTTCGACATTCTTCACCCATGTGCCGCTGAAGGACTTCCTGACTGACACTCTTTGGACACCGCTCTTCGCATCACCAAGGTTTGGCATCCTCCCCCTGATAATGGGAACGCTGGTTACGACGGCTGTGGCTTTGATAGTCGCAATACCCGTCGGCACCATCGTGGCTATTTATTTGAGTGAGTTTGCCCCGGTGGCGGTGCGCGAAATCATCAAGCCGACGCTTGAGTTGTTGAGCGCAGTCCCAACCGTTGTGTATGGGTACTTCGCTTTGCAGTTCATGTCGCCGCTCCTGCAAAAAATTATTCCTGGGTTGCCTACATTCAACATGCTGAGCGCCGGCGTGGTGATGGGTATCATGATCATTCCCTATGTCAGTTCGCTCAGTGAAGACGCAATGCGCGCCGTGCCGATGTCGCTGCGTGAGGGTGCCTACGCGCTGGGCGCAAACCGGATCGTTACCGCTCTGAAGGTTGTTTATCCCTCAGCGTTTTCGGGCATAGTTGCTTCTTATATTCTGGCAATCTCGCGCGCCATCGGGGAGACAATGATTGTCGCCATCGCTGCGGGTATGCAGCCTAATTTAACGGCTGATCCGCGGGAGCCGGCCGCGACAATCACAGCTTTTATCGTGCAAGTCAGTCTCGGCGATCTGCCGCACGGCAGCATTGGTTACCAATCGATTTTTGCCGCTGGTATCACCCTTTTCATAATGACGCTGATCTTCAATATCCTGGGTTATGTGCTGCGGCGACGCTTTAGAGAGGTGTACTGAGTGAGCGACTTCAAGGGAATAATTGCCAAACGGAAGCGCCAGGACTTCATCTTCAACATCGTAGGAATAGTGTGCACGCTGATCGGCATTTTGACGTTGGGGGCACTGCTGGTAGATCTTTTCCTGGATGGATTTCCACGTCTGACTCTGGGGTTTCTTACGCACTTTCCGTCACGCTTTGCCGAACAAGCCGGCATTCTCTCTTCATGGGTAGGCACGCTTTTAATCATGGTCGTAACTGCCGCTACCGCAGTCCCTCTTGGTGTTGCTGCGGGCGTCTATCTTGAAGAATACGCTCGCAAGAATTGGCTCACCAATCTTATAGAAATAAATATCGCAAATCTCGCTGGCGTGCCTTCGATCGTCTATGGCTTGATGGCGCTCGGCCTGCTCGTCTATCAATTTCGACTGGGCCAGAGCATTCTGACGGGCGGGTTAACTCTCGCATTCTTGATTCTGCCGATTGTAATCGTGGCGACGCGCGAGGCTCTGCGCACCATTCCACAAGGAATACGTGAGGCGGCTTATGCATTGGGGTCAACAAAATGGCAGGTTGTTCGCCATCATTTACTGCCTTATTCGATCGGCGGAACAATGACCGGCATTATCATCGCGTTGTCGAGAGCTATCGGGGAAACCGCTCCGCTGATCACTATTGGGGCACTCACTTTCATAGCTTTCCTACCGCCTCCGCCGATAAAGTCGCAGCCGCCTTTTATCTCCTTTGAATGGTTATGGTCTCCATTCTCGGTTCTGCCAATACAGATGTTCAATTGGGTCTCACGACCAGATCAAGCTTTCATTGTCAATGCTGCCGGTGCCGGATTAATCCTAATATTTATAACCTTATCGCTCAACGCTGTGGCTATCGTGATTCGTTATCGGGTGCGCAAACGGATCAAGTGGTAAAGGTGCTCGCGCAATGAATGGAACGCTGGAATTAAGTGTCGGCGCAAGGCCAAAGATGACTATGACAAATGAAGTTAGCCGGCTTCAGGTTAGCCCAAAGGTTCGGGACTCGGATGTCCGGGACGGGCAGACCTCTGACGTTAAGGCAGAAGTCTCCGAGCTGAACTTCTATTATGGAAAACTGCAGGCGCTCAAGAATATCAACATGGGCTTCGGGGCAAACAGGGTCACCGCTATTATCGGTCCTTCCGGGTGCGGGAAATCTACCTTGTTGCGTTGCTTCAATCGAATTCATGATCTTTATCCGGACACGCGTTACGAAGGAAAAATTATTCTTCAGCCGAGCGGTACCAACGTCATTGGTCCCGAGACAGATCCATTGGAAATGCGGCTGCGGGTCAGCATGGTCTTCCAAAAACCTAATGCGTTTCCTAAGTCGGTTTTTGAAAACGCGGCGTTTGGATTACGCCTCAGAGGAGTAAGTGGCAAGGAGCTGGAACAGCAAGTCGAACAGTCTTTGCGTTCGGCTGCTCTTTGGGACGAAGTGAAAGACCGCTTGCGCCAATCGGCTTACACACTGTCCGGTGGTCAACAACAGCGTCTCTGTATTGCCAGGGCGTTAGCGACTGATCCGGAAATGCTTCTTTTTGACGAACCAACTTCAGCGCTGGATCCCATTGCCACCGGCAAAATCGAAGACCTTATTTTCGAGCTGAAGCGTAAACTGACGGTGATTATTGTCACCCATAACATGCAACAGGCAGCACGTGTATCAGACACCACAGCCTTTATGTATTTGGGTGAACTAATAGAGGTTTCGCCAACCAAGAAAATGTTTGAGAATCCCGACAAGAAGCTGACTGAGAAATACATTACCGGGCACTTTGGTTAAATTTATATCGATGTCAACGCACCTCTCAACTCCCGTATCTACCGCTTCGAGCACTGTTACGCTTTCGCGGAGTGCAGACGCGGCCAGTCCAGCCAAGATCAGTGTGCGGCATCTCAATTTCTATTACGGTCGATCACAGGCTCTTTTCGACATTTCTCTCGAAATCCCCGAACGGATCGTGACAGCTTTCATTGGCCCTTCAGGCTGCGGCAAGTCGACCTTTTTGCGCACTCTCAATCGCATGAACGACATAATTCCGGGGACGCGGGTGGAAGGCGAGGTCTTAATTGATAATACCGACGTCTATGGATCCGAGACCGACGTCGTTGATTTGCGTCTCAGGGTAGGCATGGTTTTTCAGAAGTCCAATCCATTTCCAAAATCAATATTCGACAATGTTGCTTATGGCTTAAGAATCAACCGGATGACCTCCAGCCGTAGCGAGCTTGAGGGCCATGTGGAACAAGCACTAAAGGATGCTGCCCTCTGGGCAGAAGTCAAGGATCGTTTGAAGCAATCCGCTCTAAGCTTGTCGGGGGGCCAGCAACAGCGATTGTGCATTGCACGCGCATTAGCCATTCGTCCCAGCGTGATCTTAATGGACGAACCCGCGTCAGCATTAGATCCGATGGCGACAGCGAAAATCGAAGAGTTGATTGTTGAGTTGAAGAAGCAATACACGATTGTGATTGTGACTCACAACATGCAGCAGGCAGCGCGCGTCTCCGATCGAACAGTGTTCTTTTGGTTGGGTAAGTTGATTGAAGTTAATTCGACTGAGAAAATGTTTACCAACCCCGACGAAAAACTGACTGAGGATTACTTAACGGGAAGATTTGGTTAATAAACATGGTCTTGGTGGTTTGTACTTTGTTCTTTCTTGTATTGCCGAATCGGAAGCAGTAGCTGAACATCAAAGTGTAAAGACCTAAGGCCTGGACCTAAAGGACAAAGCACAAAGGACAAAGATCAAAGTACGTTATGGATTACCACAGACATCTCGATGACGAACTCGATTCGCTCCGCGATCGCGTATTGCTCCTTGGCGGCGAAGCAGAAGCAGCGTTAGAGCGAGCCATGAGGGCTCTTACGCAGCGTGACACCGAGCTTGCCAATCAGGTTCTCGAACAGGACGACCTGATCGATCAGCTGGAAGTTGAGATTGATCGCCAGTGCATCGATATCATTGCGCTGCGCCAGCCGGCGGCGCGTGATCTCCGTTTCGTGATCTCGGTTGCCAAGATGGCGCCGGTGCTTGAACGCATTGCCGATCATGCTGGCAACATTGCGCGCGTAGCTATAGATCTTAACAACGAACCCGAACTGAAATCGGTGGTTGATCTGACACAGATGTCAGACCATGCACTGCGGATGTTGCGAACAGCGCTTGATGCGTTCACCTCCAGTGACGCCGCTTCGGCCCGCGAAGTGATTCAAAGCGACGCCGAGATCAACGAACTCTACAACCACGTATTTCGCCGGTTGATTGAAATGATGGTGACTGAGCCGGCTACGGCCACCCGTGACGCACGGCTGCTTTTTGTAGCCAAACACCTTGAACGTATTGGCGATTACGTTACCGATATATGCGAGTTAACCGTCTACATGGCTGAAGCAGCGTTCATCAAGCACTTTAAGTAGGACAGACATTCCTGGCTGTCTGTTTGAGTTTCTCTGGCTGGCAAAAACAAGAAATCTTCCAGTCATTGCTCGGTCGATTTGAGGCTACCTGTGAGATGACAAGGCCAATTCTCATCGTTGAAGACGATCCCGACATCTCGGAGAGTTTGAAATATAACTTCGAGCGCGAAGGATGGCCCGCTGTTACCGCGTTGACCGGAGAAGCAGGATTAGCTGCGGCCCTCAACCAGCGTGAGTCGCCGTCGCTGATAATCCTGGACCTGATGTTACCCGGAATGAGCGGCACTGAGTTGTGCCGCCGGCTTAGAAGAGAGCCGGCCACACGCCGCACGCCAATAATCATGTTGACTGCGAAGGCCTCGGAATCGGATCGTGTCACCGGTCTTGACCTGGGCGCTGACGACTACATCACTAAACCGTTTTCCGTAAGGGAACTGCTCGCGCGGGTTCGAGCGGTCATGCGGCGCATGGATGAGACCAGCGGAAAAACTTACGAAGACGATCATCTGCTGATTGATTTCGACGATATACGCGTTCTCTGTCATGGTCAGAAAGTGAAGCTGACGAATAAAGAATTCTCGTTGCTGTCGGTCCTGGCCAGAAGCGCGGATCGCGTGATTACCCGGCAGCAGCTTTTAGACAACGTCTGGGGCTACAGCTACTACGGCGATGCGCGCACGCTCGACGTTCATATCCGGCGCTTGCGCCAGAAGCTCGATGAATGTGGGGATTGCATTGAGACCGTCGTGGGCGTCGGCTACCGCTTTGTCGGTTGCACCCGACCGAGCGCTGAAGGTGCCTAATTCATTTTGGAGTGCGCTGACCTGTCAGCGCTTTGATCCGCGGCGGCCTGACGCCGCTTTGTATAGGCGAGTGCAAACATTCCAGGCTGCGACAGGTCGCAGCCCACTCAAAGCGCTGACAGATCAGCGCACTCCAAAATGTTTCGCGCCGTTGGCGCTCGGGATATGTCCAAGCGTAATACCCTCCTTATAGCCGTCTCTGCAATTGCCGTTGCTGTTGTTCTCCTCCTGCCTTCATTTACCACACGCGCGGTTTCCGCCGCCGTGCTCTTGCTGGCTGTCGCATTGCTAATAGTTAAGACCTTATCAACTAAACCTTCAGAAGATGAACTGGAGGCGAGCTTGGCTGCTGAAAATGATTCGGATGAGTCGGCTGAAGAAATTTTTGCGCGGGGAAAGTTATTCGAAGCGACGATGAATGGGATGCGCGAGGGTTTGCTGGTCGTCGATACAGATATGCGCGTAGTGGCTTCAAACACCGCCGCCCATCAGCTGTTTAGTCCCTCGCGGGAAAAACTTGAATCACAACGCCTGACCGAGCTGACACGCAATCCGGCAATCTACAGCGCCTTTCTCGATGCGCTGAAAGGAATAGAACGCAGCGACGTGAAGGTTGAAATACAGGGATCAGAACGACTGGTTTTTGATCTCCGGGTCGTGCCACTGGCGGGCTCCAACGGCAAAGAATCGCCGGCGCAGGGCGCGCTAGGCGTCTTCATCGACGTCACTCGCACCGAACACCTGGAGCAAGTCAGACAGGAGTTTCTTTCGAATGTTTCACACGAGTTGCGCACTCCACTCACCGCGATTCTGGCTTTCATCGAAACTCTCGAAGCCGGAGCCATCGACGACAAAGAAGCCAGCCATCGTTTCTTGTCGATCATTCGTAGAAATGCGGCACGGATGCACGAACTCATCGACGACATCCTGGAATTGAGCGCGATCGAGGCGGGCAACGTGCAGGTCAAGGTCGAATTGGTAGAGCTTCATCCGATCGTGAACGACGTAATCTCGTCTCTGGCAAACAAGGCGGCCGCTCAGTCGATAGTCCTCAACAATGCGGTTCCACCAGACACGATGGTCTATGCAGACGCACGTCGACTCGAACAAATGCTGACGAACCTGGTGGAGAACGCGATCAAGTTCAATCGCGCAAATGGCTCGGTAACAATTCGGTCTGAAAGTGATCGAGGTGACAACCTTAGGTCGGCCAACGTCGGCCGGCGGTCGAGAATCATGGTTGAAGACACGGGCGAAGGAATTCCCGCGCAACATGTGGAACGACTCTTTGAAAGATTCTATCGAGTGGACCGCGCGCGTTCTCGCGAGCTGGGTGGTATTGGACTTGGCCTGGCTATCGTAAAGCACCTGGCGCGCGCGCATGGTGGTGAAGTTACGGTCACTTCGGAACTTGGCAGGGGCAGCGTCTTCACTATCGAACTGCCACTTGGGTAACAGAAAAATAGCCGCAGATTTACGCGGCAGCTGTTACTGCTTCTCTTCGTCGA
>DATLBQ010000108.1:0-7225 GCA_035526805.1 Pyrinomonadaceae bacterium
CCCCTAAGCTAGCTTGAGGAAGTTAAGAAAGCAGTCTGCAGCCAGATGAAGCCATTATTATCAGAATCGGAAGACCACGAGGCCCTGCGGATTCTCGGACGGGCTTCTGTTCAGATTGTGCACGATCTAAAAAATCAGTTGAATGGTCTCAAACTCTATGCCACGTTTCTCAAGAAGAGACTGGAAAAGAGCGAGCGGCCCGCCGAGGAGTTGTATACCATCAACAAGTTAATCGCCGGCTTAGACCGAACGGCAAGAGATGCGTCAATGATTGCCGAGTACGGCCGGCCGCTCCAACTTAAAAAACAAGCAGGAATGGATCTCGAAAAGATCCTGCGTCAAGTTGCGGTAGCCTTGAACGCCGAGAACCTTAGCGAGCCCCCATCGTCCGCGGGCGAGAGGCGTCACTCGGTCATCATAAACGCCGGACCTGCTCCTCTCCTGGGTGAATTCGATCCGGTGTTGCTGGGGGATGCCCTGAAGTCTATATCGCTTGGCGCTATGAAGCTGTTGAGCGGCAAAGCGACCGAAGGCTCACTCGAGATTCACTTGAAAGACGAGGTGGCCAAATCAACAAGGGACGGCATTATCGAGTGGAGAGTGTTGGATTCATCCGATCACGACCCGTTCCATTCATTTGCGGGCAGTAACGAAATACGGCTCTCGCTTGCAGCCAGAGTAATTGAGGCGCATGGCGGTTCCGCGAAGCGTGAGAACGGTGCTTTATGCGTGCGCCTGCCGCTGGGCCATGCGTAAGAACGCAAACAAGAAGTAAATTACATACGGGGTGTCAGGGAGGATAATTCGTGGAAAACAAGGACGTGCGCATTCTGGTTGTTGACGATGAACCGACGATCGCAGATTCGCTGAAGCAGAATCTTGTTGAAGAAGGTTATGTAGTCGACGCCGCCGCCACTGGCACCGACGCCATCGAGCTTTTCGATCAAGGCGGCCATCACATCGCCATCTGTGATCTGCAGCTGCCTGACATGGATGGCCTGGCGGTCGTTCGACATATCAAGGACGCAAAACCCCTGACGGAAGTGATTGTGTTAACCGGACATGGCTCTGGCACGAGAGCCTTTGAAGCAAGTAAGGCGGGTGCATTTGATTTTGTCGAGAAGGATAACTTCGAATTCGACACGCTGCTCCGCCGCATTCAGAATGCGTTGAAACAGCGCGAGCTGCTTACCGAAAATGCGAACATGCGCCGGCAGCTTTCCACCCGCTCGGAATACTTCAACATTATCGGCTCATCGAAACCGATGCAGACGATTTACGAAATGATCGAATCAGTCGCGAAGTCGGATGCGAATGTTCTAATCGTAGGCGAATCGGGAACCGGTAAGGAACTCATCGCCAATGCGATTCATTACAACTCGCTGCGGGCGCGCAAACCTTTCATCAAAGTCAACTGTGCGGCCTTGCCAAAAGAGCTGATTGAATCGGAGCTCTTCGGCCATACCAAAGGCGCCTTTACCGGTGCGCACGCCGATAAGGAAGGCTTGGTGCAGCATGCAGCCGGTGGTTCGCTGATGCTCGACGAAATCGCCGAGATGCCGGTAGAACTTCAACCAAAGCTTCTTCGCGTTTTGCAGGAACGAAGCTATCGCAAGATTGGCTCGGAGAAAACTTATGCGGTCGATTTCCGGCTCATCTCCTCAACCAATCGCCCTCCTGCCGATGCCATTCGTGACGGACTTTTACGCGACGATCTTTTTTATCGCATTTCCACGATTACTATTCATGTGCCACCCCTGCGCGACCGCAGCGAAGACATTCAGCTTCTGACGGAACACTTCCTGCACATGTATGCGCAGAAATACGATCGGCTAATCGCCGGTGTGTCGCAGGCTGCCTACCAGAGATTGTTTGGACATGCCTGGCCCGGAAATGTGCGAGAGCTGCAAAACGTTATCGAACGAGCAGTTTTATTGGCCAAGGGAAACCGTATTGAGCCGGTGGATCTACCCTTTGACAACGGCACGCTGCCAGAAGGATCACAGGCCGGAACCGGCTGGGATGTGCCGCCAAATATGACGTTGGAAGATATTGAACGTCTGGTGATCGAGAAAACGCTGCAGCGTACTGGCGGCAATAAACAAGCGGCAGCGAACCTGCTAGGTATCTACCGGCCGCGTCTCTACAGCAAAATCAGAAAGTACAATATTGACGTCGCAGCATTGGTGTCGGCCTAACCTGAGTTCTGTAGTGATAGGCTAGTCGTTTAGAGTTCAGCCTTTAGGCTGCTCGGCTGCGGTTACGTAAATTTACACAAGCTAAAGCTCGAACTCTGAACTTCATAGTGGCACTCCCGTTTGAGTTGAAGTAATCTGAAATCTCGCGCCGAGGTCTCAGATCAGTTCTCCTTGATGAACGTAATCAAGCACCATCCCCTACTCGAAGGTCGTTTGCAGAGTATCGATGCGTTGCGTGGCATCGCAGCGCTGGGCGTTGTGCTTTACCACGCGGTAATGCAAACAACCAATGCCGTTCCCGATAACGTTTTTCGCTGGCCAGTAAAGTTGCTGCAGTTCGTGAGCTCGTTTGGCTACGTCGGTGTCTTTCTATTCTTCGTTATCTCCGGCTTCTGTATTCACCTGCAGTGGGCCAAAGCGCGCACGCAAGCGGAATCACCGTCGATCAAGTTTGGCACGTTTTGGCGCCGTCGCTTTCGTCGTCTCTATCCTCCTTACCTGATTGCCTTCGCTCTGTTCCTGTTGATGGCGGCGCTGTCGACCGGCATCAACGTAACCCATTTCTTCGTGTACGACTTGGTCATGCATCTTTTGATGCTCCACAATCTGGATCCCTACACTTGCTATAGCATCAATGGAGTTTTTTGGACGCTCGCTATCGAAGAGCAACTTTACCTCGCCTATTTTCTGCTGTTGTTCCTGCGCAGCCGCTGGGGATGGGGGCCGACATTGGTGGTATGTGCTGCGGCGCGAGTCGGTTGGTTCGCGTTTAGTCATGCTGCCTGGGTTACAACTGGAACCGGCATTCCGGTCCCGGAAGCAGCAGCTTCACATTGGTTGACCTGGGCGCTCGGCGCGATCGCCGTCGAAGCCGCATTTGGTTTAGTAAAACTGCCGAAGTGGTGCCGCAACGTTTGGCTGGGTCTGGCGGCGATCGTTGCCGCATCAGCGACTTCTATGATCTTGCCGACAACGCAGAAGGACACTCTTCCTCATACGCTCGCGTGGCTATTGATGCATCCAGCCTGGGGTCTGGGGTTTTTTATTCTCGTTAACCGTGCAGTGCAAACGGAACAATCGTGGGCTCTGAAGCTGCGGAATCTCGGCCAGACTAGCCGCGCGCACAATCTCGCCGCATTGTTCCGGCGAATGGTGGGCGGCCTGGCGTTCATTGGAGTGTTCTCGTATTCGCTTTACCTTACGCACGAACTTGTGATCATGGAGTCGTGGTGGTTCGTCGTCGAAGGAATGCCGCCGATCTTAAACACGTTGCTAATCGTCGTGCCGGCGACAGTTGGTTTTGCGTGGGTGTTCTACGCGTACTGCGAGAAGCCTTACATGAGGACTGCAGTCAGAAAAGTAGTACGCGCGAAGGAACTTCTCCAAGAACACTCGATCGAGGATTACCGGGTGGAAGATGCTGTGCCGGTCTTCGTGCAAACACCGGCTATGGCTGACGAGAGCTGAAATGCAAAGAGCGGGGGCGAGCCCGCCTTCCTCACCCAGAGATTCCTTAACTGGATCGGTAGTTCCAACCTTGAAAGCCATTCAATCCGACGTCTGGACTCAATACTGTTCAGCTGGCGGTAAGGAAGGCGGGCTTGCCCCCGCTCTTTTCTGATTTCTGCTTACTGCTTACTGCTTACTGCTTACCGCTTACCGCTTACCGCTTACCGCTTACCGCTTACAACACCTCATACGTAGCCACGCTCGTCGGTGTCTCAAAACATCTGACCTTATAAATTTGCACGCGCTCGTCGCCCAGCTTCGCAGCCACCCGTTCGAGAATGTACTTTGCAAGATTCTCCGCTGAAGGCTGTAACTCCACGAAAGGATCGAGCTCATTGATATTGCGGTGGTCGAGGTATTGCACTACCTCGTCTGCCGCCGCTTTCAGCTCTACAAAATCCACCAGCAAGCCGATGTTATCTAATTCCCTGCCGCGCGCATAAATCTCGATGCGATAGTTATGGCCGTGCAGGTTTTCACACTTCCCCTTATAGCCCCGCAGTTGGTGCGCGCTGGAGAAGTTTCGTTCGATCATCACCTCAAATTGTCCCGGCATCCTTATTCGTTTCCGCCCTTCTTTCTCGCTGCCTCTTCCATCTTATCGCGCAAGCTGAGCGGACGCATGTCCGTCCAGACTTCCTTGATGTAATCCAGACATTCCGCCTTGGTGCCTGACTTCCCCACATCGTTCCAGCCCAGCGCGTTCTCGCGGTGCGCGGGCCAGATTGAATACTGTTCTTCGTGATTGACGACAACTTTATAGATCGTGGTGTCTTCTCTGTCTTCGAAACTCATTGCTTATCCTTTTACTTAGGGCACCGACCGGCATTGGCAATCACAAACTATCGCGCGGCCATCTCATGTGATTCAAACATCTGCCTCAGTTCCGTGATATCCGAGGTCAAGCGGCATTGCGGCAGACTCTTCAAAAACAAGCGGCCATAGCTTTTTGTCTTCAGTCGCGGATCGAGCACGGCCAACACGCCGCGATCGGTCGTGCTCCGAATTAAACGACCGAGGCCCTGCTTCAAACTGATAATCGCCTGCGGCACGCTGTACTCGAAGAAACTCGATCCGCCTTCATCTTCGATATAACGTTGGCGCGCCGCGACGATCGGATCGGTCGGCACAGCAAATGGCAGCTTATCGATAATTACGCATGACAACTGTTCGCCCCGAACATCAACCCCCTGCCAAAAACTCGAGGTGGCGAACAGCACTGCATTCGGAGTCTGCCGAAACCGTTCGAGCAACCTTCCTTTCGAAGCACTACCCTGCAGGAAACAGGGATACTCAATCTCGGGCATGGCGATATCGTAAAGCGACTGCATGCCCGCCAAACTGGTGGAGAGCACAAACGCTCGACCTTCCGTCGCGTTTACGATCTTGACCACCTCCGCAGCCGCAGCCTCTGCCCACTCCCGCGAACGCGGGTCAGGCATGTTTGGCGGTAGATACAAAAGCGCCTGGCTCTGATAGTCGAAGGTGGATTCAGCTATCAAGCCCTCAGCTGCACTCAAACCCAACCGCTCCCGTATGAACGAAAAGTTACCCGCACTCGAAAGCGTCGCCGACGTCAATACCACCGTATCGACTTTTTCAAACAGCTTGTCTTCCAATAGTCCTGATACATCGATGGGTGAAGCTCGCAGAAAGAATCCGCGACCGCGGCGCTCAGTCCAGTACACAAATTTTTTGTCGGCGCCCGTGACGATGAACTGCAAATCAAACTTCATTTGACGAATTCGTCTCACCAGGTTTTCAATTTCCGGCGGTTTCTCCTTTAGCGCGTCGAGGGTTGTTTCCAATCGCGACAACGCCCCATCGAGCGCGACATACAAGTCGCCAAGCGGCGTCGACTGCAACTCACCTTCGCGATTTCTCGTCGCAAAGCTGCCGGGAATTATCGGATATCGTCCTTCGTCCCCGCGCCCTTCCCGGAAACCCATCCAAAAGTTTTCGGCAAAGCGCATCACGCGGGAGGAAGTTTTGGTGATCTCGCGATCCGCTGCGGCGTCTTCGTATGACACTACTCCTACGTCGCGTATTAGATCGTCGAGCTGATAGTTGGAAATCTGCGCGCCAAAATATTCTGATGCCACGTCTTCGATCAAGTGCGCCTCATCGAGGATCACCGCCGTGTAATCAGGCAAGACGCTTCCATACATGCTATTGCGCAAAGCAAGGTCAGCGAAAAACAAATGATGGTTGACGACTACGATGTCGGCATCCAGCGCGCGCTCGCGCATACGGGTGATGAAGCAGGCATCGAAGTCGAGACACTTCTGGCCCAGACAAGTTTCGGAACGAGCATCGATGTGTCGCCAGAATGAAAGCGATTCGGGCAGATTTGACAACTCCGCGCGGTCGCCCGCCTCGGAACACTTCGCCCAATGAAGCACCTCATCGAAGTAATCAACTTCGTCCAGTCCGTCCAGCACCGGCGAATCTTCCGCGCGACCGAGCCTCGTCAAACAAACGTAGTTGTTTCGTCCCTTCATGTAGGCGGCTTTGAAGCCTTTCGGCAGCACGCCCTGCAGGAAAGGAATGTCCTTGTTCATCAACTGTTCCTGGAGATTCTTGGTGCCGGTAGAGATGATTACGCGCCCGCGCCCGCCAAGCGCAGCCGCAACTGCTGGAACTAAATATGCGAGCGTCTTGCCGGTGCCGGTGCCGGCTTCGACGATCAGGTGCTTTCGATCTTCAAACGCACGCATCACCGCCCGCGCCATTTCAATCTGGCCCGGCCGGTGCTCGTAATCAGGATGCGCGTTAGCGATTAAGCCGTCAGGCCCAAAGACTGTTTCCATCGTAAAACCTGGGCGCTGTAACAGTTTGCCTCTAGTCTCATTCACAGCGAGGCTGTAGCCCGGTGTTAAAACAAACGGACGAAAACCTGAAACGTTTCAACAGTTTCTTTCGGCGACAGCTCCAAGCCCCCATGCAAACCGTCAAAACGGTTAGAGAAATCAAGTAATACATGTGACACCGGGCAAAGCCTCGCGTGAAAGAGAGTGCAAGCGCGGTTCGGAGGTAATTCAATCCTTTCCGTTGTTCCCCTTCGCGCGAAATTGGCGAGGAAACTACGCGCCAATGGCTTCAGGTTGCCGCTTCAGTCGTTTCGCGTAAAGCGGAAAGCGTCCGCTCAGTTCGGTTACACCTTGCCGCACTCTGTCGCGCACTTCTTCCGACTCGGGCGCGTGGATAACCTCCGCGATCAAACGCCCAATCTCGCGCATCTCGGCTTCCTTCATGCCGCGCGTGGTGACGGCAGGCGTTCCGATGCGCAGACCCGAGGCGACGAAAGGTTTATTTTGATCAAACGGAATAGTGTTCTTGTTGACAGTGATGTTTGCAGCTTCGAGCGCCTTCTCTGCATCTTTGCCGGTGATGCCTTTGCCATCCATCCAAACATCGACCAACATCAGATGATTGTCTGTGCCGCCGGAAACCAGCCGCAGGCCCTGCTCCTGTAATTCGCTCGACAGCGCCTTCGCATTGCTGAGCACCTGCCCCTG
>DATLBQ010000109.1:0-8013 GCA_035526805.1 Pyrinomonadaceae bacterium
ATTTATTTCCCAACGTCGCGCGGTAACGAAAGTCGGAAAGCAAGGGAAAGGTTTCCGCCAGCTCGCGATAGTAAGCAGGCGGCAGCAAGTCCCGTATGTAAAATACTGTATACGGCTCGTGCCTTACGGATACCTTGTCCCAATTGAACATTTGCATGAACTTCCATTCCTGGTTCTTACATTCTCCAGTCGGATGGGACGATTAGTTGCGGCATTAGGCACCGCTATAAGTTCGCCAGGCACAAAATGCGGATTGCTGATTCGTTCCGGCCGGCGGTTTCGCGAGACTCAAATGGCTGCAATCCGCCTGGCCACGAACCCGCAGCAACGGTCTGCCTGGATTTCTGGACTTACTAGTCACATAGCGCACAATGAATCCGATGCGTGCCTCATCAGATAGGTTTGGATTCGACCCATGGACCAATGTGCTCTGATGCAGGGACATTTCGCCCGGCTGCAACACGACGTCTACAGCCCGAGATTCATCGACCGTCTTCACTTGTTCACCACGCCCTAAGAGATTTAAAGCGTCGCGGACATTCGCGTGATCCAGCAAGCCGTCTTTATGTGAACCAGGAATTACGCGCATACAACCATTCGCTCGATGACTTCCCGTGAGTGCAATCCAGGCCGAGGTTGAAGGCGTGAGATTCCAACCCGAGTAAACGCTGTCCTGATGCCAGGAGACGTAACTGGAATCGCGTGGGGGCTTGTAAAAAACGAGGGTACCGTCGACCAGGATATTATCGCCCAGAATACCTTCGACTGCGTTCAAGAGACCCTCGTGTGTGACGAGAGAGTATGCCCACTCAAAAAAGAGATGAAGGCCATCGAATCGCTTTAGCGAAGCACCTTCGCAGCCGGCAGCAATGGTTTCGAGTGCGCCCCGAAAGAGCGACACTTCCCTATCTGAAAACACTTTGACGGGGAACACGATACCGTCGCGGTAGTAGCGATCGAGTTGGTCCTGTGAAAGTGTCGTAGTCACGCCAAGCGCCTTTGGTAAATCTTTCGGCTAACTCGAAAGTTTAGGTAGTAGTCCTAATCTGTTTTCTAGCACAAACTCTGAGTTTGCCCGCGCGTTGAACGCCATTCACCATCGCAAACTAACAGTTTGCTTTACAAATAGTGGATGTTGAGCCAGCCAGTCCAGCGTAGTCCACTAATCGTTTTCATTTGTTTCAAAGAGGAATGCGTGTCTTAGCAGAAACGACTTGTTCTTTTGCATCACGGTCATATAAATCTCTAACGCATCCTCCGGATAATCTTTTGCTGCCAGCATCTTCTTCATTTGTCTCTTCCACTTTGTGCTGGTTGCCTTATCACCGTTCATCTGGAGAAACCCACCTACCAGTGTGTCCCAATCCTGCAGACGTTCCACCAGACCTTTGCTGAACTCCCGTTGCAAATCCGGATTGGTCAAAACTTTATGTTGGGTTTTTCTATACGCCTTTTTCAATTCTATGTGTGCCAACGCCTGGGCTGCAGCATCGAGCTTTTTCCCGACTCTGTAAATGCTCTGAAGGTACCCGACTTCACTGACCGAAAAGCGTTTCGGATCCACTCTACTCCAAATATATCGCTCATCCATGGTCATATTCGGGATATCACCATGTGCGAAAAATCGGCCGTTTTGCGGGTTGGGAAGAACCATAGCATCGTGGTCCATGAACACGATCTTTACATCCCATTGACCTTTGTTCCAAAAACTCCTCAATCCAACATTTCTCGCGACGAACGATTCGCCTCGTGTGTAACCTCTGACGGCCAATAAAGTCCCCCAGAACCTCGCGATTTGTTGAAGCAGCGAAGTGTAGACTTGATCAGCTCGCGCACGATTCTGCGCTACCGCAAATGCGGCCGCCACGTATTGTTCGTGGTTCTGATAAGGTTTAGGCGGACACTGGTAATGTCCCAGTATCTCTTCAAGAATTTCATCAGCGAATATCTTGGCATCGTCCTCGGAGTATGCGACTTTAAGACCCTTCTCGAAGTAATGCTTGGGTCCGTTAGCTGAGAGATACGTTGCCAGCTTATCCAAACGAAACGAGCTGGTGCCGGTGAGAATTGCTTGCGCGGGCTGGACGTGCCCGACAAACTGTGCCGACAATCCCCAGTCACCGGGCAGATTAGGCAAGTTCTTATGGCCTTCGGTCTTGAATGCGGCAACTGAGTCTTTCATTGCTTTTCTCATTCCGCGAAATCCTTCACCAAACGTTTCGGGTTGAGTGAAATAGCTGAGGGTCCTCGCCTGGTGATCGCGAACTGGCACCGAGGTGACGCTTGATCTGGAGATGTAGCTACTCATTGGCGCTTCAACCCCATGTACAAGGCGATAAATGAGTGCGAGCTTAGTAGCCTTGTTGGCCTCATAACGCAAGAGCCACTGCATGCTGCCACCGTCGAGCCGGTGCGACGGCGGAACTGTGTATCCATTGCGCGCGTAAACGACGTTGAGCGAATGTTCACCGGGCCGCCCGGCCCTCTTGATTTCGAATTCGGTATCGCTGCCGGGGAGCTTAATGACCAACACAACGGTTGTCGCTGGATACTCAACAAGCGAATTGATCTCTGAACCCGTTTTTTCGGTAACCCAATAGATGTTCGAAGACTCGTAAAGTTTCCTGAGAACTTTGGCTTCAAAGTTCGGCAGCAGCTTTATCGCGCGCTTCATTTCGCTTTGCACACGGCCTGGTTCTGATTTGTACACATCTCTGACCCCGTCGGTCACGCGCAAGCGACTCATTATCTCGTCGACGATCTCTTCAGGAGTAAACAGATAGCGCGCCAGCGACAATTTGCAGTCGCGACGTGACAGTTCTATGAATTCACGCAACGCCTGATCGGAGGTTCTCTTCCCGCCAATCAGATTGTGGACGCGATTCAGTCGTGCCAGCTTCGTGCGAAACTCGCGAATGAAGGGGCGAAGCTCAGTGGTAGAGAAACCCTCTCGCAATACCGAACTATCAACTCCAATGCTCAAGCCCGACGCGGCCTTTAGTCTTAGCTGAGTCAGTAGAAAATCAACCTGGTCCAGCTTGTCCGGAGGCAATTTCAGTATCTGATGCTCGAGCATCAGGATTGCCAGCCGCCGGATGTCCCAATTGAAGCCAGCCTCCGGCTTCGCCATTGCCAAAAGCTTCAGAGAAAATTTCTTGCTGTAGGCTCGATGCCGAAGAAATTCTTCAAGCAAATCAGCCGCTTTTTGAGCGTCAGAAAACTGATTAGTAAGAAGACTTTGTAATCGTTTATTGCTGCAGATGCGAGGGCTCCTTCCAAGATTTGTCATGTCTTAGATTAAACCTTGCCTCTCACTAAAGGGGGAAAAATGAAAACGCGCGGGTGCTACCACCCACCCTGCACCCGCGAGTGTGCCGGAAGATTTATTACTCAACCAATTGATTCGCCAGGTCGGGCCGACGAGTGCTTAGGTGAGCACCGCTATGATCGGAAAAATCAAAGCAATGCCCTGTCGATCTTCTGAGGTATAAGGCTGGCAGTTGAGACACCGTATTTTCTAATCGATGACAATAAGGGGCCTACCACTGCTTAGTTAACGGCGCCTTGATTTGCGCGATGCAGTGGGCTTGCCGCCGCCAACGGGCTTACCACCGCCGTCCTTCTTGCCGCCGCCATCTTTCTTACCACCGCCGTCCTTCTTGCCACCGCCATCTTTCTTACCGCCGTCCTTCTTGCCACCATCTTTCTTGCCGCCACCTTCCTTCTTGCCCTTACCTTTTTTCTTCTTCTTATCGTAGGCCCCGATATTGAGGGCGATGATCAGCGCGTTGGCCAGTTCTTCGGCACAATATCTTGTGAGTTGGATGGTGACTATGTCCTGCTTGTCATAGTAGTAACCACCTTTGCCATCTTTGCCTTTGTCCGGCTTTCCCGTGTCTTTGCCAGGTTTGCCACCACCTCTGCCACCTCGAAGGCCGCCGCCACCTCTGCCACCTCGAAGGCCGCCGCCTCTGCCACCTCGAAGGCCGCCGCCGCCTCTGCCAACGTTTCCGCCTCCCATAGCTTTCCTCCTAACTTTCGCAAGAGTTGAAAAAAATTGTAAACGCTATTTGGTAATCCGTTCGATCTATGCGTTGGGTCTAGTGCGACCCGGGTTCTCAGCCAGCGAGAAGAGGATTTGTCATGTCGAAACGGGCGTGTCCGCGCACGACAAATCCTCCCGGCGCCAACTTAGGGTTTCACACCCTGGTTGACTGGCTGTCTGATAAGGCCTCTGCGTTCGCCTTCTTCATCCTTCGCAGGTAAAGCAACCGGCGCTGCCTTCACCGGCGTACAGGCTGCATTGGGTTGCGGAGCTTGGTTAGCCTTACCTACCCTAAAGAGGCCCCAGGCTCCAAGTCTGGCCTGATCGGGCACGAAGACGCTGTATAGATAGTCACCAGGCTTCCCTGACTCACCGCCAGCCTTATCAAGCACGATTTCAAAATGATCTGTCGCACCATGATTGTCTCGCGAGCCCAGCCACTGCGACAGACTATTTTCACCGATCTGCGTTGAGTCATTCTTATATGGATTGCGCGGCCAAACGTGGCCATGCACCGTAAAGACCTGGGAGGTGCCGGTTCCATATGGATGGGCCATGCGGAAGCGAACTTTGTCGCTCGGCTCCGCAGTGAAGATCGGTGTTTTAGGATCGCCGCCGACTAGCTGATTCGACAACATACAAGAAAAGTCTGTCGTAAAATTAGCAAAGTAGCGGAAGGGGACGGCAGGAGACGGGGTAGGGTTAGGGGGCGGAGTCGGTCCCCTTGGTTCAGTTCGGTAATTGACCGCACTGGTGTTGCCGCCCGAGATAATAATGGAATCGCTAATCATCACCACAAACTCGCGGAACTTCTTGTTCCGGTCTGCACCGTCTGTGACGGTTGCCGAGGCTCGGGTGAAGTCGGTTGAGCTTGATGGCGGATCGCAACTCACCTCAATGGAATTGCCGCTACCGTCTTTTCCGTCGCAGGTCCAGGTGGAGTCGGCAGGTTCAATGACCATGGAGCCGAACAGGCTGCGTGGCGCGTGGAACAACGGATCGGCCGGGAACAGGTTTAGTGAGCCAAACTCGACCGGAGTGTAGTCTTGCTTGCCGCCGGCACCCCGCTCGCTCTTGCCCGCATACCATTTGTACGTGATGGTCTCGTTGTATTTGACTGTCTGATTCTGCCCACCTTTCGCGTTGAAGCCGATGTTACTACCACTGCTGTTGGCCGCGTCGTAGGAAAGCAGCTGCGGATGCAGCCCAACCCGTGGTGAAGGAGGAACCTTGGCTACGCCTGGGAGCTTGTTCAGAGGCTGGGCATAGGTGAGTCGCTCCTTGAACACATCTGAATTAGGATACGGCGGGATCTCATTCTTCAAATACACCAGTATGCAGTCTCCGGCATTGGCTCGCAGGATGAGTGGTTCAATCGGGACACCCGCCTTCAGTTTCCCTCCATCCAGATCTTCGGTGCGGACATACATAAGGCCCAGCGGCGCGCTGAATGGCGCTCCGGCGGGCGTGCCGCGATCGTTGAAGACTATCTGCCCTTTCGGGTTCGTGGCAGATATTGGGCTGCGAACTGAAAGGGCCTTCTGCGCGGTTACAGCGCTGATATAGAACTCCCGCTTACGCGCATCGGCCGGGCAGGTTTCATATTCTACGCTCGCGGCCGATCCAATCGGATTGTTTGGCAGGGGGACCAATTTGTTTGCCAGTTTGTTTGGATCGTAGGCGCGGAAAAGACCCCACATGCCATTGGAGACGCCAAACTCATCGAGACTCGGACTGTAGAGATAGTCCACGCAGTTTCCTTGTGACATTCCGTCCGGACATTTACGGCCGGCTTTAGGCGCCGACGAAGACGGCGTATTGAAAAGGAACTCGAAATGTTCTGAGAGTCCCATACCCTGGACGCTGCGATAACCGGAATTTTTCCACGCCGGCTCCGCGAACCACGTTGGGCCTTCAAGGTTGAACTGATGGGCAAACAAGTGGGCTCCTACCAGCAAACGAATTTGCACCTTATCACCTTGATAAGCACGCAGTTGGGGCGTGATCGGATCGCCCCCAATTTGAGCATTCGGTTGGCAACCCGGTGGCGCGGGTCCAACGATCGGCGGGCACGGAATGGCGGCCGAGTTGAAAGCCTCCGAAGGATCGCCGGTACCGATGCGATACGGAACCGGTTCATTCAGGTAGTTTACTGATTGGCTTCCCACCGTCAGGGTGCTGATTAGCGTGGGGGAGCCCGGCGCGCCAATAGAGTAGGGATTATCGCGATAGCCCTTGCTCGGATTTGGATTCGGCACAGACGACGCGTTGGGAAATAACGGACCGGGCTTGCCTGCTATTTTCCTGGTCATGTACGCAAGTTGAGTATCCTGAAACTCCAGCGCAAACTCTCGGTAGCTGATGTCCTTGTTATCTTTGTCCGTCGTGAGGATGTCGGCTTTCCAACTGGTTGGACCACCGTCAGGACGCACCGGTGGCTGATTGGTTGGCCTTCCCATGGGCGAACCCGTTTCCGAGTTGCGCCAGCTCGAACCCGTTGGCTCAATAAGCAAACCGGCATAAAGACCTATCTGCTGGTGAGTCGAAGGCCCGAAGTGATCGTGAGTGAAGACAGTTCGCATTGTCCGGTCAACACCGGAGTTATCCACCAGCGGATCCAAATACCAGCGCTGAATTGTTGTTTGCGCTCCCCACCAGCTCGGACACTGCGGACGATTCGTCGGCGTGATCGTGATACTGTTTTTTGCAAGCCAATCTTCGCAAGTCATGCAACGCGGGTCGGTTGGATGTGCCGCACAATCAAGAATCTCGCTTGGCGGAGCCGTCGGTTTGAGCGGGTTGTTTTTGTCATTCTCAAAGCCATTGTTTGGACTAGCGTTAATGGCATGGATCGTTTCCTGAACTTCCTGCGGGCTGAACGTTCCATCTTCATAGTTAAAGCCGTTACCGGCGCCGTCTGAAGCGGTCACGTCAAACTTCACCAGGTGGATATGTTGGCCCAGAATGTCAGTGGGGGTGCGTACCTGAAAATCATCGACCAGGTAATAGCTCGGCACGAGGTTGGTATGCCAGTATTCGATGATGTCGCCGGAATTTCCGCGGAAGAACAAGGGTTCTGGTTGGCGTCCAGGTTTTCCGAAGGTGAAGTCGATGGTCGGCTCCACATCATTCCATAAAGTGAGTATTCGCCCCTGTGGATAATGCCAGGCGATCGGCTTCTTGTTGAGGACCAAATTCACTTGTATCGCCGCAGCCTTATAGATGCGCTTCGTTTGAACCTTCGTATCCTTATTGTAGTTAACTGGTTCGCCGTTATCGTCAATGGCTGGGTCGGCGAAAGGCGCACCTGCTTGCGGACCCAACGGCAACCCGTTTAGCACAAATCCCGTGGGCGGAGTGTTAAGAGTGCTCTGCGGAGGTGTGCTGTTAGACGAGGGACAACTTCCTGCTGTTCCATCCGGAAAGAATGACGGTTGGCAGCGTCTGCTGAAATACTGCATTGCCACTTTCTCGACACGCGTTCCATCTTCCGGCAGTTTGCGCGCGTTCATCGTTTCCAGGTCTTTGCTCCAGTCAAAATTAGTGTGGCGCTCATATGAAATCGAGCCGCCGGTCACAACGTGACGCGGCAGTCCGCCGTCCAGCGGGACAGCGCCGACGGTGGCGAAATCAAGCGGCGGATGCGGAGCGCGCGCGCCGGCAACTCCGGGGATGAAGAACGGAAAGCCCGGGTTCTCAGTTACATTCTTCCCTTCCGGATCAGGCGTGCCCGGAGTGCCGTATACAACCTGGCCCTTGTCGATGAAGACGGGCGACGGCATGGGCGCCATCGGAATAGTTGGCATGGGTACGACAGCCGGTATGGCCGTGCCTGCCTGGATTTCGCCGTCAGGCAGTGCGCGGGCATCTGCGACGGGAATGCCATCCTTAAGTACCGTGCCGTTTTCAAACACGTCATGCGTGCGCCACATCGCCCACATGCCCGCGGCAAAGTGGGGATAGAAGTG
>DATLBQ010000110.1:0-3578 GCA_035526805.1 Pyrinomonadaceae bacterium
GTCGTTACGACTGAGCGGTTTTCGACGAGCCGGAGGGTCAACTCAGTCTCAATATTGAATCGAGTGGCCGCCCGCGAGTGGTTTTGCACTTTTTGGTGCGGTGGAATCATGCTCATATGGTGGCACATCTGAGCCTTTCTTACTGCCACCGAGAACCAACAGTGATTGGAAAGTTAACATTGCCTGGCGCTGATAAGCAGTTGGTTGTGGAGCTTCGGCCTCTCTTGAAATCTCCAACAACTTAGCGGTAAAGCTGTTTTCGGAAATTAGTTTGCGGGGCTGAAAACCGAAGGATTTACGGACGCCCGATCTGGCTCGCAGGCTGCATTGTTTACGGCTGTCGCTCTCGCTATACTAACCAAACTCCCCCCTTAAACCACTTCAGCATAGGAGTCATCACTCGATGAAAAGTACACCTAAATTTTTGTTGGTGGCATTTGCATTAGCTTACCCGAACCTAGCTTCTGCAATCGCACCGTGTCATGGTTTACCAACTCATGATGAGCTCAAGGACGCCTTGGTAGCGGCCGTGTCTGCCGAAACCAGCGGTCTGAACCTTCATATGTGGGCGACCATTGTGGATCGTCAGGGAGTAGTGTGTGCGGTGGCGTTCTCCGGTTCGAATCACCAGAATCAATGGCCCGGTAGCCGTGTCATATCCGCTCAAAAGGCTAATACCGGCAATGCCTTTAGTCTAGGTACTGCGTCATTTAGCAATGGATCAGGCACCAGCAACGGCCTTGCTCTTTCTACCGCCAATCTGTACTCCGCAGTGCAGCCCGGTGGTAGTCTCTTCGGCTTGCAAGAGAGCAACCCAGTGGACCCGAGTGCAGCTTACGCAGGCAACCCTTTTAGTGATCCCGATGGTTTCGACTTGGGGTCAACCACTGATCCCATGACGGGAAAGAAGATCGGCGGGATCAATGTCTTCGGGGGCGGTTTGGCGCTTTATAAGACCGGAAAGTTTGCTGTCGGGGGAGTAGGAGTAAGCGGGGACACGTCGTGCGCTGACCATCGAGTCGCCTGGCGCCTGCGACACAACCTCGGTTTCGATCATTTGTTGGGAGTGGACGGGGTATCGGGAGATCCGAACCGTCCCGACAACATTGTTTTTGACCTGAATAACGGGACAGGTAAAAGCGCCGGCGGCTGGGGGCATCCCCATTGTCTTAGTGCCGCGCTTGACGGTGATCCTGCGACTCTTCCTGCAGTTGTCCAGTAAGTGTACAGAAGGCGAATGTACCAGGGGCGGTTTGCTACGCCGCCCCTTTCCTGCCCCGGTTGCTCGGCCGCTGACGGGCTAGTGCGATCGAGCTTCGATCAGCAGGCGACATCTTCGCGTGCTCTCCATGTGGACAACTCGGACTTCCTGTGCAGGATTTTCTGGGGCAATAAAAAACCCTTGCGCGAAATTTCACGTATCGCGCAAGGGTTAGATCGAGTTCCCGACGAAGTCGGAATCACTTAGCCCTATCTATTTCCGCCACGATTACCTCTTCCAGGGTTACCGCCACCGGGATTGCCACCACCAGGGTTACCGCCGCCTGGATGGATTCTTACGTCGCTAAAATCTTCCTCCTCGACTTGCTTATACCGATTCCAGTTTTCCGATTTTCTGGGATGGTGCCGCTCCATGTAAGTAATGACATCCCGCTCGCCTACCTGAATCTGCAATGCCGCAGGTACTCTTGGCAACTCTCGCTCCAATTCACTTATTAACTTTTCGCGAGTGATTAGCGGCCCGTCTTGAAACTTCAACAGGCCAGTATTAAACAAGCTCAAGGGGATTTCGACTCTAAAGCGACGCGAATTGCTTGGGGCGTCGAGGACTTGATAGGTGTATGCCCGGCAAACTTCCGAAACCTCAACGCCTTCCATTTGAATGGGAGCTTCTTTCATGATTCGTTCCTCCTAATACTTATGCAGCAAGGCCTCGAAAGTGCTGCCGCTACGGATGCCCGAGAAGCACCATTTTCTACAGCAAAGGTCGATTTGCAGTTGGTCAAAATAAATCTCTTTTGAACAGCAGTCTCGGCAAGTGATGCACCGAAGAGAAAACGAATGAGCTGTTAACCGAGGGCCTACCATTCGTGGGACCATAACGGTATGAGGATTAAGTGCAACCTCTCATAATAAATAGAAGAATGAGGATCGGTACTGGGATGCCCAGAAGCCAAAGGAGCGCCCATCCCGCCGCTCCAGCTTGAGCTTTTTTGTCGTGAGAATGAGTCAAATATTCATAGAATGTCATAAAGCACCCCCGTCTAGGTTGTTGCCACACAAGACCGCACTTGGGATTGAGCGAGCAGAATGCCGCATTCGCCGTCATTGCATTGCCAACCCTCGGAGATCGGCTCACAGGTCGTGATCCGACCGCAGAGCGCACATTCCTCCAGTTTCAGAATGTATTGGCGTGTAATCGCGGAGAGATGCCGGTCTTCATTAAGCTCAGCAAGTGCAGACTGGTTGGTCATCATGTTATCTTTTGGGTGATGCACTGGTGAACGCCGGCCTTTTTCGATTCAGAACACAACAATTTTTCGGCACGAAGGCGGCCAAGGGCAAACATTATTAGAATCAATTAGAAACGAATTAGACATACATTCGAGTGGGAACAAAGTAGAATTCAAGTTCTCTCCTCTATCGGCATTTGTCGGAATTTTCAAACGCATAGAGGATGAATTAAAAACGACTGAAAGGTATTCAGACTATGTTCCCTTCGAGGATAAATCTTTCACCGACCTCTCCCATGAGGGTCAAGCGCGAGACCTAGCCCAGCTTTGCCGCTAGTCGACCATCGCGTTCTCCTGTAGACTTTATGAGTCGTACACTTGGAACGGAGGCGATCGTGGCGCTTGAGAATATTGTTCAGTTTTTGGAGGAGCAGAGAGCTCGGCTACAGAAGGAGCTCAATGCGGTCGCTAAGATGATCCGCGCAGCCGGAAAAGGAGTGCAGACCGGCGTTGATGAATTCGGTCGTTCCGGGAATCGCGGGCGCCCTGGAAAAGCCGTCGCAAACACTCGGCGAAAGAGGTCTGCTTCTGTTAGGAAGAGAATGGCAGCCGCACAGAAGGCGCGATGGGCACGGGTGAAAGCTGCTGAGGCAACGAAAACCTCATCTCCCAAAAAAGCCACAAAGAGCTAGCTCAAGACTGCGACCAAGCGGGCAAGGTAATCCTACCGCCAGCGGGAGTATCCGAATCCGCCGCCGAGCAGTAGCACCAGAACGATGATGATCAATAGCGTTTGTGAGCTCATTTGTCCCCTAGGTAATTGATGTCGGTCTAAATTCGGCTGAATGCTTCTCGTGAACGTGTTCTTCCCACTTACCAATCACTCGGTGATTGACTCGTTCAAGAAGATGTCTCTTATCTTGGTCAGTTAGCCAGTACTCCTGAAAGCAGTCAGCACCCAGCGAACAAGTCCACACGAACTTCAAAACGTCGCCTTCCTTCGGTTCGGAACGTAGCAACTGGATTTTGCCTGACGCTAACAACACGGTGGCGACGACTTTCGGCTTATTTGGCATATAACCGGGAGTGCCATACTCGACTAAGCCATTACCCGATAAAACTTTC
>DATLBQ010000111.1:0-11803 GCA_035526805.1 Pyrinomonadaceae bacterium
TCTGGCAGGGGAAGGTGAGTTATTGGCCCAGACGCGTGTGCTCGCCGCCGAGCTGGGATTGGAAGCCGCAACGTTTTTCCCCGGCCACTGCAGTCGGGTGTCGGAGTTGTTATCTGTTTCTGATGTCTGTGTCTTGAGCTCGAAAGCGGTTGAGGGCTTTTCAAATTCGATTATTGAATATATGGCAGCCGCGCGGCCTGTAGTTGCAACTGATGTCGGCGGCGCGCGCGAAGCGGTTGTCGACGGTCTTAGCGGCTACATAGTGCCTCCGGGCAATCACAAAATGATGGCGGACAGAATCATTTCGCTGCTGAACGACCCTGTGCTGGCCAGACAGATGGGTCAGGCGGGCTTGCGAATTGTAAAGGAGAAGTTTTCGTGCGAAGCCCAACTCAACGGAATTGAAAGCTTGTATGCACGGTATCTTGGGAATTCCCATGGCAGCCGATGATGGGTATCGAGAATTTTGAACAAACGCTCGCAGAAAGAACCCTAATCGATTGAGCAATCGTCACGTAAATTCCAGTCAGAATGATCGCGAGGCACCTCCGTTGCGCGTCCTTATCGTTGCGCCGTCGTTACATATTCTCGGTGGTCAGGCCGTGCAAGCAGCGCGTCTTCTAGAGCAGCTAAAAAAGGAATCGTCACTCGATGTTAGCTTTCTCCCCGTCAACCCGCGATTGCCTGGTCTTCTTAGTAACTTACAGAGAGTTAAATACCTTCGGACGATAGTCACGGAAGTTCTGTATCTCATCTCTCTGGCAGCGCGGATCCCACGGTTCGACGTCATACACATTTTCTCGGCCTCTTATGTCTCGTTTATTCTGGCTCCTGCTCCCGCCATTCTGGTCGCGAAGCTCTTTGGGAAGAGAGTTGTTCTCAATTACCGAAGCGGCGAGGCGGAAGATCACCTAAGGCGCTGGCCGGTTTCTACCCGTTACCTTATTGGCATGGTCGACGAGGTTGCCGTCCCCTCCGGGTTCCTGGTGGAGGTTTTTAAGCGGTTTGGCTTTCACGCCCGCTCAATCTTCAATTTCGTCGACACCGCTCGATTCAGGTTTCGTAGACGCGCAGCCATGCGTCCTGTCTTTCTTTCTAACCGAAACTTTGAAGCCCACTACAACGTGGGCTGCGTCTTGAGGGCTTTCTCCATTATTCAAAAAAAGTTTCCCGAGGCTGAACTAACCATAGCGGGAGATGGACCGCAACGAGAACAACTCGAGGCCCTTGCTAAAACCCTGGACTTGCGTAACGTGACATTCGTCGGGCTTGTGCCGCAGGAAAAAATTGCACCGCTCTACGATGAAGCGGATATCTATCTAAACTGCTCGGATATCGACAACATGCCGGGATCTCTAATTGAAGCGTTCGCTTCGGGCTTGCCCGTAGTAACCACCGAAGCGGGAGGCATTCCCTATATTGTGTCCCATGGGCAAACGGGATTGCTTGTTCGCTGTGGAGATTACCAGGGGATAGCGGATGAGGTGATTCGGCTGCTGGAGGATCCGGCCCTGGCTGAAACAATAAGCGATGCAGCTCATCGGGAATGTCAAAAATACGAATGGGGGGCTGTTCGCGACGAGTGGTTGAAGCTCTATGCCAAGCTATCTCCGAAGTTTCCCAAGTGGGATCGGATGACTGAAGCGACAACCCCGACGCTCAAACAACGTAACCCTTAATCGTGTTCGTTGGTTTCTAATCAGTTAGTCATGCCTAAGTTAGCGAAAAACCTCCGAAAGCTGTGGCGGATGAGCGCCGATGAAATTCGCGTGCGTGGTTCGCAACAGTTCTCAGCGCTCGCGGAGCGACGCGGCTGGTCAGCTCTTGCAAAGCTTCCGGGAGACAAGGCCCTGCTGAAGGTGCTCACCTCAAATGAGGGTCACGACTGGCGTTCAGACGGAGAGTTTTTGGAGCATTTTTCCACACGGACAAAACCTGGATTCTTTCAAGCCTTTGTGGACAAGAAATCCGCCATTAAGGAGTTAACCCAAAGATGGCCTGGTGCGGAGCGGGAAACCATCGAGCGTGCCGAGCGCATTGCCGAGGGGCGTTTCGATCTGCTCGGCCTTCGTGGATTGAGTTTCGGCTCACCAATTGACTGGCAGTTGGAGCCAATTGCGAGCAAAAGAGTCCCGGTGATTCATTGGAGCAAGCTGGATTATTTGGATGCAGAGATAGCGGGCGACAAGAAAGTCATCTGGGAGTTCAACCGTCATCAGTATTTCATAACGCTGGGCCAGGCATACTGGCTTACCAGCGACGAGCGTTACGCGAAGACGTTCTTTTCCCATCTCGAATCGTGGATGCAGCAGAACCCTCCAAAGCTTGGGATTAACTGGGCGAGCAGTCTGGAGATTGCGTTCCGTTCAATCTCGTGGCTTTGGGCCTTCTATTTCTTCAAGGACTCTCCTTCTTTGAATCCCAGGACTTTTATGCGCGCATTGAAGTTTCTCTATTTGAACGCGCGACATCTGGAAACGTACTTGTCTACCTATTTCAGCCCAAACACTCACCTCACCGGCGAGGCTCTGGGATTGTTTTATCTTGGCACGCTTCTCCCTGAATTCAATGAGGCGGGGCGATGGAAAGATAAGGGACGAGAAATTCTCCTTACTCAACTTGACCAGCACGTTAGACCTGACGGGGTTTATTTCGAACAGTCGAGCTACTACCATCGCTACACTACTGACTTCTATTTACACCTGCTCATTCTCTCCGGGTGCAATCATGAAACGCTTCCTGCAAAAGTAGAAGACAAGCTGAAGGCGCTGTTAGACCATCTGATGTATATAACGCGTCCGGACGGTACTACACCCTTCTTTGGAGATGATGATGGCGGTCGGCTGCTCACACTCGATGAGCAACCAAATAACGATTTTCGTGCTGCTTTGGCCACGGGCGCGGCTCTCTTCGGACGCGCCGATTATAAATTTGTAGCCGCCGAGGTGGCCCAGGAAACTCTTTGGTTACTGGGTTCGCCGGGACTTGAGAAGTTCGATCTCCTGCAAAAAAAAGAACCAGCCAAACAGTCAGTGGCTTTTAAAGATAGCGGTTATTACGTGATGCGGGATGGCTGGACTTCAAACGCAAACTATCTGTTGTTCGATGCTGGACCGCATGGTGCACTTAGCTGCGGACACGCACATGCGGATGCGCTTTCCTTTGAACTGGCACCCGGCGGACGCACCTTGCTAGTCGATCCTGGTACTTACACCTATACGGGTTCGAAAGAGATGCGCGATTGGTTTCGGAGTTCACCGGCTCACAATACCCTGACATTGGACGGTGAATCGTCGTCGCTGCCTGCTGGGCCGTTCTCCTGGAAATCTGTTGCAGAGAGTCGAGCTGAGAAATGGATTTCCTGCGAACCATTTGACTACGTCGAAGCCAAACACAACGGCTACGCTCGCCTACGGCAACCCGCTACTCATAAACGCAGCATCTTATTTGTCAAACATGATTATTGGATTATACGAGACCAGGTAAGCAGTGAAGGCGAACATCGCGCCGATCTTTCCTTTCATTTTGTTGCCGGCGCCGTGCCTCTAGTCGAGGTTGTTGAGAATCAGAGTATTGCCATTGTCGTGCATGACGGCCTGCAGGGCCTGAGTATTCTGAGCTTTGCGAGGGAAGGGCGATGGAGGAGGGAAGAAGGATGGGTTTCGCACTGTTATGGGGATAAGGCACCAGCACGCGTCTATGTTTTTTCGGCCCCTGTTAGTAACGATGCCGACTTGGTGACTTTTTTGCTTCCGCAAGCCGGGGTTCTGGCTGGAAAGCGCCTGGTTCGCGACAGCGAGGCTATAGGCGGCAAAGCTTTTGAGGTCGCTCACGATAACGGGTTTGATCTTGTTATGATTCGATCTTCAGATAGAGTTGAGAGTGCGCGTCTGGTTTCAGATTTCGACTGGACCTGGGCGAGATTTTCAAGCGGTGAGGAAAACGCCCCGACAGAACTTGTCTTGATCAACGGCACGTCGCTAGAACTCAATGGTCGCCAGATTCTCAGAAGCGAGAAAAGGATTGATTACCTCGTCGCCGGTCGCATTGGTAATCAATTCAGGATTGAAACGAACGAGGGTTTGTGGGAACTGCCGCTGCCGATTTCCAACTACGGTGAGGCTTTCGAGCAACTCCCATTCTCCGAGAAGCTTGGAACTTAAGGGCAAAGTCTCCAATTGGTTTTAAAATCGCAAAACTAATATGTGCGGAATTAACGGCATCGCTTACTCAACTCGCTCTGGCCGGCAAATAAACGTCAGCCTGTTGGAGGAGATGCGCGATGTGATACGGCATCGCGGGCCGGACGATCAAGGAATCTTTGTCGATGGCCGAATCGGACTTGGCCATCGCCGGTTGAGCATTGTTGACGTCGCCGCCGGGCACCAACCAATGACCAATGAAGACGGGTCGCTGCACATTACCTACAATGGCGAGATCTATAACCATGTGGACTTCCGCGAGTCCCTGGAGTCCAAAGGTCACCAGTACCGCACACACTGCGACACAGAAACGATCCTGCATCTCTACGAAGAGCATGGTGAAGACTGCGTCAATTACCTTCGCGGTATGTTTGCCTTTGCGATCTGGGACCAACGTAAGCAAACGCTTTTTATCGCTCGCGATCGTCTCGGAGTAAAGCCACTCTATTATCTTCACAAGGATGACGGTTCGCTCTATTTCGGTTCCGAGATCAAAACCATACTGGAAGCGGGTGCAATCAGGCCTGAGCTTAACTACGGAGCGCTGCCGGACTATTTGGCTAACCACGGAACGTCGAACGACGAAACCTTATTTACCGGAGTGAAGCGTTTATCTGCAGGCCACACTCTCACCTGGAAAGATGGACAGGCAACAATCAGGAAGTATTGGGATGTGAGCTTCGCCGAAGAGCGAGCTGAAGAAAGGCGAAAGGACTCGGACTTGATTGCGGAGTGGTCGGAGCTCTTTCGTGAGTCTGTTCGATTACGTCTAATGGCTGACGTTCCACTAGGAATGTTCCTGTCAGGTGGGATTGATTCGTCGGCGATCGCTGCTGTGATGAGCGGATTGGTCCAGGAATCAATCAAGACCTTTTCGGTAGCTTTTGCCGAGCGTGAAGCTAATGAGCTGACATATGCGCGATTAGTAGCCGAAAATTTCAAGACAGATCACCACGAGGTCGTAGTCTCGCCGGCCGAGTTCTTTGCGGCGCTGCCCCGAATGGTTTGGCACGAGGACGAGCCGCTAGCCCACCCTTCCAGCGTAGCGCTGTATTTTGTCTCGCGCCTGGCTGCTGACCATGTCAAGGTGGTACTCACGGGTGAAGGCAGCGATGAGTTGCTGGGTGGTTACGAGCGCTACTACAAGACGCTTTACAACCTCGCCCTGGGGCGTCGCTACCACGGATTAACGCCCACCGCGCTTCGCCGGGTTATCGATGAAAGTATTCGTACGTTGCCGGGCAACTCCAGGGTTCGGCAAAAACTCACGCGTACATTTCTATGCCTGTCCCCTGACATCGAGAATCTCTATTTTGACAACTTCGCGGTCGTGACTCGCGGAATGCAGCAGGAACTGTTAACGGCGGAAACCAAAGAGCGCATCGGGGTAATCGATCCATATCGACAGATGCGTTCCTATTTCGAAAGCTCAGACTCCCATTCGCCGCTTAATCGCATGCTCTATACTGACATCAAGACTTACCTCCATGAGCTCTTGATGAAACAAGACCAGATGAGCATGGCCGCATCTATTGAAAGCCGCGTGCCTTTTCTTGATCACAAACTTGTTGAGTTCACGGCGCGATTACCGCAACGCCTTAAGTTGAAGAAAGGCTGGACGACCAAGTATGTCTTGCGACAGGCTATGAAAGATGTGTTGCCCGCGCCAATTCTGGCGCGAAAGAAAATGGGCTTTCCCGTACCGGTCGGCAAATGGTTTAGAGGTGAGTTCTCCCACGTGATAGACGAATATGTCCTCAGCGAACGAGCGGCAGCGCGGGGCATCTTCAACCACGAGTTCGTACGTTCACTAGTCGCCCGCCACCGCCGGGGAGAGAACCATTCCGAACGTCTTTGGGCGCTAGTCAACTTCGAGATGTGGCAACGCCAGTTCTTCGATCGAGAGGAGTGTGTCAGGCAAGATCATTCGTCTGAATTGGCGCACGCCAGCCTTTGACAGCTTCAATCAAGATGCAGTTTCTCCTTCCTGATAGAAACTAAACGTACAGTGCGAATCCTTTGGCTCAAAACTGAACTACTTCATCCGGTCGACAAGGGCGGAAAGATTCGCACTTACAACATGCTCAAAGAGCTTAAGCGCGAACACCACATCACGTATCTCACACTTGATGATGGCTCAGGGGCAGCGGATGCGCCAACTCGCGCTAAGGAGTATTGCGATGAACTTATCTGTGTGCCTCACCACACTCGGCCAAAATTTTCGGCGGGGTTTTATGGAGAGTTGGTAGTTAATCTGTTGTCGCCCTTGCCCTATTTCATGAAGAAGTATAAATCCTCGGGAATGCGCCGTGAAATTGAACAGCAGGTTACTCGTGAGAAGTTTGACGTTCTCGTATGCGATTTTCTGCAGCCCAGCATCAACATGTTATCTACTCTGCCCTTCCCAACAGTGCTTTTTCAACACAACGTCGAAGCCAAAATCTGGAGGCGTCATTACGAGGTGCAGAGAAATCCTTTGAAACGCGCTTACCTTTTCGATCAGTGGCGCAAGACATTCGCATACGAGCGCGCCGCGTGCCGGCGCTTCGATCAGGTGGTGGCAGTTTCGCATGAGGATGCGGAAGCGATGCGCCTCGAATACGGAGTTGAACACGTGGTGGAGGTGCCGACCGGTGTGGATACGGACTTCTTCCGCCCGCGCGGGGGCGTGCCGCGTGAACCGCACAACCTCGTCTTCACCGGCTCGATGGACTGGCTGCCTAATGAGGACGCGATCCAATACTTTATCCGGGAGGTCATGCCGCGCGTCCGCCAGTCAGTGCCCGACGTGACGCTGACGGTCGTCGGCCGCAATCCTTATCCGAGTTTGATCGAACAAGCGCGGCGCGATCCCGCGATCATTGTGACGGGACGTGTCGAGGATGTGCGCCCGTACATGGAGCAGGCTGCTGCTTACGTTGTGCCTCTGCGCATCGGAGGTGGCACGCGCCTGAAGATTTATGAGGCGATGGCGATGGGTAAACCTGTAGTTTCAACAACCATCGGCGCAGAGGGCTTGCCGGTTATGCATGGTTCGGAACTGCTTTTGGCCGATACGCCCGCAGCCTTTGCCGAGGCTGTTGTGAGCGTGCTCACCAACGAAGGACTGGCGCAGCGGTTAGGCCACACTGCGGAGCGACTGGTTCGCGAGAAGTTCGGCTGGCATCGAGTGTCTGAGACCTTCGCAGACATTTGTAGACGCACATCGAGCTTCCATCCGTCCGGAGTTGATAGTCCGGCAACAGAAGAAACAGCCAAGGTGTGATGCTAATCTGTGAAGGCCCCAGGGCCTGCGGTTGTGTCCGCTCGTATGCGCCGGCGATCATTTCGGGTCGCCACGATTCTTGATGAACTTGTATTCGAGGGATGACACGTTTAGCTGTCCGACACAGTTGTAGTCGTATCAAATGATGGCGTCGGTTAATGGCTAAGAGGATCTGAACCTACTGCCACCCCTCGCCTGAAAACACAGCTCATTGGCTGTTTTGAGACATAAGCGCGGGACTGCGTCGCGAACATTAGTCCTAATTTAATGGAACGATATCAGGGCGGAAAAGAAACCAAATATGCTACAAAAAAGTCTATCAGAGTTCGAGCACCGGGATAATCAAGGATCGATAACGGGTTTGGAGGCTAAGATGATAGAACTCTCGGTAGTCATGCCTTGTCTAAACGAAGCAGAGACGCTGGCTACGTGCATTGAAAAGGCGCAGCGTTCCATGAGTGAACTTGGCGTTAACGGTGAGGTTGTTATTGCTGATAATGGCAGCACCGACGGTTCGCAAGCGATAGCCGAGCGATTGGGCGCGCGCGTTGTGGCCGTCGCGGAAAAAGGATATGGCAGCGCGTTGATGGGAGGAATCGTGGCGGCCCGCGGCAAATACGTCATCATGGGTGACGCGGATGACAGTTATGACTTTTTGAACCTCGGGCCTTTTATTAAAGAGTTGCGCGCGGGTAACGATCTGGTTATGGGAAATCGGTTCCTGGGCGGCATCAAGCCGGGTGCGATGCCGCCTTTGCATAAATACCTTGGCAATCCGGTCCTTACCGGTCTCGCGCGATTAATGTTTTGGAATCCGCCGAGTCGGGACTTCCACTGCGGTTTGCGTGGTTTTAGCCACGATGCGGCATTACGAATGGACTTGCGCACCACTGGGATGGAATTCGCCAGTGAGATGGTCGTCAAAGCGGTTTTGAAAAAAATGCGGGTAGTGGAAGTACCGACAACGCTATCACCAGATGGGCGCAGTCGACCGCCTCATTTGCGAAGCTGGCGCGATGGCTGGCGCCACTTGCGCTTCCTGTTGCTCTATAGTCCGCGTTGGTTGTTCTTGTACCCGGGCGCGCTTCTAATGTCTATTGGCCTTGCCGTAGGAATATGGCTGGAGCTCGGGCCGCAAGTAGTTAGCGGAGTCACGCTGGACGTGCATACGCTGCTCTATGCGGCGCTGGCGCTTGTCGTAGGCTTCCAATCAGTGGTTTTCGCGGTTTTCACCAAGGTCTTTGCCATCAGTGAAAGACTACTGCCGGAAGACGAGCGCCTCGATAAGATCTTCCGGTATGTAACCCTTGAGACCGGCTTAATCGTCGGTGGACTCCTGCTGTTGGGTGGTTTGATTGGTTCAATTTATGCGGTTGTTTTTTGGGACGACAAGGCTTTCGGGCCCCTTAATCCCTCAAAAACTTTTAGAGTGGTAATTCCCTCGGTCACGGCGTTGCTGCTTGGTTTTCAAACAGTGTTTTCGAGTTTCTTTCTCAGTGTGTTAGGGCTCAGACGAAGATGATTAACAACCCTGAGTTCGATCAGTATGCAGACGACTACGATGCCGCACTGGCTCAAAGCCTGGAACTCACAGGCGAAGACAAGCACTATTTTGCGCGGGGCCGAATGCAGTTGGTCGCCGACGTTCTTGGCAAACAAGGAATCAGGATTCATGACGTTTTGGACTTCGGTTGTGGGATAGGCTCGGCTACACCTTACTTCTTTGAGATGTTGAATGCGGACTCAGTAGTTGGGGTCGATGTCTCCCCCAAATCGTTGAATGTGGCTCGTAGCCACTATGTAAATGAAACACGAGCTAAGTTCGCAACGATTGAAGAATACCGACCCGAGTCGCAATTCGATTTAGCCTTCACCACCGGAGTTTTTCATCACATACCTCTCGAACATCGCGAGCAATCGGCCGCTTATGTTTTCCAATCGCTTCGTGCTAACGGCCTCTTCGCCTTCTGGGAGAATAGTCCCTGGAACCTCGGAACTCGCTTCGTAATGAGTCGCTGCCCTTTCGACAAGGACGCGATCAGGCTCTCACCTCCTGAAGCGCGTCGCCTTTTGCGAAAGCAAGGTTTCGAGATCTTGAGTACACTCTACCTTTTCATCTTCCCTCATGCGCTGAAATGGTTACGGGGCCTGGAGAAGCCTCTATCTTGTCTTCCACTCGGCGCCCAATATTTGGTGTTATGCCGTAAGCCTGACGACAAAGACAAACTCAAATAATGGGCGTGTCCACAGGAGAAAGAAACGCGGGTCTCAACTGGATTCGTAGCCGCGCTGTTGCGATTGCAGTTTATTTCCTGGCAACGATCATTACTGACGCCTATTTCATGGGAGACACGCCCGGCTATGTCTATTCTATCCTCACCTACGAACATGGCGGCACTTTCGGCTGGGACAACCCGTTTTGGGAATTCGGACACCTTTTCTGGCGGCCACTTGGTTATCTCTTTTTTCATCTGTTTCGACCGATTACCAAGATCTTCGTAGGAGAAGACGAACGCCTCCAGGTGACCCTTGTGCTGATGTGGCTCAGCTGGTTGTCGGGACTTGGATGCGTCCTATTGCTACGTAGTCTGACCGCCCATTTCATTACCAAACAATGGGTATGCAATCTCATTGTGGTGGCGTTTATCGCCGCGAATGCTTTTTTGAACTATGCACAAACCGGCTGCACTTATGCCGCCGGCATGATGTTGTTCCTACTTGGAATGCTGCTCCTGGCCCAGAGCAGTGATGACGAAGCAAAGGCAACCAAAGTCAGGCTGGTCGGGGCTGCCGCGAGCCTGGCGGGCGCAGTTTGCATTTGGTTTCCCTACGCGCTTGTGATCCCAGCGGCTTTGGCGATTCCTGTCTTAATACACGGAAAGTCGCAGCACACTTATCGGATTACGTGGCAGAGTGCGTTGGCAGTAAGCTTTTTTCTGGCGTTGGCTTACGGCTCCGTTCTCGTCCATCTGCGAATCTTTCGACTAAATGATTTTAAGACTTGGATGGCAGCGGCCAGTCATGGCTACAATCAGACAGGAGTGCTGCGCATGCTCTTTGGACTGGCGCGCTCGTTCATCAATATGGGGCAAGACGGAATTCTATTTAAGAGATATCTGCTGCATGATCCCTACAACCCTGTGTCGCTGAATAATTTATTTCGAGCAAGTCTTTGGAAGTTCGGCTTTTTTTACCTGACAGTTGCTGCCGTATTGTTGACTGCACTGCGAACACGGATGGGCCGCCGAACTCTTTTCCTATTGGCACTTGCTGCCGCTCCCGTTTTTGTATTCGCGCTTTTCATTTTTGAAGGAGGTATGCCTGAGCGCTACCTACCATTGTTTCCTTTCTTCTTTTTGACGCTGGGAGTGACTCTGAACGAGGAACGTTTGCGGTTGCTAAAGTATGTAACAATTGCTTTCGTGGCCGTCCTTGTAATTTCCAACGTCAGTGTCATGTCGAAATGGGCACTGCAGAGAGAGCAGGAAGCCATTTCCCGGCGCACGGCGGAGCTACAACCAAGATTGACATCTAATAGTTTGGTGGTGACTGTGCATCTTCAAGACGAACTTGTGGATTTCTACAACAACTTTCCCTTTCACCCTCTGAATCGTCATGGAACCCTGCAAGTCTACAGTGTCCTTGTCATAGGGACTCCGCAAGTTGTGACGTGGAAGGAGAATTTTGCCGCGAAAGTAGCCCAAGCATGGAGCGCGGGCGGTGATGTCTGGATCTCCAAACGATTGGTGCAACCGCGACCGCGCCCAGAATGGAATTGGGTCGAAGGCGACGATCGCCGGATCTCCTGGGCCCCACTCGCACCCTTCTTTAAGCAATTTGAGACCGGCGATAATGTGGGCGGCGATGATGGCTTTCTCCTTATCTTGCGAACGCCGGCAAATGAACAGAATATCTATCGACTAAGCTCCCAGACGACTTCGCGTAATTAGTAAGAACCGTTCGGGCTCGAAAAAAATGGAAAACAGAATGCGACTGAGTGTGTTTGGGCTAGGCTATGTAGGTTGTGTCTCAGCGGCATGTTTTGCGCGTGATGGGCATGAGGTTATTGGCGTTGATGTGAACCCTCTAAAGGTGGAGATCATCGCCGCCGGAAGGAGTCCCATCGTCGAGTCAGGAGTGAACGAACTGATCAGTGAGATGGTCGCATCTCACCGCTTGCGCGCAACTGTCGATTCTGCGGAGGCAGTGAAGGTTTCTGACATATCACTTGTTTGCGTGGGAACACCCAGCCAAACAAATGGGTCTCTCGATCTGCGGTATGTCGAAAGGGTGTGCCAGGAGATCGGGACGGCGCTGGCGACCAAGAATGAATACC
>DATLBQ010000112.1:0-3110 GCA_035526805.1 Pyrinomonadaceae bacterium
GGACCAAGTTTGTTTTCCAATGTTCCGACACTGCTAAAGATACTCTTCTGAAGGAAGGCCTCGATTTCAAATATGGAGCGAGACATCTGAAACGTTCCGTAGAGCGTTTTCTGGTCTATCCGCTTTCAAACCTGGTGGCAACTGGGCAAATTGGCCTCGGTGATCTTGTACACATCGATCTTGATGATCACAATCATAAGCTGATCTTTTCCAAGAGTTCCGGTGGTGCGCTGATTCATGAGCTGCCCGCCGCGAAAGAGGAGGACCCTGAAATCCAGGAATCGCTTTCAGGCGGCGTGGGGTTGCCGATTCCGCAAGCCACAAAGGCGGCAAAGAAGAGCCAGAGTCGAGGGGAAAAGACGGAAGGCTAAAAACCTGCTAATTTCAGTTGCTAAAAGCGCCGATCACTTACAAGTGTTCGGCGCTTTTGATTTCTGGTTTTGTGTGCTTGAGTCAGATGCCGCCGCTGTTCTGTAACCTCAATATCTTTTTCAAGGCTGACTGCGCAGTTTCCGCGAGGTATGGATCACGAGCGGTCACCGCTTGCTGGAGCGCAGGAATCGCTGAGGCATGGCCGATACGGCCCAAAGCCCATGCGGCTTCTCGTCGCACGTCGTCCTCGACCTGCTCGTCTTGCAAAGCCAAAATCAAAGCCGGCACCGCTGCTTGGTTTCCAATCTGTCCGAGGGAATGAGCCGCCGCTCTCAAGACAAACGGATTTTTTTCAGGTTTGCTCTTTTGATTTTTCTTCGGCTGTGGGAGTCCCGCTTGCCGGTTCAAAACTGCAGCCAGGGAGGTGACCGCCGTCGCGTCTGCAATTTCGCCCAGCGCAACTGCCGCAGCGCCACGAACTGAGTCTTGCTTGTCTCCCAGTCGTTCAATGAGTGGAGTGACCGCTGAAGGGCTGCGAGTCTGGCCCAGGGCATAGGCAGCGTGCTGGCGAACGAATTCATCCTCGTCACTCAGTAAGGGTATTAGGCCAGTGGCACTCTCTTCGGGTGGTAAAAAGACAACCGACGCTGCCGCAGTTGCGCGCACTATCGGCGCTGGATCTTTTAGCGCTGCCTGTGCTGCACGCGAAGCCTGCGGATGTCGCAACGCACGCAAGCGCACCAGAGCCTCACGACGATCTTCAACGTCTGCGGAAGTCAATTGCTGCCGTTGTTTTTCGATTTCCAATTGAACCGGCGTCAGACCTTGTTTGGCTGTGTCGTCCTGCGGCATACGAGCGCAAACCACGCGCATGCCAGGCACGAAAGCAATCGCCAGAAGTACGAATGACAAAAGTATTCGTGAATGTGTTTTACTGATAATCATTCCTAAGGTGAATTGGGTGGTCCGCTCAGTCCATCCTCGCAGTCAGGGCCTGCATTGAGTCAACAATCAAAACCGCTATTGGAGGATAAACCACAAGATCGGGGATGAGCAGTATTGTCGATGAGTAAAAAAGCATGTTTGAGTGCGCCACTCCGCGAGGCAGCAGCATCGTTAACCCATTCATGAAGCCTTGGGCATGCCACCCGATAATCAGGCCTACCCCGATGCTCAGCACATATCCGACCAACAGAAACGTGTAGGCCGAGAATCTCGTGAAAGGTTGTTCAGGCTTATCGTCATCACGCATGATCGAATCCTGAATCAACTTCGGCGTATAGGTGTAGTGCGCGAAGTATTCACGCAATCGCGTCGCCAGATGCCAAACGCCTATAACAAAGAGCGTAAGCACGATAGCGCGTCCTGCGTAACTGAATGTCTCCCATAGATGTGGTCTGATCATCGCCACGAAAAACGTGGAGAGAAATAGCGAAACGGTGGTGAAGACAGCCCGTTGTCGCTCCCGGCCTTCCTGTCTATCTTTTTCGAGAACTTCGTTTACAACTCGATCCCAGCGCGCCTGCACTGCGAGGTTTCTCGCCCGTTGCGCGTGAGGATTGTCTGAGTGCAGTATTGAATACCCGGCGTCGGACTGTGCAGACAATTGCTGATCGTGGTAGACGCGTTCCTGCGGGTCGATTAGCACGCGATAAGCTTTCGATAGGAGTGCGAACTCGCGAGCCGCCTTTTCTGAACCACCGTTCACGTCCGGGTGCCGCAACCGCGCAAGTTTTCGGTAAGCTGATTTCACTTCCGAGCGCGACGCCGCGCGCTTTACTCCGAGAACTTTGTAGTAATTAGTCACCACGCGTTTGCAAACTCCTCACAGCAAACTGATGGGCTGGCGGGATAACCCCAAGGTCAAAGCGGTAAAATTATAGCACTTTCCGGCAGTCGAATTGGCACTTGAAATGTTGAGTGGAAGCTTTTGACTGGCGGGGGTGAGGCCAAAGGAGCGGCTGCTTTACAAAACCCCGATTGACCGTCGAGGGGGGCGAGGACATCTTTTTTATGAGGGATACCGCTCCTTCGGCTAGCCCCCTTGTTTACAACTATGGTGCCACGGTACTCCTCACAAAAATCCCAACAAAATGAATATTACGAGCTCGCCCTACTTGAATAGTGTTTACAAGTCAGGACGGCCCTGTCCACTGCTGACTACACTTAGACGATTACGAATCGTTACACTTCGTGGCTAATCGCGTTACGATTCGGACCAGTGTGCGCACGGCGACTCCGGTAGGGCCCTTCGAACGATAGGGTTTCGCTTCGTCGCTCCAGGCAGTGCCGGCGATATCGAGATGCGCCCAGGAGACCCCATCAGCAAACTCTTTGAGAAATGCCGCCGCCGTTATGGTGCCGGCCTTTCTGCCGCCAACATTTTTGATATCTGCAATGTCTGACTTGATCTGTTTAGAGTATTCCTTGTCCAGCGGCAATTGCCAAAATTTTTCTCCTGCTTCTTTTCCGGCCGCAATTATCTCGTCAATCAATTCCTGATCGGTGCCGATGACAGCAGTGTTGACATCGCCCAGCGCAATAGACACCGCGCCGGTTAGCGTGGCCATGTCTACGATTGTCGTTGCTCCGAGTTTCTTCGCGTAAGCAATAGCATCAGCGAGAATTAATCTCCCTTCAGCGTCAGTATTGATTACTTCGATAGTTTTACCAGTCATGGCGCGCACGACGTCTCCTGGTTTGGTAGCTTTGCCTGAAGGAAGGTTTTCTGCGCAAGG
>DATLBQ010000113.1:0-8564 GCA_035526805.1 Pyrinomonadaceae bacterium
CGAACAAACTTACATATGACGCTATCCTGAGGGTCGACATTTACCTTGTCTTTGAAGATCGAACCACTTTGTGAACCGGGGCTAAAAATCGGCATTTCGCATGTCTGTTTCCACAATCCTACGTCGTTAATAACAATGCGCGGGTCACGGTATTCCGTTGCGATAACTTCCAGAAGTTCAGGAACGGGTTCGAAACAATAAATTCCATCAAACTCATATTTAGGTTCCACGACTACTTTGACGGTCTGCCCTCTATTGCTCCCTACATCCAGAAAAACTTTCATGGTAACCCAAGTCATCCTTTCGAAAACGAATCAGGTCCGGCGGCGTGGTCGGACCAAGTTTGTTTTGGTGCATATTGCACTTGACCATTCTATCTGCAAACTAAACGTAGTGATGCGTCTTGAATGAAAGCTCAGATGAGGCAAGGCCTGATTCAAGCAGGCGTTGCTGGAACTCAAAGACGTCGTTCCTATTGTGATGAAGATTGAAAGCAGCGCCCTGGCAATAAAAGACTCTGAGCACGGCTCTGTATAGAACCGTATCCTCACAGGTGAGGGCACAACTAACGACACAAAGCGGCCAGAATGGGCCGCTCAACTTGCAAGCTTTTGGTTCTAATGGAAGGCGCGTGCGGATTTGAAGTGTTCTGCAAGGCCTAACCGACCCCGTCGTCAGAAATTACAAGGACTCGTTAATAAAGGTACTTTCGCTGGAATTGTATCCCGAAATTTGACGGAATTTCTGCGCAGGATTGTAACTTGGTTTTCAACTTCTTCAGGTGTCAGTGCGACCTTCGCCTCATGGAATACCCAATCTATATCTTCATGATACTGGCGCGCTCCTGAAACGTTGACCATCCCGTCCTTGATAAACCAAAGATTGAAGTTTATCGACATGATGTCTTCAGGGTAATAGTCGCCACCATGCTCGGCAAACATTTTGCCATCGACGAAGTATCTGACCTTTCCGTCGGCAACCTGCGTAATCAGTGTATGCCATCCGGCCTGGCTGCCACCGACGGTTTTAAATACATTATCTTTCTTCCAATTCGGCTCGGGGCTGAAAGTTTCCCAGGTGGTTGCATAAAGTGTTGGTCCAGCGATTCCCCAGCCGCCATTAGGGAGATATTCAAAATCCAGCTCGCTGTAGTCGAGATCCATTGCAGCCTTCAACGGGCTAATGGTGTAAAAGCTCTGGACAATCTGATCCCCGGCCGTCCCTGAAACCGGACTATCCGTAAATCGAACCCGCGCCGCGTAAGTTCCTTCCAGATACTTTCGCTGGTGACATATTTGAGTTTGAGTGGTCTTCGCATTAGGGCCGTCAGTAGACGATGTCATCCGCAAGATACGGTTGCGAGGCTCGTTCGGGTCTTTCAGAAATGACACGCCGAGTTCAGACCAGGTTGCGCCAGGCACGCCTGGCCAGCCAGCTGCAGTGCGAACAATCCAGCCATGCTTCCTTAATTCTTTCTGATTGGTATAGCTAAAGTCGTCGAATAGAACCTCCGGTTTTGACTTTACAGATTCGGTCATTGTTAGCGTTACGTCGCGGTTATTGCCCGCTTTCGCGGGTGAAGAGGTGGGCTGTTTCGCAGATGAACCAATGGCCAGGCTCACAACCCCCATCAAAAACAGCAAGGTTATGACTGGTGCACTAACACGGAATCTATTAGAAATCTTCATGCCATCGCTCCTCATTTCGAGTTCGGTGCAACAAGTAGAGCACAATTATTGGAGCTACGGGAGACTCGGAGGCTTAGGTTAAGGTTAGAGAGGATTGGTAGGCGCGTGGGGATTTGAACGCAGACCCCTACCGTGTCAACGCCGTCACCGGTCATCTCGGATAGCACGCAATCTTTCCTAACGCGGTAAACATTTACCAAGGCGGTTAAGAGAGTCCCGCGGTCGCTCTATAAACTGATTAGATTCCGAACGTAGTCTGCCAAAAGTCTGCCAAAGCTTTAGCCGTTCTAGTTCGCCAAGAAATTGAAGAGGATCTGCAGGAGTCAGGGAACAGGATCTACGTTCGTTAACGTACACTTCACTTTTTGTTTTCGGACTGGCAGACCGGCCTCTGGGGCGCTTAGCACGGGAAAGAGTTCCCGCGTTCTATTGCAGTTGACTCATAACGTTCCCAGGGGAGTATACTTCGCCTGTTCCAAAGTAACCGACCCGACCCGGCATGTTCGCTTTTGCTGATATCAGTTAAGGAGCGAATCGACTGGCGTCCTAAGACACCATCAAGACCCTCGCCTTGGGCGCCGCCCCGACTCACTTATTGATGTCACGGCCTTAAAAAAGGAGGATGACAAATGTTCTCACGAAAACTCTTCTCTGCAACCTTACTGCCTGCGCTCGTCATTTCGTCAACGGCGATTGTGTTTGCCCAACTGGGTACTGCAGGCATTACCGGACTGGTATCGGACAGTAATGGCGCTGCCATCGCCAACGCACGCGTGATTGTAAAAAACAAGGCTACTGGACAGACGCGGGAAGCCACTGCAAGCGGCGAGGGCATCTACACATTTCAGAACCTGCCACCCGCTACCTACGAAATTCGAGTCGAAGCGCCCAACTTTGCACAGGCTGTTGTTGAGGGTGTGAGCTTGAATGTCGGAGAGGTGCCGGCGATCAACGTTACCCTGAAACCCGCCGGCGCGCAGGAGACCGTCGTAATCACGCCTGGCGAAGTGCTTAGCGTGGACACGAACACTTCGCAGATCTCCGGAGTCATCAACGAACGGACGCTCACAAACTTGCCGCTCAACGGCCGGAACTTTCTCGATCTGGCATTTCTGATTCCTGGTAACTCGCCGGCTCCGAACTACGACCCTACCAAGACAACCACAATTGAAGTCTCGTCAGCTGGACAACTTGGTCGCGGAGGAAACATTGCGGTTGACGGCGCTGATAACAATGATGACGTTGTTGGTGGAACGCTTCAGAATTTTCCGCAGGACGGTATCGGCGAGTTTCAGATCGTCACCAATCGGTTTTCTGCAGAGATTGGCCGCTCGGCCTCGTCCGCTATTAATATCGTCACAAAAGGCGGGTCGAACGAATTCCACGGGTCGGGCGCATTTTTCTATCGTAATAGCCGTTTGTCAGCCGTGCTGCCCACGCTCGATCGAGGTTTAGTGCAGACCGCAGGTAGGCCACCCTTTGACCGCGAGCAGTATGCGGTATCGATCGGTGGCCCTATCAAACGTGACCGCGCGTGGTTTTTTGCTGCGTTTGAATATCGCAATCAGGACGGGGTAGTGATTACTGGTGTGCGCGATCTCGCTGCCCGTCGTGTGGTGACCAGTTTCTCGCCGGCGCTGCTCAACGATCTGCTGTTTACAGCTCGCGGCGATTGGCAAGCCGGCAAGAATGATCGAATGGCGTTCCGTTATTCAGATCAACGTGAAGACGACGTTGATCGCGGCAGTCTGCGGCGGCCTATCGGTACGGCAGACAACCGACAACACTCGTTCAACCGGTATCATGCTTTCGTCTACAACTGGACGCACACTTTCTCACCGACCGTACTCAACGACTTCGTTTTTCACGAAAACAATTTTCTCAATCGCATTCCCTCATTCGTCGAGAACAAGAACGAGATCCGCTTCCCATCCGTGCAGGACGGGGGCAACTTCCGCATCCCGCAGCAGACACCGCAGAATCGTGTGCAGTTTCGCGATAATCTGAGTTGGACGACGGGCGCGCACGCACTGAAGTTCGGCGGTGAGTTCCAGCGGATCGACGCCGGTGCGCTCTTTGATCTATTTGGCTCCGGCACAATCGAAACGACGGAGGATTTCGCTACGCGCGATCGCAACGGCGATGGACAAGTCAACGACAACGACATCGTGATTGCGGATACGATTCGCTCGGCCGCACCGGTACGCCCACCGACCGTGGATGATTTGGACAACTATTACTTTGCCTTCTACGCGCAAGATGACTGGAAGGTGAGGCCGAACTTCACGCTCAACCTCGGGCTGCGCTGGGAAGTGGATACAGACGCGAAGAACGTGAAGCACTTTAACGAGATCAATCCCATCCTGCTTCCGTTTGTTGGCAGTTCACGGAGTCGTGAATACAACAACTTCGCGCCGCGCATCGGCTTCAACTGGGACCCCTGGCGCAATGGCCGGACGTCAATACGCGGCGGCTACGGTATCTACTATGACCGCATCGTACTCGAAGTGCCGTTGTTGGAAAGATTGTTGGATGGCCGTAAGCTCGGGATCGAAGTGCGCCTCGGTTCTGTGTTGGATGGAGCAGGCAACTTTGTGCCGGGAACACCCACGCTGGCAAATCCATTCACAGGCACGCCCATTTCAGGCGTTGGGATCGGTATCAACATTCTCGACAAGAACCTCAGTACACCTTACGTGCAGCAGTTCAACCTCGGCTTTCAACGCGAGCTCACACGCGATCTGATCTTCTCGGCTGACTATATCCACTCGTTCGGGTCGAAGTTCATCATCGGGCGCTTCATAGGCTCGGTCTTCAATCCGTCCATCGGCGGCACTGACGACGTGGTGAATATCGAATCGTCGGTTAAGACTTGGTACGACGGCTTGCTAGTTAGCGCGCAAAAGCGTTTCGCCAATCGCTACAGCTTCAATGCCTCATACACTCTTCAGAAGTCTTTCAATTTCTCGAACGACGATCAGATTCCCTTCCAGGTGCCACCTCTCAATCCGAACAACCTGCGGCTGGACAAGGGACCGCCGCCAAATGAAGAGCGTCATCGCTTCACTTTCCATGCGGTCGTCGATATGCCTTATGGATTTCAGCTCTCGCCGATCTTCACGCTGGCATCCGCTGTGCCGTTCGACATTCAGTTGCCGCCGGATATTGGCGGCACGCGTATCCCGCAACTTCAGCGCAACGCAGGGGCACGGACATTCCGCACAGGGTCCGAGTTGAACGCCTTCATCAACGAGTACAACACGGGACGCCCGATCGCCAGCCGTCTGCCACTAGTCCGAGACGATCTGGAGCTCGGTGATTCATTCCAGTCGTTGGACCTGCGACTGACTAAAACCTTTCGCTTCAGCGAGCATTTCAACATCCAGGCTATCGCTGAAGCATTCAATCTGTTCAATGTCACGAACATTCGTGGCGTGAATAATGTGAACTTCTCCGGATTTCAAAACACCCTGCTCCGCGATAGCGCGAATAGTACCGACGCGGGCTTTTTGCTTTCGTCAAGGTTCGGATCTGCCATCCAGACTGCAGGAGGAGTGTTCGGAACCGGCGGGCCGCGCGCGTTTCAATTTGCCGTACGCGTCAACTATTGACGGTAGGACAGACATTCCTGTCTAACGGTAAGCTTCATCGATAAGAGCTTAGTCACGCTCACGCGCCGACCATCAGCAGCGATCGATAGGCCCCCGCCCTCATTAACATGGAAGTTGGAGTGCTGCGGCGAATACTCAAGCGAGCGAAGCTGTGGCACTCAATGGCCGACGATATAAACCGTTCAAAGAACCATCGAGCATTGGTCGTGCGCTTTCGCCAGAACAGAAAGCCGCATTGCTGGAAGCCGCAGCGCTCAAGCCTGAATGGGAAACAGCTTACTTCGCGGCGATACTCGCACTCAATACCACAATGCGAGGCTGTGAGATACGCGGGCTGCGATGGTCTGACATTGATCTGCTAACGGAAACGCTCGCGATCCGCAAGAGCAAGACCGCCGCCGGCGTCAGAATCATCCCGCTAACACCGGACGCTTTCGAGGTTCTAGTGCAACTCCGCAGGCGAGCAGAGACTTTCGGCGAAGTGCTGCCCGAGCATTACCTATTTCGCTCGCTTTAAGCCTGTAGGACGCTTTGACGGCAAGGTGATTGTCGAACACCGGATGCTGTCATTCGATCCTACAACGCCACTGGGAAGCTGGAAAAAGGCATGGTCTAAACTGACCATTAAGGCAGGACTGGCCGGGCTGAGATTTCACGATCTACGGCATCACAGCATCACAGAGCTGGCGGAAAGTGGCTGCAGCGAGCAGACCATCAAAGCTATCGCCGGCCACGTCTCGCAACGGATGCTTGATCGCTACTCCCACATCCGCCTGGAAGCCAAGCGCAACGCACTGGAGGCGCTATCAACCGGCCAGAATGCGACAGTGCGACCGATAGATCAGCCTCAGACCGCAGTCGCGGTGAACTAAAACAAGTCCCCCCGAACAAACCAAACAGCGGCAGGCTTTCAGGCTTGCCGCTTTTCTTTGCCGTTCTTAAACTCTTGCCTTGGGATAATGGCGGAATAAGAGGGGGTTCTCGACAAATGAACCGTGATGATGAGAGCTACATTCACTTTCAAGAGTGCATCACTAGTCTTGGCCGCGCTTGGAGAACCATCAGAGAACTTGAAGACGCCGATAATGCGCCTCCTGTTATATGGCAGGCTGCATACCAAATGGCACTAATCGACTACGCTAAGCCCTATAAGGAATCGCGCGGCGCAAACAGACGGTCTCACCGACTGCGGTTCCCTGCGTCGCTTTCCAATACGGATGAAGCGCTACATCATAAACTACTGAAACTGAGAGATGAATTTCTTGCGCATTCGGATTTGACCATCAAAGATGCGAAAGTCCATGTAGTAAAAGTTGCTGGGCAAGTGCTCCCATTAATATCTTCAAATACCGATCCGGAATTACCTAAAGCTAAGATCGTCAGAGAATTAGTTGAACGCACGCTGCTCGCTCTAGATAAGGAACACCCTGGGTATCTCAAACAATTTGAAGAAGACATGGGCGCGGAAGATTGATTCTAGGTTTTGTGGGTCTTTCTAGGTCGTAGACCTAACAAACAGAATTTTCAAGCTTAGATTCGCTTGAATTCTTACACACTCTTGAATGGTGACGATCTCTGAGCAGGGACCAGGGACCAACCGCGTCGACCATTTCGAGGTAATTCGTCACAGGGTAATGGCACAATCACCGACACAAAAGCGGCCCTCTGTGGCCGCTTCTCTCTGCAAGTTACTGATTCTATTGGTAGGCGCGTGGGGATTTGAACCCCAGACCCCCTACCGTGTCAACGCCGTCACCAATCACCTCGTAAAGCGCGTAATCGTTCTTAAGGCCATAAACATTAACTGCAGCGGCGAGAGAAGTCACGCTCACGCTATATAAATTGATTAAGTTTTAGGCGCAGTCTGCCAAAAGTCTGCCGGGACTTTTTCCGACTAGACCACTGGGACATAAGACGTTTCTCTACCTGCTCTGGTCAAAGATGACGCTGTCTTGTCCTTATTATGATGGCGTTACGGCCCATAGTGTGAGTCGAGTGGTAGAATGACGACAAATTTCACACACCTGCGCAGGTAGAGTCGGGAGAGCAAAAGTGAAGTTACTATCCATTGAAACCACACCAAATCCAAACAGCATGAAATTGAATTTGGATGAGAGGCTCGCCAAAGGCGTCGCGATTACATATACACACGAAAATAGAGGAGATTGTCCGGCCTACATCGAAAAGATCCTGGCCATCCCAGGGGTCAGCAGTGTCTTCCGTGTCGAAGACTTTATGGCTATCCAGCGAAAACCAACTGCTGGATGGGAGGATATCTTGTCTCCGGCCCGCGCCCTACTCGAATACGCCAGTTTGAACAACGCGAAGCCAGAGCCAAAGGAAACGTCGGATAACAAATGGCGCGAGGTAACGGTAGCGGTGCAGTATTTTCGAGATCTTCCAATGTTAGTCAAAGTGTCCTCTGGTAGTGAAACAACTCGCTTGCCGCTGCCCGAGAGATTCGGTAAGGCTATCGAGCGAGCAATGGGTGCATCGGAAAACATGCTGATGGAGCGAAAGTGGAAAGACGAAGGTCTGCGCTACGGGGATCTGCGCGACGTCGGCGAGGTGGTGGTGCGCGAGATTTCAGCCGTCTATGATGAAAAGAAGTTAAAAGAATTGGTTGAGAGGGCCTATCACCCTGACTTACATGAAAAGGTTGAGGCGACGGGGGAAGAACTGGGCGAGCTAGTTCAGGCCTTTGAATCGCCCAGGTGGGAAGAGCGGTTCGCCGCGCTAAAGGAATTAGGCAGAAATGCAACAACCCGGATAGATTCTCAAGCTTTGTCACTGATTATCAGAGCTGCCAAAGATCCAAAGATGTCGATTCGCCGCTTAGCGGTGGTCCTTCTAGGGTTGATAAAAACTCCTGAAGTCTTAGCTCCACTCTGTCAGGCTCTGAAAGACGAAGCAGTTGGGGTCCGCCGATCGGCAGGCGATGCATTAACGGATTTAGGAGATCCGAAGGCGATTTGTCCGATGGTTGAGACATTAAAAGATCCGAACAAACTTGTTCGTTGGCGTGCCAGTCGATTTCTTTATGAGTTAGGCGACGAAAGCGTTCTGCCCGAACTCAGAGAAGCACAGGATGATGGCGAGTTTGAAGTGGCGATGCAAATCCGACAGGCTATTGAACGGATAGAGAGCGGCAAGGTTGGCCAGGGATCTGTTTGGAGACAAATGACCCAAGGAATTAACTAGGGGACTGTAACAGTTGATTTTGCCAGATTGAGTACACAAACTGATGGTCCTGTCGAAAATCGAA
>DATLBQ010000114.1:0-17002 GCA_035526805.1 Pyrinomonadaceae bacterium
TCGAAACTCGAAACTCGAAATTCGAAAAAATGGCTCAAGCAAAAAAGGCAGTCGCGAAAAGCAGCTCGAAGCAACCTTACAGAGCGTCCGCGCGCACTTCGGTAAAAACTTATAACAACTATATTGGCGGCCAGTGGGTGCCAAGTGAATCCGGTGAGGTGTTTGAAAACATCAATCCGGCTAACACCGGGGACGTCATCGGCCGCTTCCAGCTCTCAACAAGCGACGACGTAAACTCCGCAGTCAACGCGGCGCGAAGTGCATTCGATGCCTGGCGCAGCATGCCCGCTCCCAAACGCGCGGAAATATTGTTTCGCCTGGGCGAAATTCTGATCCGCAATAAAGATCGCTTCACGCGCGACATGACCCGCGAGATGGGTAAGGTGCTGAAAGAAGCGGGCGGCGACGTGCAGGAAGCGATTGATTGCACTTACTACACTGCGGGTGAAGGCCGCCGGCTACATGGATTTACCACGCCCGCAGAGATGCCGGACAAGTTTGCGATGTGTGTGCGGCAACCGGTCGGGATTTGCGGGTTAATTACCCCCTGGAATTTCCCCATGGCGATCCCGTCGTGGAAACTGATCCCGGCACTCGTCTGCGGCAACACCGTCGTCATAAAGCCCGCCGAAGATACGCCGCTGTCAACTTACAACCTGGTCCAGGCTTGTGAAGAAGCGGGAATACCTCCGGGAGTTGTAAATCTGGTAACAGGCTACGGCGAAAACGCGGGCGCGGCGATTACCAATCATCCGGCGCTGCGTTTGATCTCGTTTACCGGCTCGACCGAAACCGGCCGCATCGTCGCTTCAGCGTGCGCCGATCGCAACGCCATCTGCTCGCTCGAGATGGGTGGGAAAAACGTGATCATCGTCATGGACGATGCCGACATCGATCTGGCGATCGAAGGAGCGGTCTGGGGAGCGTTCGGAACTTCGGGGCAACGCTGCACTGCCTCTTCGCGCCTCGTCGTTCATAAGAAAGTTTATAAACAGTTTTCGCAGAAGCTGGTGGAACGCACCAAAGCGCTCAAGATAGGCAACGGCGCTGACGCGAAAACTGATGTTGGTCCGGTAATCAATGCTGAGGCCGTGAAAAAAATCATGAGCTACATCGACATTGGTCAGGACGAAGACGGCGCCACGTTGGCTTGCGGCGGCAAACGCCTGACCAAGGGTGATTATGCGCGCGGCTACTTTATCGAACCGACCGTATTCACCGACGTTGCTCCGGACATGCGCATTGCGCAGGAGGAGATCTTCGGGCCGGTCACTGCTGTAATTCCCACCAAGTCTCTCGATGAAGCCGTCGAAATCGCGAATGGCGTTCGCTACGGTCTTTCCGCCGCAATCTATACCAGCAACGTCAATCGTGCCTTTCGCGCCATGAACGATATGTATACCGGCATCTTTTATGTAAACGCTTCAACCATAGGCGCCGAAGTGCATCTGCCCTTTGGCGGCACCAAAGCGACCGGAAACGGACATCGCGAGGCGGGCACGCAGGTGCTGGACATTTTTTCTGAATGGAAATCCATTTACGTTGACTACAGCGGCAAGTTGCAACGCGCTCAGATCGACACTATCGAAGGAATGGGATAAGCGAAGATGTAGTCAGATGCTAGAACCGAGCTTTGGCAAAACGATACCACGAAGGAACACGAAAATAACTAAATTACACAAAGATCGGCCGTGCCTTTCGTTTTTGCGTTAATTCGCCTTTCTCTTTCGTGTAGCTTCGTGGTTCGTGTCTTCTAACACTATTAATCCTCAACTTTTTACAAAGACTTCCGTCATCCTGATCGAATACGTTCGCCTTGATAGAGTTGGTTCATTCTCTCTAACATCTAGCATCTAGTATCCAGCATCTACCATTTGGAGGAACCCACTGTGATCGTCGGCCTGCCCAAAGAAATCAAAGATAACGAATACCGAGTCGGCTTGACCCCTGCTGGCGTTCGCGCGCTCACTGATACGGCCCATGAAGTCATTGTTGAGAAGAGCGCCGGCGAAGGCTCCGGCTTTGACGATGCGCTTTATCAAAAGGCGGGGGCGGAAATCATAGACTCCGCTGATGAGGTTTGGGCCAGGGCTGACATGATCGTAAAAGTGAAGGAGCCTATCGCCGTCGAATATGTTCGCATGCGCGAAGGTCAGCTGCTGTTCACTTACCTCCACCTGGCGCCGGATCGCGAATTAACAGAACAACTGCTGCAGCGTAAAGTCACCGGCATCGCTTACGAAACGATTACCGACCGTCGCGGCGGTCTGCCACTGCTTACGCCGATGTCGGAAGTTGCCGGTCGCATGGCCATACAAGTCGGCGCGCATTACCTGGAGAAAATGGCCGGCGGGCGCGGTATTTTACTCGGTGGCGTACCGGGCGTGCCCGCCGCCAGGGTAGTAATCATCGGTGGAGGCGTGGTGGGAACTAACGCCGCCAAGATCGCCGTCGGCATGGGGGCTCACGTCACGATCATCGATAACAATCTCGAGCGGTTGCGCGAGCTTGACGACATCTTCCTCTCCAAGATCTCTACCCTGGCCTCCAGCGCCTACATGATTCACGACGCGATCTCCACAGCGGATCTGATCCTGGGTGCAGTACTCGTACCCGGCGCGGCAGCTCCCCGACTGGTGACGCGCAGCATGCTTAAGGACGTACCTAATGGCGCCGTGATCGTAGACGTTGCGGTGGATCAGGGCGGATGTATCGAGACAACGCATCCGACTACTCACTCCGATCCCACGTATTATGTTGAAGGCGTCTTGCATTACTGCGTTGCGAACATGCCGGGCGCCGTTCCCCGGACCTCCACGTTTGCGCTCACGAATGCCACACTGCCTTATACGTTGAAGCTTTCCAGCCAGGGATTTCTAAAAGCCATCAGCAGTGACCCGGGATTGAAGGCGGGCGTAAACACTTTCGCAGGCCACTGCACCTATCAGGCGGTCGCGGAAGCGCAGGGCATCCCCTATACCTCGATCGACGCATTGATCGAAGTCACCACCGCAGCCAGCCATTGAGTCAATAAACAAAAAGGCAATCTGATTTGGAGTGCCCTGACCTGGCAGCGGTTTGGGTGGGGCGCGACCTGTCGCAACCATTGCATGGAGTCAAAATCTGTATCTTTTCGTTCGTGTAATTTCGGAATCTTCGTGTTCCTTCGTGGTCGGTCCCGAACAGATGGGACAAGAATCGACCACGAAGGAACATGAACAAATACGAACTGCACTAACAGATTTAGGGCACAGGCTTAACTGTTTTGTCGAGCTAACAACCTCTCGATACACTCAACCAAAGTTTCGCTTGATACGGGCTTGGCAAGAAACGCATCGGCGTGTTCGGGCCCGATCTCCGTCTCTTTTTGTTCGAGCGCGCTCAGCAGAATTACAGGCACATTCGAGAGCGTTTGACTATTTCTGAGGAAGCGACAAAGTTCATGGCCATTCAGGTTGGGCATCATCGCGTCCGTAACTACAATGTCTATTGCGGTAGATAGCGCGACCTTCATGGCTTCAAGCCCGTCCGACGCTGGAATCACTTCATACCCTGCGCGTTCGAGCACCACTTCCAGAAAACGTCTCAAGGCGCGATCGTCTTCCGCCAGAAGTACGCGGATGCGTGGGTTACGTTCTACAGGTGACTTTGCAGCGTCTAACTCTGATACGGGAGTCTTGTGGAGTTTCATTCAGACATGGGCCAACGAATCTGGGAGCAATTAGCCGGGACTGTAAGCTTGCCGAAGCTGCCGAACGGCGCGACAACCAAGCATGTTCAGAATAGGACTGGCCCAAAACATTGTCAATTAGTATTCGTTGAATGCCGTTTAGTGGCTCAGAGTTCACGCTTTAGCGTGCTGCTCTCGGCTCCACAGCCTAAAGGTTGAACTCTGAACTGCTTGTCTGCTAATCAGATTGTCCAGTGGTCCATGAACCGGCGCTGCCACAGTTCCAGGTTCAATAACTGAAAAACCTGCAGGTTGTAGTCTTCACGGCCGGAGAGATTGTGATCAATGATGCGTCGCACCTCGTGCGGGCGAAACAGGCCACGCTTTGTAATCACTTCATCCGACAACAACTCGTTTACGAGCGGACGCAAAGCGCCGCGCAGCCACGACCGAATCGGCGCGCCAAACCCCGCCTTTTTTCGCCATACCACGTCGTGGGGCAACAATTTCTCCATGGCCCGCTTCAGTATATATTTCCGCTTGAAACCGTGGAGTTTCAGATCGGGCGGCATGCGCGCGGTAAACTCAATCATCTGCCGATTCAGAAATGGCACTCGCACTTCGAGGTTTGCCGCCATCGAAGTCTTGTCCGTCGTTATCAGATTCAAGCACGGCAGAAAAGTTTTTAAATCGACGTAAAGCAGCTGGTTCAATGGTGCCGCGTCCTTTACTCGCGCAAAATAGCGACGATGCGCGGCGTAGGCATCAACGCCCGCAGTCGCTTCGCGCATGACGTCCGAATAGAGCTGCTGTTTAGCATCGTCTGTAAAATACGTTCCGTAACCTAAGTATCGTTCCTCAAAATCGAGACCGGCGCTGCGTGCAAACTTCTTCGCGTTGCGCAGTGGCGCCGTCAGAGGCCCCGGCAATCCTCCGGGCAGCGATCGTTCCAGCGTCTTCATCAAGGGACGACGCAACATCCCCGGCACCGGATCAAACGCCCCGGCAAGCTTCATCGCCAGCTGTCTGGGATAACCCGCGAAAACTTCATCACCGCCCATTCCCGATAACATCACGCGCAGCGTTTCGCGGGCGGCTTGCGAAACCAGGTAGCTGGGTATCGCCATATCTATCGCCGGCTCGTCCATGTGATAGACGAGCTTCGGCAACAAGTCCGCGACCGCCGGCTGCAGCATGATCTCGTGGTAATCAGTATCAAGATGTTGGTTGACTCGTCGCGCCCATTCAACATCATCGGGAATGATGTCGTACCGGAGATCTTCCGACTCAATGCCGACGGTGTAAGTAGACACTCTTCGTTCACCGCTATGACGCTTCATCATGGCCACGATTCCCGATGAATCAATACCGCCCGAAAGAAACGATCCGAGCGGCACATCCGCAACCATTTCCATTTTCACCGTGCGATCAAGCGTTTCGAGTACCTGCTCCTGCCACCATTGTTCGCTTCGTCCCTGCTCGATCTTCTCAAAAGAGACGTCCCACCATTCATCGATTTGAATTTCGTCATTCCGAAACTGGAGGACGTGCGCCGGTGGCAGCGTCTTGATTCCCTGAAACAGAGTATTTGGGTCGGGCGCCCAGAGGAACGTCATGAACTGATTGAGAGCTGAGGGATCGAGTGCGCGTTTGATCAGGCCGGTCGCTAATAGCGCTTTAACTTCGGAGGCGAAGATGAACAATCCCGGTCTACCGTAGCCCGCCGGATTGTAGAAATAGTAAAGCGGCTTGATACCGACGTGATCGCGCGCAATCGTTAAGGTGCGTTCACGATTGTCCCAAATGGCGAAGTGAAACATCCCGTTAAGGCGCTGCAGACACTCCTTGCCCCACTCCGTAAAGGCACGCAGTAACACTTCGGTGTCAGTCTGCGTTCGAAAGCTGTGGCCCTTGCTCGTTAGTTGTTCGCGCAGCTCGCGATAGTTGTAAATCTCGCCGCCGAAGGTGAGGACATAGCGACCATCGGAGGAAAGCATTGGCTGATGACCGGCTTCACTGGTATCGATGATTGCCAGGCGACGATGACCGAGCGACACGTGGCTGCCCGCCTCATCGATCGCACCGCAACTCCAGATACCTTCATCGTCACGACCACGATGCTCGATGGTCTCGAGCATTCTGCTTATGTATTGTTCTGCGTCGAGGCTGATTAGTCCGGCAATTCCACACATGGCAAATGCAGTGAAGAGTGAAAAGTGAAAAGTAAGAAGGTGATGAGTGATAAGTAATGGGTGATTCACTCAAACGCGGTTATTCATCACTCTTACTTTTCACTCTTCACCTGTCACTTTTCACTGCCTTTCTCAGTCGCGTTCGTAAAGAGTCGCGGATGCGAAATGTCGCTCGCGTAGTGGCCTCGAGTTCCTCGAGAGTAATCGGAGCGGCCCGGCCCTCGGCGACGACAGCGCAGGCTATCCGCGATTCCTCAGCCTGCCCCTTATCCTGCTGACGTAGCGTCTCCTTTTTCTGATTACCGTCAGCGTAGAGTGTGGCGCTGCGAAAATCTTCAATGATGAAAGCTTTCCCCTCACCAAATATCTCAATGCGCTCTTTGGGCAGACTAGTGTCGCCTTCAGAAAGGTAAGCAATCACACCGCCTGATCCATCGCCAAATTCCAGGGTGATAAAAACAGAGTCTTCACTAACCAAATCAGCCGCGCCACCGTCGATTGATTCAGCATAGACGCTCTCAGGTACGACTCCGGTAAGGAACTGCATGAAGTCGACGAAATGACAAACCTCACCGATGATGCGGCCGCCACCTTCGCTTGCGTCCTGGGTCCAATGCTCGCGCGAAATGCGACCGGCGTTGACTCGGTAAAGAATGGAGAGCGGTGATTGGCGATCTGCAAAAACGCTTTTCGCCTTGATAGCCAAAGGTGAAAAGCGCCGGTTGAAACCAACCAGCAATTGCCCATCGGATCGCCTCGCCGCATCGAGCAAACGATCCAGTTCCACATCATTGAGCGCAAGCGGCTTCTCGAGGAACACATGCTTCCCACTCTCCAGCGCGAGGCTTGCCAGCTCAGCATGCGATCCATGCCGCGTCGCGATGACGATGAGGTTGGTCTCCTCATCGTTGATGACGCTGGCTGCATCCGACACAAAACGCTTGAAACCATACTTCGTTCCCACATCGCGTGCGGAAACGCCCGACGCCGAAGCAATCGCGTAAAAGTCGGCGCCGGCCGCCTTAAAATTTGGCAGCAGCATCTTCTGCGTATACGCGCCGGCGCCAACCAATCCAATGCGAACCTGTCCTGCGGGCTCAGCTCTCTTTCTGGCGGCAGTATTTTCAATGCGGCGGCCCACTTCGGTTTGATTATCGTAGGTCAACAGCACCGCGAGGTACTTTTCATGTGTGTGGCTGGCGATGAGTTGGTAAGCTCGCGGCGCGTCATTGATAGGAAAGCGATGCGTGACTAGCGGCTTTACATCAATGCGGCCGGCGCCCAGCAGATCGAGGAAGGCTTCAATATTACGAGCCTCTGTCCAGCGTACATAAGCCACCGGATAATCATGTCCGCGTTCCTCATATTCCAGATCATGGCGACCTGGCCCATAAGAGAGGGAAACCTTGAGCGTCAACTCACCCTGGTAATAAATATCGCGTGGCACGTTCATGCCCACCATGCCTACTGCTATAACGCGACCTTTTAAACGTGAAATGTCGCCGGCCAGCTCGATAGGATCATTCGACGGTGTCGCGGCCGCGATGATACAAGCGTCAGCGCCGCGTCCTCTCGACCACCGCTTCACCTTTTCTCTGGCGTCATCGGGAACGCAAGCGATCTCTGCACCCGAGGCAAGCGCGAGTTGAACGCGCGTTTCGTCAATGTCAACACCGAACACACGACAGCCGTTCGCTTTCAATAGCTGTACGGTCAACTGGCCGACAAGACCGAGTCCGATAACCACAATTGACTCACCAAGCGTCGGTTCAGCGAGTCGTACGCCTTGCAATGCAATCGCTCCTACTGTGCCGAATGCACCCTCCTCAAACGTCAACTGCTCGGGTAAACGAACGCAGAGGTTTCGCGGCACCGAAATGATTTCCGCATGCGATGCGTAATCAGTACCGGCGCAAGCAACGCGATCTCCCGGGCGAAAATCCATGATGTCCTTAGCACACTCTGTGACTATGCCGGCAGCGCTGTAACCCACGGCATGTGACTGATCAAGCTTATCGCGCACGCCTTCCAGCGCTTGGGAAATGCCTTCGGTTCTGACCTTCTCCCAAACTTTCCCGATCAGCTCCGGTCTCTCCCGAGCTTTTCCTAACAAACTCTTCTGTCCTAATTCAGTGAGCGCGCGTTCCGTACCGGCGCTAATCAGAGAGACGGCCGTACGGACGAGTATACGGCCTGGTTGCACCGTGGGAACCGGAACGTCGGCGACGGTGGCTTCGCCTGTTCTGAGATTTTGCAGCAGCTGCTTCATCTTTTAATCACTAGTATCCGCAGATTACGCCGATTACACCGAGAAGAAATAAATGCAATCGCCATGATCAGACGTGTTGAGTTTTCTTCCCGGTTTTGCAATCTGTGAAATCTGCGTAATCTGTGGATTAAAGTTTTTCTTTTGACACAAGCTTGTCTTCAATCAAACTCGAAACCCACTCAGCGCGCGCGTCCCAGGTGCCGCTAGACACCGCTGCCTGGCGCACTCGAGCTTTTTCGGGATCCTTGTCGTTCAATGCTGCTCCGATCAAACTAAACCAATCGTCGTGGCTGCGCGCGATGCGTAATACTTCGCTCATCGGTTCATATTCAGGCAGCGGTGAAATGACTACCGGCAATCCAGTGGCCAGATACTCACGCACTTTTATCGCCGAACCATAACTTGTGAACGAGTGCGCAGTGTCCCACGGCAGCACACAGACATCAAAACCGGCAGCGTAGCGAGGCAGCTCCTGATATGCCACTGACGGAAGAAAGTGCGTATTAGGCAGTGCTTCAATTTCGACGCCCCGCGACTTGTTGCCGATAAAAATCCACTGCCACTCAGGGTGTTCACGCGCGGCGCGTTTGATCAATTCCTGATCGATTAGCCACGGCTCTATAGCTCCAAAATAACCCAGCCTTGGTTTGGGGATGCGCGCTACGACCTCCGGGATTTCAATCTTAGCGTCGCGCACTTGCGACCAATGATCAAAATCCACCGCCTGCTCCAGCAGATACGACCGTTCGCGTCCACGAACCGCTTCGTCCAGCAATTTCTTTCCGGAATAAAAAACGAGATCGGCGTTATCGATTGCGCGTTCGTGCAGTTTCGCGATGGTTCGGAGGTCAGTAGCATGATCCATCAGGTTCGCATCATATTTGTCCGAGACCTGGTAAATCACGAGGCGCTCATCAAACTGCCCAATCAAATCGGCCGCGGTGGGAATCGCTATCCAGAGAATCGGGTGACTAAGGCCGCCGATGCGCGCGAGCCGGCCGATTTGCATCGCGAGCAGCTTGCGGTTAACCGCGCGCGTGACCCGACTTCCGAAGAAAGGAATCACCGGCGGCGAAACTACAGTGACACCCTCAGCAGTGGGCCGCGCAAATCGCGCATATGAACGAACCTTTCGCGCGATGCGTGGCAGCAAGTCTTTGTTTCGCACGCTCGGTAGACCCATTGAGATAGAGTTAACAAAGATCACGCGATTGCCAGCCCTGGCGAAACGACACATCAAATGGTACTTCGAGTGCGGATGGTGATACCACCAATCCTCTCCGGCAAAACAAATGATCGAATGTCCTTGAATCAACTTGGTCTGTATAATCCGCTGGCAAATGAAACTAAGTGGAATTAGCGCTGACGCTACGCCTAATCATTGTCGTAGTACAGAACAGGCTGCGGTTAATACTCTTAGTGCGCGTCGCCGGCTGTTAATTATTGCGCTAATTTTTTTCACCGCTCTTGGAGTTCGTTTGCTTAACTGGCACGTTGCTGGTAACGAAGCGCTCGCGGTCCAATCCGGCGTCGCTGCCAACTACAAACATCTCGCTGGATTGATTCGCGCGAACGGCCTTAGTTCGCTCTATGACGCCTTGTCGCCCACCAACAATCCTGAGTTGCTGGGCCATCCGCCGGGTTATCCCATTTTACTGGCACTGGTCTATCGTACTGCGACCGAATCCGACGCCGGCATACAGCTCTTGCAGATCACCCTGGATTCGGTATCGGTGGTGATCATTCTGCTGCTCGCGTTCGAACTTTTCCCGGCGGCGATCGGAATTATTAGCGGATTAATGGCCGCCTTTGCGCCGCAATTCAGTTGGAATTCCCTCACGCTTTTGCCCGACTCTTTGGCTGCGTTGCCAATCCTGTTGGCCATTTGGCTCATCGCCAGAATCAGTCAACGAGGCAATCGCGATAATCGGTGGACGCTTCTGACTTTCTTCGTTGTAGGCATGCTAATCGGCATTTCCAGTTGGTTGCGGGCGAATGCTTTGTTGCTGTCGCCGTTTCTTGTCCTATTGTTGCTCTTTATCCGCAAACGCGAAGCACGATTGGGTCCGACACTCATGCTAGTCGCGGGTGCGTTGCTGGTAATTGGTCCCCTCACAATTCGCAATGCCGTAGTCTTTGGGAAATTTATTCCCGTGTCGCTGGGAGCAGGACAAACGCTTCTCGAAGGCATTGCAGATTACAACAGCGACGGGTCTCTTGGCTTGCCGCAAACCGACGTCGAGCTTACGCGCGCTGAGGCCGAAACCCTCCACCGACCTGAATATGCGAAGTCCCTTTTCGCGCCTGACGGTATCGAGCGTGATCGTGCGCGTCTGGCCCGCGGCGTTGCCGTTATTCGTGCCCATCCCTTCTGGTTCTTTGGAGTCATGGTGCGCAGAGCCGCATCAATGTTACGGCTTGAGCGAACGCCCCTGCGTCTGCAACCAACCAATGTCGTAAGCTGGCAGCAACTATTTCAATGGCCTCTTCGCTTCGTGCAAAAGCTCTTCATCACTGCGATTTTCCTGCCGCTGACTTTGCTCGGCGCCTATCTACTTGGCTACCGACGTCAATTCCAGACTCTCGCGCTGTTGCTTGTCGTCCCTTTTTACTATTTCTGCATACAGTCAGCGTTGCACACTGAATATCGCTATGTGCTCGTCATTCATTATTTTCTCTTTGTGCTGGCGGCTGTCGGTCTTTACTCAATCGGCTACAAAATAACAGCAACCTGGGAGGCTCTGTCGGCAAATAAATAACTCTTCCTTTCTCTGTTCATCCTCAGTGTGCTCGGAGATCTTACAAAGACTTGAGAGCTTACCCGCGCTTTTGTTTTTCAGCATGCTTAAGCTAAACACCCAAGACTTTTGCCAATGCTCGTAAATTCTCTTCTGCCTCTCGACGGTAGCGTGCTGCCCACGGAATCGGATCCTCATAAGCGGTATCAAACAAGACAGACTGCAACTGATTCACTAACTGCTCCACGTCGCCAAAATCGTAGAGCATCATGCCTCGCGTTTCACCGGCGCGTGTCGCAATTACCGGCGTCCCGCACCATAGCGCTTCAATACGCGAAATGCCATACCCTTCGTCGGCAACTGCGCGAACGAAAACGTCGCTGCGTTTCAGGATTTCATGAGTCTCCGGGTTAGGCACTTTTTCCATTACATTAATCCAGTCACGTCCCCGCAACACTTGTGCGCGATATCCTTCATCGCACACGAACCCGCCATCCAGTAACAGCAAGCCAATATCTTTACCGGTGCGCCGTCGAAGTTCCTCAACCGCTTCCGCCACATCGCGAAAACCATAGGTCGGATAAAAGACCCCGATAGAGCAAACTCGCTTATCGCAGGACAGGTAGGGCTCAAGCCGTTGTTTGTTTTCACGCGATAAACAATTGCGAGTATCGCCTGGTGGCGGCACCAGACAGGGTATGACCGTGATGGGCTGGACCACGTTAAGCTCTTCCTTCAGCCAGCGGCGCAAATCTTCACTGACGACCACAAAGTGATCTACTGCACTTAATCCACCATGAAACAGCCATCGCTTGATCATTCCAAAGCCAGGGTAACGTTTCGGCAGCGAACCATCGAGAATGTCCTTGTACCATTCAAAGCGCAGCCAGCGTTTGAGCAGCAGCCAGGCGGGAAGTAAGAGTAGGTTCGGATACTCCAGATGAAAGTGGGAAACATCCAAAATGCGTGCGTGACGCCCTTCGGCAATCAACGCGGGAGCGGTCCCCAGTCTGCGGTGCGCGATGAAACGCACTGCCGCGTCTGCCGGCTTGCTTCCTCCATAGGTCCAAACTCGAATATTGCTATCGCGGAAATGCGCAACCAGGGCCTTCATGTAAGTTGCAACTCCGCCATAAGGCGGCGGCAGCGGCCCAAAGAGTATAATTCTCTTGTTCATTACGAAATTCGGATGGATTGCTTACCGGGGATATATTTAAAGCAATTTGAAAAGTCGCTGATACCTTAACTTTGCAAAGCTCTTGATCGCAAAGGAGACACGTCCTCTGTAATGCCGCTTAGCGTCCGAGCGCCCAAGGCGCTGGGAATCACGAGCATTACTCAAGCGCTCCAGTGTGAGTACCGTTACGTTAACCAAAAATGATAGCAACCGAGGTACAGGATGAAATCAAGTGCGAAACCGCACCGTTGCCGCCTACAGTTTCCGTGGTCGTGCCTTCTTACAACCATGCCCGGTTCGTTGAAACCGCGCTGCGCTCGATCATAAAGCAGACACCGCAGCCGGAAGAGTTGCTGGTAATTGACGATGGTTCGAACGACGACTCTCCGCGAATCATCGAACGCGTCTTGAAAGATTGCCCCTTCTCTTGCGAGTTGATAGCCAGGGGAAACCGCGGACTGTGTGCAACGCTGAACGAAGGTCTTGAGCGAAGTACCGGAGAGTATTTCGCTTACCTTGGTTCAGACGATTTGTGGCTTCCGGATTTTTTGAGTCAGCGAGTTGAGCTGCTCGTGTCCCGACCTGCTGCGGCGCTCGCCTATGGTCATGCCTATATTATTGATGACCAAAATCGCATAGTTGATTCGACTGCCGACTGGGCAACGTATGCTGATGGCGACGCCCGGGCGATGCTCTTGCAAACGACCGCGCCTATGAGCCCCACCGTGTTATATCGTCGTCAGGCTCTGAAGGCTCATCCCTGGAATGAAACGTCGCATCTTGAGGACTATGATTTGTATCTGCGCCTAAGTGCTGATCATGAGTTTGCATTTGACGCGCGTGTGCTGTCCGCCTGGCGCCGCCATAGTTCAAATATCAGTTGGGATCAAAAGCTAATGCTTGAAGAGCAGTTGCGGGCTCAGCGAGCAGCGGCATTGAGATTTGGATACACTGATCAACAGGTTGAAAGGATGCAGGCGACTACAAAATTCAATCGCGCTGAGGATTTCTTGCGGCTGGGGGAGAAGTCGCAGGCGTTGAGTTTGATGATGAAGAACGTTAGGGGCGCGAACTCCCCAGGGGTCGCTGCCAGAATGCTTTTGCGGCTATTGATTCCGAATTCGTTGAGGCTCAGCCGGACGCACTTCAATCAGCGTAAGGCTCACGAGCGATACGGAACGATTGAAGTTTAGCCAGACCTCTAACGCAAACTGTTAGTTTGCGTTGATTGGATGTCGCACAAATTGAGTCTCTCCAACAAACTAACGGTTTGGGTTACTTCGAGTTCCTTGACCCGAAGTTTCGTGGTCTTTAGACTGGCCTGCTTCACGCAAAGCGACAAAGTTTCACAGTTTCATTGCCAGTGAATAAAATGCCGCACGTTGTTGAACCCCGAGTTAAGATAGATTTAGATGGACTTACAAACCAGCAAAGGCAGTAATCCCAAGCTTCACCAGGCTCAATCCTCACCAACCGTTCGGCAGCTCAAATCCGAGACCAAGAGTTCTTTAGTCACCGCTGAGGCTGAGCGTCACTCTCTGATCAAGTCAGAAGAAGCTGGCGTGCAGCTGAACTTGTCTGAACTCTGGTCCTATCGTGAGCTGCTCTATTTTCTCACCCTCCGCGACATCAAGGTGCGCTACAAGCAAACGCTGATGGGTGTCGCCTGGGTCATCATTCAACCGCTAACGACCATGCTCATCTTCACGCTGGTGTTCAATCGTTTCGTGCGCCTCGACGCTGGCTCTTTGCCTTATCCTCTATTCGCACTTTCGGGTTTGTTGCTGTGGCTCTTCTTCGCCAATGCGGTAACAAACAGCACTCACAGTTTGATCAGTAACGCGAATCTGATTACGAAGGTTTACTTTCCGCGGATGTTTATCCCGGCTGCTTCAGTGGCCGCAGGCGTAGTCGATCTCCTGGTAGCTTTTCTCTTGCTGATCGTTATGGTGTTTTACTACGGGATAACTTTGACTTCGAACCTGTTGTTGTTGCCGTTATTCATCTTGATGATGACCCTGCTGGCGCTTGGAGTGGGTTTGCTGTCGGCGGCCTTGACGGTTAAATATCGCGACCTGCGTCACGCGCTCCCATTCATTATTCAACTTTGGATGTTTGCGTCGCCCGTAATCTATCCTGCGAGCATTGTGCCCGCAGGATGGAAATGGCTGCTGACCATCAACCCGGCCGCAGGGATCATCGAAGGATTCCGAGCGTCACTTGCCGGAGATGCCTTCAACTGGAAGCAGGTGGGGATTTCTGCCGTCATAACTTCTGTATTGCTTGTCTGTTCCGTTTATGTATTCCGGCGATTTGAGGACACTTTCGCTGACGTGGTCTGAACGATGAAGCCTGCCATAAAGATCGAACATATCAGCAAACGCTACCGCATCGGCGGCCTGCATCCAGGTTACATGACCTTCCGCGAAATGCTCGGCGGCGTTCTAACTGCACCATTCCGAAAACTGAAAAACGGGAACGGCCATCAGACGATCTGGGCGCTTACGGATGTCAATCTGCAAATTGGCCAAGGCGAACTAGTCGGCATCATTGGCCACAACGGCGCGGGTAAATCGACACTCTTGAAAATTCTGTCGCGGGTAACCAAACCCACCACGGGTGAAGTCAAACTCTTTGGACGGATAGGCAGTCTGCTGGAAGTGGGCACCGGATTTCATCCGGACCTTACCGGCCGTGAAAATATTTTCCTGAGCGGAGCCATCCTCGGCATGCGTCGCACTGAGATCGAGCGAAAATTTGACGAGATTGTCGCCTTTTCGGAGCTGGAGAAATTCATTGAGACCTCGGTGAAATGGTACTCGTCAGGTATGTACGTAAGGCTGGCTTTTTCGGTTGCCGCTCATCTCGATCCGGAAATTCTCATGATGGATGAAGTGTTGGCCGTGGGTGACGCAGCCTTTCAACAGAAGTGCCTCGATAAGATGCATGACATCCGGCAACAGGGTCGCACTATTCTTTTCGTGTCGCACGATATGACTGCGATCACGCGGCTATGCAAGAGCGTGGTGCTACTGGAAAACGGTAGAGTCGTCTGCGACGGCGAGCCGCGGGAAGTTGTCAACCGGTACCTGAGTTCTGCTTTTAAAACGGGCGCGTCGCGCGAGTGGGCGGATACGACTGACGCGCCCGGAGACAGCGTCGTGCGGCTCCGGCGAGTCCGTGTACGAAACGAAAGTGGCGAAACGATCTCGGTGGTCGATATCCGGAGACCTTTCGGAATAGATGTAACCTATGAAGTCAGACAGGAAGGCCACGCGCTGGTCCCGGTGATCGAGTTTTACAATGAAGAGGGCGCCGAACTTTTTAGCAGTCACGACGCGAATTCAGAATGGCGTCGTAACCCACGACCGCGCGCGACCTACACAAGCACGGTCTGGATTCCCGGCAACCTGCTGGCTGAAGGAAGCCTGATTGCTCACGCTTCCGTCATGTCTCATTTTCCCTCGACCATCGTGCATGCTTATGAACGAAATGCCGTAGCTTTTCAGGTTGTTGACAGTCCCGCGGGAGATTCAGCGAGAGGCGACTACATTGGTCCCATGCCCGGTCTCCTGCGACCGCTGCTGAACTGGACCACCGAGCAAAATCGAACCGACGGGCAGTAGCGTGCTCGAATAACACCCATTGCGCTTCCTAAAACAATTTCTCCAGAAACACCTGTCCCTCTCCTCAAAATTATTTTTGCGAGGATTAGTTGCCGGCGCCGAAAAAATCGTCCGGCGCTCTATGCGTAGTCATGCCAAAGCGGACTCGAGTCTTGTTCAGACCACAGGTAGTCGAAAACACCAGCCGGTGATAGTAGTTTTTGATGAACGCATTCCCAGCCCGGATCGTGATGCGGGCAGTTTACGAATGTTCCTGATTCTCAAGGCGCTGGTCCAATCGTGTCATGTAGTCTTCGTGCCGTTTAACCGCCCTCAAAGCATCGATTATGAACGAGCGCTTTGGAAAGAAGGTGTAGAAACGGCCAATGCCGTCGACTATCGCCGCCTGCTTAAAAATAAAAATGTGCTTGCTGCTATCGTCAGCAGGCCCAGCATCGGATCAGCTTTGATCCATCGGCTGCGACGCGTGAATAAAAGCGCAGTTATCGTCTTCGATATGGTCGACGCCCACTTCGTCCGGTTCAAACGCGAATACGAAATATCTGGCGAGGCTGCAACTCTCTCGCAGGCGAAGCGCTATCGAAAACTGGAACGGCAATTGGCGCAGGCGAGCGACCTCGTCTGGTGTGCGTCGCTCGAAGACAAGCTGGCGATGCAAACTCTTACCGATACCCGCATCGAAGTCGTCCCCACTATCCATGAACTGCGTGATTCCGGTAAGCCTTTCGTAGAGCGACAAGATTTACTCTTCATTGGCAGTTTCGGCCATAGTCCCAACGAGGATGCGGTTTTGTTTTTCATGCGCGAGGTCTATCCGCTGGTTCGGGAGACATTGCCGAAGCTTCGTCTGGACATCATTGGCGACAATGCCTCCGCGGCCATCTCTGCGTATAACTCAGAACACGTGCGCATACTTGGCTATGTTCCCGACGTCGAGCCGTATCTGCGAGAGCGGCGTGTTTTTATCGCACCCTTGCGCTTCGGTGCCGGCATAAAGGGAAAGGTTGGCGAGGCGCTGGCCCACGGTATTCCCGTGGTGACGACCACAATCGGAGCTGAAGGGTTTGGACTTACGCATGGCCTCGACGTAATGATTGGAGATGAGCCTCAAGCATTCGCGCTCGCGATACAGCAGTTGTATTTGCAGGAAGACTTGTGGCAGCGCGTGGCCCATAACGGCCGCGTTCGCATCGAAAAGCATTTCACGCCGGAAGTTATTTCAGAAACGATAAGCAGCTCAATCAAACAAGTGAGCCGAAAGAGAAAAACGAATGTTTCCAAAACAGCGGGGGCAAGCCCACCTTCCCGACCTCAAGCTGACTGAAGTTGT
>DATLBQ010000115.1:0-8928 GCA_035526805.1 Pyrinomonadaceae bacterium
CGGAATCGCTTCCGGTCCGTGCATCGCCTTTTGCAGCAGCGCCATGGTGCGCATCTCCGTAAACATATCGAGACGGTTGTTACAAGCCGCGCCGTCGGCTCCCAGTGAAACGGAGATCCCTTCGGTTAGCATTTTGCTGACTTCGGCGATGCCGGAACCAAGTTTTAGATTTGACGACGGACAATGCGCAACGTTTGTTCGCGTGCGGGCAAGGATTTCAAACTCCGCTGCGGCGAGATGTACGCAATGCGCTAAGACCACATGGCGGCCGCTCAAGCCAAGCGAATCGAGATATGCTACGTTCGGCAAGCCGGTTTCACTCTCCACCAAAGCACATTCCTTTTTGTTTTCTGAAGCGTGAGTGTGCACGATCACGTCACGTTCTTTTGCCAGTTTGGCTACGTGTGACAACAAGGCGATGGTGCAACTCAACGCGAAACGTGGCGCGAAGCAATAACGGATCCTTCCGCCGGCTTTCCCATGCCATGTTTCAAGCAAACTTAACGACTCTGCGATGGAAGCTGAGGTCTTTTCCTGCAGCGGACCGGGTACGTCGTCGCCTTTATCCATCATGCACTTGCCAACCGTGGCGCGAAGGCCAGTCTCTTCAATTACCCGGAAGACTTCTTCAGTGTGATTCACCGTCTCCATCGTCAAGGCGCAAGTCGTTCCACTCTTGATTAACTCGGCGACGCCCAGCCGTGCCGAAGCTCTGATTGAAGCTCCGGAATGCGCAGCCTCCATGGGCCACACGCGTTTCTTAAGCCAGTCAAGCAAAGGCAAATCGTCTGCTGCACCACGAAAGATCGTCTGGCAAAGATGAATGTGGGTCTGAACAAAGCCAGGGAGAACCGCGCATCCTGTGGCGTCAATAACCAGATCTGCTGTCTGGCCAGTCTCACCTATGGTCGCTATGCGACCATCTCGAACTAACAGATCTCCGCGAACGATGGAGTTGTGATCATCCATCGTTAGCAACGTGCCGTTCTTGATAAGAATTGATTTCATAGTTGGAGACGCACCCGTTTAGAAAGCGGACTTGTCCGCCTCGCGGGCGGGCACAAGTGCCCTGCCTAAACAAAGTGCGTGAGAAACTCCTGGACCGATGACAAATGAAAATTGAAAAATGGCAAATGGAAAATCTCTTCCCCTCAACAATCAAAAATTTCGTCTTAAGACTGCATGGACAGACAGGAATGTCTGTCCTACTCCGCGCCGGATTATGGGTTTAGTCTGACAGCCTGTAAAGCAATAATAAGCGCTCGACTGCGAGCAACCGCAGCCGAGCGCTTTTTTAGTTTCAACTCTACGACTACTTCTTCTCAGCCGCGGCAGCTTTCGCTGCGGGTGCAGCAGCCTCTACCTTTTCTTCACGCACTGGCATCCCAAGCTTTACTTTTACTTCGCGTTCAATGCGCTTGAGAACCCCCGGCTTGTCTTTCAAAGTCTGTTTTGAATTTTCGCGGCCCTGGCCCAGTCGGTCCCCTTTATACGAAAACCACGCGCCACTTTTGTCGACGACATTTTGCGTCACCGCTAAATCCAGAACATCGCCTTCACGCGAGATGCCCTCGCCGTACATGATGTCGAATTCACATTCCCGGAACGGCGGCGCTACTTTATTCTTGGCTACCTTGACCTTGGTACGGTTGCCCACCACCCGGTCTCCGTCCTTGATTGCGCCGATGCGACGGATGTCCAACCGCATGGAGGAATAAAACTTCAGCGCGCGGCCGCCAGTAGTAGTTTCAGGACTGCCAAACATCACGCCGATTTTTTCGCGAATCTGGTTAATGAAAATGAAGCAGGTGTTTGACTGCGCAACTATGGCTGTAAGTTTACGCAGAGCCTGAGACATCAGACGCGCCTGCAGCCCAGGTAATGAATCGCCCATTTCGCCGTCGAGTTCCGCACGGGGCACAAGGGCGGCCACAGAATCGACTACGATCACATCGATTCCGTTTGAACGCACCAGCGCTTCTGCAATTTCCAGGGCCTGTTCGCCGGAATCAGGCTGAGAGATCAGCAACTGGTCGATGTCTACCCCGAGTTTACCGGCGTAATCGGAGTCCATAGCGTGTTCGGCATCGATGTAAGCAGCCACGCCGCCCGATTTTTGCGCCTCCGCCACGATGTGCAGAGCCAGCGTAGTTTTGCCGGAACTCTCAGGACCATAAATCTCAATAATGCGGCCGCGCGGCACACCGCCAACGCCAACGGCCACGTCCAGGCTTATGGACGTAGTGGAGATGGCGGGAATGTCTGAGACCTCACGCTCGCCCATGCGCATGATTGATCCCTTACCAAATCTTTTTTCAATACCTGATAGAGCCGCCTCGATTGCCTTACCGCGGTCTACGCTTATTCGATCATCAGATGCCATAACATACATCGCTTTCTTCTGCTCCTTTTCTCACGAGTCCGCGGCTGGAGATTTCTCTATTACCGCCTGCTGGGCGCAGCATACCACAATAAACGCGAGAATGGAACAGTGTTTCACGCTTGCAACAGATATTATTTACGGAGGGGTCGGGTTAGATCAAGTGGCAAAGGCAGCCCTCTCTGCCTTGCCGCTCCCGGAAACCTTTTCAGACTATTCTCGACTGACGTCTTTTCCCAAAAGTACCTGAAGTTTAAGCCCGGTTCGTTTTTCAACTTGCTCACTAAGGGATGGAACGCCCGCCGCCGCTTCATCTCTTGAGATGCGTTCAACACGCCACATGGGAAAGAAGAGATCGCCAAAACCGATGAACGGTTCTGCGTGCACCAGCGCGCTTACCCAATCATCAAATGCATTCAGGTCGAGGCCGCGCAAGAATACTCCAGCCGGATTAATCTCGTCGAGAACGCCCCAACATTTTTCGCGCGTAGTATGCAGCACAATTACTACCGCAGTTCCTGCAGGCATTCCACCATCGGCCCGAGAAGTTTCCTTCATAAGCCGCTTGCTCCCTCAGGAATCAACCCCCGAACGTACTGCCCGATCCTTTCGACCAGATTAGTTTCTCCGGAGAGCTTCTCAATCTGCGCGACGATAGCTGATCCTACAACGGCGGCGTCAGCGTAACGAAGTGTTTCCGCTACCTGCTCCACTGTCGAGATACCAAAACCCACCGCCACTGGCAAACTGGAGCAGTTGCGTACTCGCGTGACCAGCAATTCTGCCTCGCGACTCACATTCTCGCGAGCCCCGGTGACACCTGCACGGGAAACAGCAAATACAAAGCCGCTTGCATGCTCAGTAATCATGCGCAAACGTTCGTCGGTAGAGGTGGGTGCCACCAAAAAAATCATGTCCAAATTATTCAATTTCAAAGCTGCCGCAAAGTCCTTTGATTCCTCGGGCGTCAGGTCAGTTACAAGAATTCCATCAATGCCCGCCTGCCGCGCATCACGGCCAAGCTTATCGATACCGTATTGCAACAGCGGATTAAAATAACTGAAGAGAACAAGCGGAGTGTCAATCACAGCACGCGCTCTACTGGTGGCTTCGAAAATTTCCTGCAATCCAAAGCCGTGCCTGAGCGCGCGTTCTGAAGCTCGCTGAATCACCGGCCCATCAGCCATTGGGTCGCTGAAGGGCACGCCTAATTCGATAGTCGTCGCGCCGCAGTTTGCCAATTCGAGCAGTAGCTTAGCGGTTGTGTTGAGATCCGGATCGCCCGCTGTAATAAAAGGAATGAAGCCTTTTTTCCCCTCCTGTTTCAGCTTACTAAACGCAGCTTCGATTCGACGCACAACTAAAAGCTCCTGATCTTGTGAAGCAGTTTGAGACCGGCAGTTCCGAGTTCAGCCTTTACGCGTTGCGGCTCTCGGTCGAGGCGGTTATGCACAAACACTGTTCCGTCAAAAGCTATGGAGGTTAAAGTTCTGTGGTCACACAAATTCAGAACCGGGAGCCGTAGCGACCGGCTCGTTTCAATCGCTCACCTTCTCCGAACAGCATAATCCTTTTGCTCAAAACAACGACTGATACCGCGTAGCGACCCGGTCGCTACGGCTCCTGGTTCTGACTTTGTGAAAACACGCAAGCTAAAGCTTGAACTCTAAACTACATGAGCCTTAGGTCGTTGATCTCATGATGGCGACTCTGCGCTCTCCCGTACTGTGTTCACATCCTTATCGCCGCGTCCGGAAAGATTAATAATCATAACTTGATCGCGTCGCAGCTTCGCCGCCAGTTTGATTGCGTAAGCGACGGCGTGTGCGGATTCGAGTGCCGGAATGATGCCCTCAAGTTTTGACAAAAGATGAAAGGCGGCCAATGCTTCGCTGTCCGAAACACTGACGTATTCGACTCTCGCGGAATCATGAAGCCACGCATGTTCAGGCCCTACTGAGGGATAATCCAGTCCCGCTGAGATCGAATGCGTGCTCGCGATCTGTCCTCCATCGTCCTGCAACACGTAGCTCATCGTGCCCTGCAAAACTCCCGGGCGGCCACCGCCGTTTTGGTTGAAGCGCGCGGCATGTTGACCCAGTTCTTCGCTTCGACCGCCCGCTTCCACACCCACCATACGCACTGATTCGTCGGCCAGAAATGGATGAAACATGCCGATAGAATTCGATCCGCCACCCACACAAGCAACTAACGTATCGGGCAAGCGACCCTCGTTTTCCAAAATTTGTTTGCGTGTTTCCCGGCCGATGACAGTTTGAAAATCGCGCACCATCAAGGGATAAGGATGAGGCCCCAGGGCGCTGCCGAGTAGGTAATAAGTATCCGCGATGTTCGTAACCCAGTCGCGCAGCGCTTCGTTGATCGCGTCCTTGAGCGTCCGCGAGCCGGCATTCACTTCACGCACCGTGGCGCCTAGCAGATTCATGCGGAAAACGTTCAAGGCCTGCCGGCGCATATCTTCACTACCCATGTAGACCACGCAATCTAATCCAAACAGCGCGCAAACTGTAGCCGTGGCGACGCCGTGTTGGCCGGCGCCAGTCTCCGCGATCACTCGCCGTTTACCCATGCGCCGGGCCAGCAACACCTGGCCCAGCGTGTTATTGATCTTGTGAGCGCCCGTGTGCAACAGATCTTCTCGTTTCAGATAAATCTTCGCACCACCCGTATGCTCAGTTAAGCGCGACGCGTGGAAGAGGGGCGTAGGCCGGCCGGCATAATCTCGCAAGAGGCTGCCCAACTCAGACTGAAACCCAGGATCCTTGCGGGCCCTCACGTAAGCAGCGGTCAACTCTTCCAGAGGCGCCATCAAGGTTTCGGGAACAAAACGACCTCCATAGGTTCCCCAGTGGCCTCTTTCATCAGGTTGTGTTGTAAATTCTCCCATCGGTGCTTTGGGTACGCTTTTTTTGGAGTGCGCCGGCCTGTCGGCGCTTTAGCTCTTCTGCGACCGGTCGCAGCCTTCCTATCTTAAGTTCACCATAGCCGGAGCGCGGTGCCAGGCCACCGCTTAACCAAAGCGCCGACAGGTCAGCGCACTCCAAAAAGTCACATCGTTGTTGCGCGAACCGCGGCGACGAAGGCACGCACCCGCGCGTGATCTTTTTTCCCTGGTGCAAGCTCGAGCGAGCTGCATGCGTCCACGCCAAAGGGCTCGACTGCTTCGATGGCGGCGCTAACGTTCTCCGGCGACAATCCGCCGGCAAGAAACATCGCCGGGAAAAGTTCCCTCGCCTGTCGCGCTTTTGACCAATCGCTCAATTGCCCCGTCCCGCCGCGGATAGTGCCGGCAACAGCATCCACCATGATCAACTGAACGTCATAGTTGCTCATCCGCTTCAGATCCAAATCCACGGCGGTATTGAAAACCTTAAGCAGATTCTGACGTTTTAAGGCAACGCAGTAGTCGGGTGATTCGTCGCCGTGTAACTGCAGTACTGAAACACCAGACGTTGAAGCAATTCGCTCAATATCGTCCAGTGACTCATTGACAAAAACGCCGACACTGATGACAGTTTTCGGTAACTTGTCGACGATCAAGCGCACCTCTTCAGGATCAATGTAACGCGGACTGCTGCGATAGAAATTAAAGCCCAGCATGTCAGCATCCGCGTGCACAGCTGCCAGCGCGTCATCAAAGTTGGTAATGCCGCAGATCTTTACAAGCGTCATACCGTGGTCTCATGCACGTTGCCGGCGAACACACGAAGCTCGCGCCCAGGATCGTCAGCACGCATCAAGGCTTCTCCAACCAGGAAACCCTTGTAGCCGACTGTGTGCAGCCGGCACACCGCGCTCGGACTAAGTCCGCTTTCACTAACGAGGATTGCGTCTGGCGGCGCGAAATGAGCCAATTCCAATGACGTTTCCGTCGATACGGCGAACGTCCGCAAATCGCGATTGTTAACTCCGATTAAGCTGGACCCGAGTGCAACCGCCCTGTTTATATCCTCTTTTGTATGCACTTCCACAAGGGCATCCATTCGTAATTCCGTTTCAGTCAATCTCAATAATTTTCCCAGCGTATCATCTTCGAGTGCCGCTACGATTAATAGTAACGCATCGGCTCCGGCCGCTGCGGATTCATAGACTTGATATTCAGAGACAATAAAATCCTTACGCAGGACCGGAATTGTAACTGTCCGGCGAGCAGCGCGCAGATCATCGAGTGAGCCGGCGAAATAGTTTTCTTCAGTGAGTACGGATATCGCAGCCGCGCCGGCTGACTGATAACTGCGAGCGATTTCGGTAACGTTTGCATTCTCACGGATCATACCTCTTGATGGTGAGCGACGCTTGAACTCGGCAATGATGTTGATGCCTGGAATATTCAACGCATCGCGAAGCGCATGCGACCTGGTCCGGGCGCGCTTATCAATCGCCTGTTCACTCAACTCTTCAATTGGCACAGCAGCTTTCGCTGAGTCCACCCGCAACCGCTTTTGCGCAATGATTTGAGAAAGAATATCCATTAACAGAGATCGCTTTCGTTGGCACTGATCGTCTTACTGGGACCGCGGGCGTCCCGCCCGCTGCGAACCGTCACGGGCATGATTTGAGCAGGCAGAACTCGCGCTAAAGCGCTCGTTGCGGGCGGGACGCCCGCGGTCCCAGTGAAGGTGTCGACTTAAACAGCCAACGCCTTTTACATTGTTCTATGCATTCGTCGCCTCAATCAATTGCTCGAGTTTCATTTGCGCTGCGCCGCTCTCGATGCTCTCCTCCGCCAGACTCGCAGCCTCCCGGAGCGTGTTTGCCTTACCGCCAACCAGCAACGCGCCAGAGGCATTGGCGACTATCAAAGCGCGCGCTTCATCACGCCGCCTGTTTGCAAGCACGTTGCGAATGATCGCGGCGTTCGCCTGCGGGTCGCCGCCGCGCACGTGCTCGAGCGTACTTTCAGACAATCCAAAATGCCGCGGCGCAATCTCAAAAGTCTTAACTTCCTTACCCTGAACCTCAGCAACAAAAGTCTTGCCATCCAGCGTAATCTCATCGAGGCCATCTTCACCGTGAACCACCCAGGCGCGCTCAGTTCCCAAAGCCGCCAGCACATGCGCTAACCGTTCAACTAGTTCACGCCGCCACACACCAATGATTTGACGCGGCGCCCTGGCGGGGTTGCTCAACGGTCCCAGCAGATTGAACGTCGTCTGGATTCCCAGCTCGCGACGAATGCCCGCAACGCGCGCCGTGGCGCCGTGGTAGAGCGGCGCAAACATGAAACAGATGCCGATTGCATTCAGGCAGGCTTCGGCCACGCTGGGAATCGTCGAAACATTGACACCCAGCGCAGTCAAAACATCTGCGCTTCCGCAGTTGCTGCTGGCTGCGCGATTGCCGTGTTTAGCTACGGCTAATCCGGCGCCGGCGATTACAAACGCTGCGGCCGTTGAGACGTTGAAAGTTTTAGCGCGACTCGATCCGGTGCCGGCCGTATCAACGAAGACCGCGTGTCCGCAGTTGACTCTTTCAGCGCGGGCTCGCAGTCCGTGGACCATGCCCGTAAGCTCTTCAATCGTTTCACCCTTGGCTGACAGGGCAACTAACGTTGCAGCGATCTGCGCATCACTCGCATCCTCAGCGAGCATCGCTGTCAAGAGTTCTCCGGCTTCCTGGCGCGCGAGATCCTCGCGGTTCAGTAATCTTACAAGTTGACTACGCAGAACGATGTTGGGCATCGAGTATTTTTTGGAGTGCGCGGACCTGTCAGCGCTTTATGTCTTCTGCGACCTGTCGCAGCCAGCCGGGCGTTGAGTTCACTGTAGCCGGAACGCGGCCCCAGGCCGCCGCGCACCAAAGCGCTGAAAGGTCAGCGCACTCCATGATTTTTCTCTTCGGCATCCTTCAACAGTCGCGCCATCTCGACTCTTTTGTTTTTCGCCGCCCAGGCTGAGGCGGTCAGCCCGTCGTTATCTTTCAAACCGGCGTCGGCGCCTTTTTCGATCAGTAGTTGAGCCGCTGCTTCATGGCCAAAGACGCCCGCCCACATCAACGGCGTTCCTCCAAGCTTGTTTTGTGCATTGGGGTTTGCGCCCGCCGCCAGCAGCATCTTAATGAGATTTACATTCCCGCGCTGCGTTGCGCGGTGCAAGGGGGTATCGCCGTCGGTGTCACTAAGATTCGGATTAGCGCCACGTTCGAGCAGCTTTTGTACTTTGTCTTCGCGTCCGGCTGAAACATACCAGCTCAATGCGGTCTTGCCATTGAAGCCTTGTGCATTCAGCTCAACTTCAGGTCGCGCCAGCAGTAACTCCGCGCTGGTCTCGTTCTTTTTCTCGAGAGCGCGCAGCAGTGCGGTGTAACCGCCCATGTCTTTGAGGTTAGGGTCAGCACCGCCGTTCAGCAGCACTTGGACCATGTCCGACTCATCATGTGAAGCGGCGCGGATAAGAGCGGTAGCTCCGGTGTTTTCATCTTTTACATTCGGATCTATGCCGGCAGCGAGAAAGCCGTTGACGGCGCTGAGATCGTTCGCCGCGGCGGCGGCCAGAAAAGATTTGTCGTTGAACTCGTATCCCCGCAAT
>DATLBQ010000116.1:0-7244 GCA_035526805.1 Pyrinomonadaceae bacterium
CAGTAGTCTACGGCTAACGAACCAAGAAACGTTGGGACAGTAGTGATCGGTGCACTGTTATTGCCCGTTGCCGCGTACACCTTTCGACTAGCCAGCCCTACTGCGGCAACAACAATAAAACCTGAACTACCCGCTGTTGCAGATAGAGGTCTGGTGTTCTTGATTGCGCTCTTTCTGTTTCTCTACGTTGGTGCGGAAGTCAGCTTCGCTGGTTGGATATTTACTTACAGCGTCAAGCTCAACCTTAGCAGCGCCACGACGGCAGCATATCTGACCTCGTTGTTCTGGGGTTCGTTGACCATTGGTCGGATGCTGATGATCACGGCAGCGGCCCGCTTCAAAGCCGGTTCGATCCTCATGACCAGTCTTGCTGGATGCCTTCTTAGTATCGGATTGATGGTCATAAGCCCGCGCTCGTTTGCGTCCGTCTTGATCGGAACCGCTGGTCTTGGTCTTTCGATGGCTTCCATCTTCCCGACGACACTATCGTACGCCGGCCAACAAATTAGGATGACGGGTCAGTTGACGGGTTGGATAGTACTCGGTTCGAGCGCAGGCGCGATGATAGTTCCCTTAATTATCGGGCAGTTTTTTCAGTCCCTCGGCCCAAGCGTTCTAATGACCGTAATCGCTGTCGTTCTGCTCGGGGGGGTCGGCGCGTTGTTCTCCGTGCTTCGCCGCTCTCCAAAAATGCAAACTCGCACAACACTCAACTTCCCTGCCCAGCAAAACTAGTTTGTAAGGATCTCCTCTCTGCGGCGACTAACAAGTCGTAAGGAGTTACCAACCCATCAAATCTAAGGAGATCATCATGTCTAGAAAGCTTGTCGTTCTTGTGGTCCTATTAGTTGCAGTTGCCGGCGCCTGGTACGCATTTCGCCCGGAACGCCTCTTTATCAACCAAAAAGTCAACGAACAGTTTCCGACCGCCTCGGCAGCTAACATGGAGCCGAAGAAGCTCGCGTCGGGTGAATTTCACGCGGGAGCACACGAAACGAAGGGCACAGCGGCAATCTTCAAGCTGGCAGACAGCAAGAGGACATTACGCTTGACCAACTTCGCAACCTCTAACGGCCCAGATGTGCACGTCTATCTTGTGGCCTCTGCGGATGCAAAGGACAACGACACCGTGAAGAATGCCGGTTTTGTTGACCTTGGTTCTTTGAAGGGAAACATCGGCGACCAGAATTACGACGTTCCCGCGAATGTTGATTTGGCAAAGTATCGCGCCGCGACGATTTGGTGCGCCCGATTCAACGTCAACTTTGGCACTGCTCCTTTGATGAGCGATTCAATGCAGTCGATGAATCGCTAGTTGGTCTGTAGCTGGCAGCCTTCCATCGTCCTGGGAAATGATTGACGGAGCGCATCATGACGAACAACAACCACTACGACGTAATCATCATCGGCACGGGCGCAGGTGGCGGCACGCTCGCCTATAAACTTGCGTCCTCCGGTAAGAAGATTCTGCTACTCGAACGTGGTGATTACGTACCGCGCGAGAAGGACAACTGGAGCACCCGCGCGGTCAACCTCGACGCCAAGTACAACACCAAAGAGGCTTGGCGCGATGTTGATGGCAAAGAGCTACACCCGCACACGAACTATTTCGTTGGCGGCAACACAAAATTCTACGGCGCGGCGCTCTTCCGTCTGCGCAAAGAAGACTTCGGGGAGATTCGCCATCACGGTGGGATATCGCCAGCGTGGCCCATCGGCTACGACGAACTGGAGCCGTATTACACCGAAGCTGAACACCTCTATCAGGTGCACGGTAACCGCGGTGAAGATCCAACGGAACCATACGCCAGCGCCCCCTACAAATATCCGGCCGTCAGTCACGAGCAACGGATTCAGCATCTTCACGATGATCTTGAGCGAGCGGGCCTTAAGCCTTTTCACGTGCCGCTTGGGATTCGGATCGATGAAAAGAACCCACGAACTAGCGCCTGCATTCGTTGCAACACTTGCGACGGCCATCCCTGTTTGATTGGCGCCAAGGCTGATGCGCAAACGATCTGTGTAGATCCGGCTCTTGAGCATGAGAACGTTTCGCTAGTCACCAACGCCAAGGTCATGCGTTTGGAAACGAACGGCAATGCGCGCGAAGTAAGCAAGGTGATCGTTGAGCGCAACGGTGCGCGCGAAGAATGTTCAGGCGACATCGTGGTCGTGTCTTGCGGCGCGGTTAATTCCTCCGCGTTGTTACTGCGATCGGCGAATGACAGTCACCCGAACGGACTCGCCAACGGCTCGGACGTGGTCGGGCGTCACTACATGGGACATATCAATTCGGTTTTGATGGCGCTTTCAAAATGTCCGAACCCGACCGTCTTCCAAAAGACATTGGCGATCAATGATTTCTATCTCGGCTCGAAAGACTGGGAATATCCCATGGGCCACATCTCGTTTGTCGGCAAGCTCGACGCTGACACTTTGAAGGCCGGCGCGCCCGCTATTGCGCCCGGTTGGACTTTGGACTTAATGGCCAAGCATAGCCTGGATTTCTGGCTGACTTCAGAAGATTTGCCGGAACCGGAGAACCGCGTGACTGTCGATCGAGATGGCGAGATCCGCGTGAGCTACAAGCTCAACAACGTCGAAGGGCACGATCGCTTGAAAGCCCAGTTGCAAAAAGCAATGAAACAAACCAACTGCGATATTCACGGGCATGAATGTCACCAGGGCTTGTTTGCGCGGAATCTGTACCTCGGTCAGCGTTTGCCTTTAGCGGCGGTCGCACATCAGAACGGCACCGTGCGCTTCGGTAATGATCCGAAGACCTCAGCGCTCGACCGCAACTGCAAGGCTCATGAGGTCGACAATCTCTACGTGGTCGATGCGAGCTTCTTTCCGTCGAGTGGCGCCGTGAATCCGGCATTGACGATCATGGCGAATGCGCTGCGCGTTGGCGATCACTTGTTGGAGCGAATGAAATGAAGCGAATCCAAGTCATCACTTTCGGTTTACTGCTTGCGCTGAGCGTCTTTGTTCCGACGACGACGGCTCAGTTCCTGCCGACGGACGCGCGTGCTCTCAACAGCTCGCGCGTCCCCTTCCTGCTCGCTACAAACAATCCAAAGACCGTCCCTCTGGTTGAACAGGTTGGCGCGATCGGGATGACTGTTTCCGACATGGACGCCTCGATCGACTTCTATTCGCGCGTTCTGTCATTTGAAAAAGTGTCAGATGTGGAAGTGACCGGCGAAGACTACGAACGTCTGCAAGGGGTTTTTGGCCTGCGCATGCGCCTGGTGCGAATGCGCTTGGGGGATGAGTTTATCGAATTAACTGAATATCTGGCACCTAAAGGACGGCCGGTGCCGGTCGACTCACGCAGCAACGATCGATGGTTCCAACACATAGCAATTATCACTAGCGACATGGATAAGGCGTACGCACTGCTGCGCCAAAACAAGGTCGAGCATGCTTCGACTGGTCCGCAGCGTCTGCCTGACTGGAACAAGAACGCGGGCGGTATCAAAGCTTTCTATTTTCGCGATCCTGACAAGCACTGGCTCGAGATTCTTCAGTTCCCTGAAGGTAAAGGCGATGCGAAATGGCAGCGAAAGGATCGCCTGTTTCTCGGCATTGACCACACCGCGATTGTCGTCGGCAACACTGAAGCGAGTTTGAAGTTTTATCGCGACGTGCTTGGTCTACGCGTTGCGGGTACCAGCGAGAATTACGGCACTGAGCAGGAGCACCTGAACAACGTCTTCGGCGCAAGGTTACGCATTACGAGTCTTCGAGCCGGCAGCGGGGGGCCAGGGATCGAATTCCTCGAGTACCTTGCGCCGCGCGACGGGCGTCCCGTGCCAAGCGATGCGCGAGCGAACGATCTATTCCATTGGCAGACGACACTCGTCGTAAATGCGACAGAAGTGTTCGCGCAGAATCTGCTCGCTGAGAACTTTCGCTTTGTTTCACCGGGCGTCGTGTCGATTAGCGATGCACGCTTGGGATTCAGTAGGGGCCTACTTACGCGCGATCCCGATGGACACGCGATGGCATTGGTCGAGAAATGAATCTCACCGACTATGACTCGACCATTTTTCATTCCGGTAATTCTCGGCACGGTGCGCAAAGGACGGGCCAGTGAGAACGTTGCGAAATTTGTCTTCGGCGAAGTTCAGAAGCGCGAAGGCATCGAAACTGAATTGATCGATATTCAGGATCTGAAGTTTCCGGTCGACGATGCCGGAGAGCAGATCAAGGACGCGAAATTCTCGGCAGTCTGTGAGCGTGCGGACGGCTTGATTCTGGTTGTTCCGGAATACAACCACGGCTATCCGGGCATGCTGAAGCATGTGCTCGATTCAAATCTCAAAGAGTACATTCACAAAGCGGTCGGCATCTGCGGAGTTTCAGCCGGTGGTTTTGGCGGCGTGCGAGTAATCGAAAACCTTCTGCCGGCACTGAGGGAGCTTGGCCTGGTTACAATCTTCTGGGACGGCAATTTCTCCGGAGCGCAGAAGTTGTTCGGTGAAGATGGAAAGATTCTGGACGAAGCGACGCACGTCAGGCGCATCGATAAGTTCCTCGGTGAATTGATTTGGATGAGCAAGGTTCTGCGCTACGGCCGGGAGAACGTTTCAATCTAAGTTTGAAGTGCAAATCATTTCACTAAATGTTGGTCGGCCGCGCCTGGTCTCGCACAACGGTGAACCCGTATCAACCGGCATTTTCAAGGAGCCAATCGCCGGGCGCGTAATGATGCGGACACTGAATCTCGACGGCGACCGCCAGGCTGACCTATCAGTTCATGGAGGCCCGAGCAAAGCCGTCTATGTCTATCCAGCGGAGCACTACAAGTTTTGGAAGGGCGAGTTTCCAGAGATGGATCTGCCGTGGGGCATGTTCGGCGAGAACTTTACGACCACAGGCTTGCTGGAGACGGAAACAAACATTGGCGACACGTTTCGCATTGGTACCGCCGAGGTGGTCGTTACCCAGCCACGCATGCCTTGTTACAAGCTAGGCCTGAAATTTGGGCGCGCGGATATCATTAAGAGATTTTTGAAAAGCGAGCGCACGGGATGCTATCTCGCGGTTTTGAAAGAAGGTGAAGTCGGCGGCGGCGACGAGTTCGAGCCGTTGGCTAAAGATGCGCACGATGTAAGGGTTACCGATATCACCCGACTATATACCCAAGAGAAGCACAATGCGGCGTTGCTTCAACGGGCGATTGAAGTGGAGGCCTTGCCGGAAAGCTGGCGAGAGTATTTTCAGGATCGTCTTGAAAAGCTGACCGACTCAAAGCAATAGGAGGTCAAGCATATGTCGAAACCCAAAATCATTTGTCCAGACTGTGACGCTGAGATGAATCATCACGCAATGAAGATCGATTACGGCGTGGATGACCCGGCGTTCGTCGATGCAATCTTTGGCGGCGCGGTAAAAGAGGCGCATACCTGTCCCGGATGCGGGCGGACTGAATTGCGAGCGGCGTAACTAAGGTCATGAGCAGAGACATTAACAAACACACAAAGCTAACTGCCGAGGAGCAGCGGTTGGAAGAGGCGCGCCAACGTACCAAGCATTGGAAACGCTGGGGTCCCTACCTAAGCGAACGCGCCTGGGGCACCGTGCGGGAAGACTATAGCCAGTATGGAACGGCGTGGGACTACCTCCCGCATGACCACGCCCGGTCGCGCGCCTACCGCTGGAACGAAGACGGACTCGCTGGCATCTGCGATCGACACCAGACGATATGTTTCGCGTTGGCATTGTGGAATGGCCACGATCCGATCTTGAAAGAACGCATTTTTGGCTTGACCGGCAGCGAAGGCAATCACGGGGAAGACGTCAAGGAATACTACTTCTATCTCGATTCAACCCCCACACACTCGTACATGAAGTATTTGTACAAGTATCCGCAGGCCGAGTTTCCTTACAGTCAGTTAGTTGATGAGAATCGTAGTCGAGGCAAACTCGCATCCGAGTTCGAGCTGATCGACACCGGCATCTTCAATGACGATCGTTACTTCGACGTGATCGTCGAATATGCCAAGGCCGATGTCGAAGACATTCTGATCAAGGTTACTGCGACCAATCACGGGCCGGAAGCGGCCTCGATAAATCTGCTACCGACGATCTGGTTTCGCAATACCTGGTCATGGAATCAAAACGGCACCGCCAAACCCAGCCTGCGCAAAGTCCAGGACGGACGAAATACAATCGAACTCGAAGTGAGCGGCCTGGGCAAGCGCTGGCTGCATTGCGACGAATCGCCTGAATTACTTTTCACGGAGAACGATACGAACACGCAGAGGCTTTTCAACTCGACCAATAGCTCGCGGTTCGTCAAAGACGGCATCAACGACTACATCGTTCACGGCAATCAAGCGGCTGTGAATCCCGAGCAAACGGGAACGAAGGCCGCAGCCAACTACAGACTGACAGTCGCGCCCGGCGAGACTGCAACGATCCGTCTGCGATTAACAGACAAATCGCTAACAAAAGACCATGACGCGTTCGCTGACTTCGACACCCTGTTTGCTGATCGAATTCACGAAGCCGACGAGTTCTATCAAACCGTAATCCCCAAACACCTTTCGCACGATGCCCGGTCGGTTATGCGTCAATCCCTGGGCGGCTTGCTCTGGTCGAAACAGTTCTATCATTACGTCATCGAGCAGTGGCTGGATGGCGATCCCGACACACCGAAACCGCCGCCTGAACGACAGAACGGCCGCAATCACGAATGGAAACACCTTTACAACGCGGACGTCATCTCAATGCCGGATAAGTGGGAATACCCGTGGTACGCCGCATGGGATCTGGCTTTCCATTGCGTACCGCTTGCGCTCGTTGATTCGGAGTTCGCCAAAGAGCAGCTCGTGCTGATGTTGCGCGAATGGTACATGCATCCGAACGGTCAGTTGCCGGCCTACGAGTGGGCTTTCGGCGATGTGAACCCGCCTGTTCATGCGTGGGCTACGTGGCGCGTTTACAAGATTGAAAAGAAGCGGCGCGGTGTCGGCGACACGGTTTTTCTCAAACGAGTTTTCCAGAAGCTGCTCCTGAATTTCACCTGGTGGGTCAATCGCAAAGACGCCGATGGGATGAATATCTTTCAGGGCGGCTTCCTCGGACTCGATAACATCGGCGTCTTCGATCGCAGCGCTCCACTTCCTACCGGAGGCCATATCGAACAAGCGGATGGTACCAGCTGGATGGGCATGTATTGCCTGAATATGCTCGCGATCGCAACAGAGCTTGCGGAGGAGGATCCGGCTTAT
>DATLBQ010000117.1:0-11277 GCA_035526805.1 Pyrinomonadaceae bacterium
CTCAGACAAGAGCGGGGGCAAGCCCACCGTCCCGACCTTGAGACTCTGGAGTTGCGCGATTTCTTTAACGGCGGAAAGCTTTTCCCGCTGCGATCACAACGAAAAATGAGAGTAGCTCGCCGTCAGGAAGGCGGGCTTGCCCCCGCTCTTACGCACAGCGAAGCGCTTTTGTGCAGTTGTGTGCGGAGATTCATTGCTTGGCCCAGCTACGACGGCTGGTAGTAGTTTCTGTCTGCCGATAGAGTCCGTCTGTTCCATCCCAACTTTCTAAAGTCTCTAACTGTAAATGCTTAGTAGTAAAGTGTGCGATATGAAAACTGCAAGAATACTGACGATTACCTCGTCGCTTCTGAACGTTGTGCTGGTAACGATCACGCTGTCCATCACTTTGATGGCCCAGTCAGAAAGCGGCAGCATCAGCGGCACGGTGAAAGACGCAGCGGGCGCGGCGATCTCCGGCGCTGAAGTGTCGCTGATGCATTCACAGAATGTTGTGCGCACGGCCCTCACTGGTGCCGACGGCAAGTTCATTCTCGACAACGTCGCAGCAGGCAGTTATGCCGTCATAGTCAAGCGGCCGGGTTTCGGTCAATTCAGCTCTGCGGTACAGATCGCCTCGGGCAAAAAGAGAGAGATGAACGTGGAATTGGAGATTAACCCGCTCAGCGAAGAGGTTACAGTGACGGCAGAAGCGGGCCAGGCCTCAAATGCGCGGACGCTGGCTCAGCCTGTGAACATAATTAATGAGGATGAGATCCTGAACCGCGGAACTGAAGTTGTGGCCCAGGTAGTTGACGAAGAACAGGGTGTGAATTTGCAGCGCACCAGCCCGTCGCTCAGCGCAGTTTTCGTGCGCGGGCTGACCGGACGCAACGTCGCCGTTTATGTAGATGGAGTGCGTTACACGACCAGCGCTCAACGCGGGGGCGTCGGCACCTTCTTCAGTCTCATTGAACCTTCGAGTCTTGATACAGTCGAAATTCTGCGCGGGCCACAAAGCTCGCAATACGGTTCCGACGTGCATGGTGGCGTGGTCAACTTTCTTTCGCATTCTCCGCGATTCGGTGACGAGAACAGCGAGTTTCACGGCAATACAAATATTTTTTACTCTTCGGCGACGAACGGTTTCGGCGGCAATCAACTGCTCACCTATGGCACAAAGAATTACGGCCTACTCCTTAACCTGAACGCGCGTCGTATCAACCGGCTGCGTCCGGGCGCCGGGCTTGATACCCATGCCGCAGTAACGCGTTTTCTTGGCATCCCCTCCAACGTTTTCGGCACGCGCTTACCCGACACAGCCTTTACTCAGTACGGCGGATTGCTGCGGGCAAGTTTCAAACTTGACGATACGACGCTATTCCACTTGAGCTATGACCGAAATCAGCAGGACGGCGGCAGGCGTTACGACCAGTTACTCGGAGGTGACGGCAACCTCATCGCAGACTTACGAAATTTGATCTCAGACCAGTTCTACGCGCGGCTTGTGAAACAAAATCTTGGCTTCTTCGATAACGCTTCATTCACTTTCTCTTACAACGGCCAACGCGAGGAGCGGATCAACCAGGGCGGGAATGGCAACCCATTCGGAGCAATAACTAATCAGCGCGAGCGCACCACCGTCTTAGGATTCAACTTTTACGTCGATAAGCAATTGGGCCAACACAACACCGTCTTGTTGGGCGCCGATGTTTATCGAGATAAGATTGCCGCGCCGGCATTTACTACCGACCCGGTAACAAGAGTTGTGACCGCTTCTCGCCCGCGTATTCCTGATGGCGCGCGGTATCTTGCCTACGGTTTCTTCGTCCAGGACGTTTTCACTGCCATTCCAGATCGTCTGCGAATCAGCGGCGCCTTGCGTTACAACGTGACGTCCTACAAAGCGCGAGCTGCAGACGCTGCGATAGTTGGCGGCCGCCCACTCTTCCCTGACGACAGTGAACGTTTCGGCGCGTTTTCAGGTCGCATCGGCGCAGTGCTAAACGTTGGTGGTGGCTTTGACATCGCCGCTAAGTATGCGCGTGGCTTTCGCGCTCCTAACACGACGGACTTGGGAATCGTCGGCTTAGTGGGCACTGGTTTTGAAGTTAACACTCAGACTGCCGCGAGTCTCGGTGGCTTAATTGGCACCACCGCGGGTACCGACGCCGTTTCCACGGGGATTCCCGTCACCAGCTTAGGTCCTGAAATCAGTGACGGCTTCGATCTTAGTTTGCGTTATACAAGCAAAAGCTTTTCCGCGGAGTTGATCGGCTTCACGACCAAACTAAAAGACGTCTACTTCGATCAGGCTCTCATCCTGCCGCCTGGAGCAGTTGGCCAACTGCTGGGCAGCGAGCCGATAATTTCCCAAAACAGCAGAGGATGGGTATCCGTGGCCGCCGCACCAACCAGCCCAGTTCTGGTGCGCGTGAACTTCGACGACGCGCGCATCAACGGCGTCGAGTTTAATAGCCAGGCTAGATTTAATGACCAATTTACCGCCAAGGCTAACTTCACCTACCTGCGTGCCTACAGTCTTTTCAACGGCCTGCCGCCAAACATCGAAGGTGGCATTCCAAACCCCGCGGCCTTTCTAAGCTTGCGATACCAACCGATGTCGCGTTTTTACGTGGAGCCCTACTCGACGATTACGGCAATTCAGAGACGCCTTTCATCGCTCGATCTATCTGACCGCCGCACCGGAGCTGCGCGTTCCCGCGGTGCTATTCAAAACTTCTTTCGTCGTGGTGCTTGCGTGCGAGGGTTGACGACTCCGGGCAGCGGCGGCTGCAACACCGCCGGCGGCACACTAACTTCAACTGGTGAGACTCTGGCCCAGGTGCAAAACGGTCTGCTGCCCATCGGCGCCACCATTAATGGAGTAACCGTGGTCGACGCGAACACCAATGTGCCGCTTTACTCCACTGTGCCCGGCTACACGTTGTTCGGGGTGCGTGGTGGCTTGCGCTTTGGCGAACGCTCGGAAGTCTTGTTCGATTTTGAGAACATCGGCGACCAGCAATACCGCGGCATCAGCTGGGGTGTTGACGGAGCGGGGCGTGGCGTAACACTGCGCTACCGCTACAAATTCTAAATTGGGATTTGGAGTGGCTGTGGTTCACAAAGGCCCAGGGCTTCCCTTACTAAATCTACTAAGTCTGGTAGTAGTTTTCCTCAGGGCTTACCTTACAAGACTGAAGCGTTCTCTTCATCTAAGAATACAAATCAAATAGGTAGCCGACTATGGAAATCAACGTGTTTGAGTTCCTCACGCTTGGTGAGGAGTTTCTTGAAATCATAGTTCAAAGCACCCGGCAGATTGCGACGATCGCCCTCGTTGCCTTGCCTGTGCTTTTGTTTGCGCTTCTTGCTTTCATCGCGGCACCGGCCGCCGCTCAGTCTCCCAACACGGCTACGATTGACGTAGTCGTAGTCGATCAAGCGGGCGCCGTAGTGAAGGACGCGAAGGTTTCGGTAGTGAACTCTGCGACCGGCGCCGTTCGCGAGGCTGTCTCAGCAAGCGACGGCAGCGCCACTTTTTCGGCGCTATCGCTCACGGGAACCTACACCGTCACGGTGACGAGAGAAGGGTTCGGTAATGAGGAGCTCAAGGACATCGCCCTGCGGGCGGGTGAGATCGCGACGCTGAAAGTGACACTGCTGGTGGGCGCCGAGAAAGCCGAGGTCACCGTATTCGGAACCACCGAAGGCGTACGCTCGAATCCGCAGATCGGCCTGCCGCTTGACAGCCCGCGTATCGATGAGACGCCGATCCTCGGCCGTAAAATGACGACACTGCCGCTCCTGAATTCGGCATTCCGTCAGGGGAAAGGCACAGGAGATCTCTTCGTCAACGCCACCTACTTCATCACCGGGGTAGGTTCACGTCGTGCAACTACGTTCACGCTTGACGGCGCGAACAACGACGAGGGCTGGGGCCGCCAGACCGCAATCGCCACCGTGCCGATCGGCGCCATCCAGGAAATCACGATTCTCTCGAACGCGTTTTCTTCCGAATTCGGCTGGACCTCGGGGCCGGCGCTGAACATTGTTACCAAGTCCGGCACCAACGATCTGCATGGCGAAGGCGTGTTTTTGATCCGTCCCGGTGGCAGCTGGCAGGCGAAGACCTTCGAGACCAAGGGCTTCTGCCCGCCATCCCTGGCGACCTGCGTCACGCCCTCCACACTAAAGGCCATAAATCCGGTGGACATTCCCGATGCGCTCGCGCAGGTTTCCGGCTCGATGGGTGGTCCAATCGTAAAAGACAAGACCTTCTTCTTCGCCACGGCTGACTACAAGCGGCAGAATCGCACCACGTCTCTTTCGACTACATTGCCTGCCTTCCTATTGCCGGCAGACGGCCACCTCGACTACACCGGGCACTATCGCCAGTTTCTCTTCGACGGCAGGGTCGATCACAAGCTGACGTCGAGACAGACATTAATGTTCCGCCTGAACGTGGATCGGTTTTCAGACGACAACCCTCAGGACGCCGTCAGCGGTACGAACGCACCCAGCGTTGCGCGCCGATATTCGCGGCGCTCATGTACAGCTCAAATCAATCACACGTCGGTTATCAGTCCGACTTTTCTTAACGAGGCGCGATTTGCCTACCTGCACGGTGATCCGATCACATTGTGGGAAGCTCAGAATCTCTCAACCACCTACACCCGAGGCGGGGCGGTGCCGTTTACCATTGGGCAGTCCCGAGCTTCGGACATCTTTAGTCACCAGGTGCAATTCGGCGACACATTGTCCTGGTCGCTTGGCAAGCACTACCTGCGCTTTGGCGGCAGTGTGATCCATCACACCTCTGGCGGTACGGGCAGCGAGCCCGGCACCGCCATTCTCGGCACGTTCACTTTCAAAAACACGACCACAGCACCGTTCGGTTCGCTGACATTGGCCGACGTTCAAAATTACACGCAGCCGATCGACTTCGGGATCAACAGTTACAATCTGCCGCAGTGGCTCCTGACGGCATTCGTGCAGGACAGCATTCACTTGCGCCGCGATCTCACTATAGATGCGGGCCTTCGCTATGATCGTCAAACGTTGACTGACGCCACAAAGAATTTCGCGCCGCGCTTCGGCTTTGGTTGGCATCCCGGCGGTGATTCGCGCACTTCAATTCGCGGCGGCTATGGCATGTATTACACGCAGATCCGATCCAATGCGGTGGCCAGCTATCTGGTAAACGGCTTGGACGGTTTGACCACCTACACCGCGACTCCCGGCCAACTCGGTTTCCCGACCTGCCTGACGGGTTCCTGTCTTCCATTGTCATTTGATCCGAGGACACTGTCGCCTACACAACTGCCCGCACGCGACATCACGATTAGAGCTGGCCTGCGGGACTTCTACCGCACCCAGTTCGGGAAGTATGGTCTGAACTTCGATCTGCTGCCTAATTATCCTGACGCGTTAGTCAACCCACGCAGCCAGGTGATATCCATCGGCGCTGAACGCGAGGTAGTAAAGGGGTTATTCGTAGGGGCGGACTACGTCCATCAACACCTGAGTAACATTGATCGCACCGTCGATCTCAACGCGCCTGCGCCTTTCGATACGCGAACGGCAGCCACTCCAACCAGAAGTGTCACCGCGGCCAACAACACGCGAGCAATCGTGCCGCTACCGGGAGGCGTACGCCAGGTCAATGTGTTGATGAATCTCGGCGTCGCCGATTACGACGGGTTGCAGACACAGATCTCTTACCGCGGAAACAGGAAGATGTATGCGTCCCTTAGCTATACGCTATCAAAGGCGACCAACACCACCGAACCTGACGGCAACGGCATTGGGCCAAACGAGAGCAACATCGCGCGCCTCGGTGAGCAAGAACGTGGGCCAAGCGTCGTCGATCAACGTCATCGCGCGGTAATTACTTTCAGCTACCGGTTCCCGTACAACTTCACGGCCGGCACCCTGACACAACTCGCCTCCGCGCGCCCGTTCAACGCGACCACCGGCATCGATAACAACGGCGACGGTGCCAACAACGATCGACCCTTCATCAACGGCGGCGTCATGAGTAAGTCGGCATTTCGCGGCACCCCGACCTCCGACGTTGCGATCTTCGTGGAGAATCGCCTCCGGCTGTCTGAGCACACCAGTCTGCTACTCCGACTGGAAGGCTTCAATATCTTCAATCACGGGAACTTCCTTGGTCGCGGAGTCACGGTTTTCGGCACGGGCGAGACACCCGTATCCACGTTTGGCCAATTTACGCCTGCTAACGCGATAGGCGCAGACGGACACGCAATCCCGGCGTTCGCAAACATTGACCCACCGCGGATGTTCCAACTTCAAGCGCGATTAGTCTTTTAAATGGAAGCGTGCGTTGCGGCTTTGCTGCCCGATGTGCGGAAGAGCGTGCCCTTTGGTGCAGAAGCCTATGAAAATCGGGGCTCCGCCCCAAGCGTGGGCGTAGCCCAGAAATGATAGGATGCGGCGGCGGAGGGGCATAGCCGCCACCGCACATCAGGCGGCAGAGCCGCGACCCGCTCACCGTAAACTCTAACGTATGTTTTGGCTTTCGTGGATTGTGGTGGGGAAGACCGCCGGTAGCTGTTCAAACGGACGGTCGAGGTCGAACTGCAATTGCTTTTTTTTACCCGAAACATAAAGCCGCATTGCCACGCCTAGAATCGTTACTGCTATCCCGATCCAAAGTACGGCCCAAACCATCGCGGGAATGCCCGTAGCGTTTGCCATGTTTACTGCGTCCGTCGGCACCGAGGGCGCAAAGGGTGATGACAAGAAAAAGACTGTTTTCAAATCCAGTAGCGCGTTCAGTATGCATTGAACAGCCAGCAGACTGACGAAGAATGTCGCGACGCGCGCGGTCGCGTATTTCGCTATCACAATCAGGCCCACACTAAGAAGTGTTCCCGCCAGTATCGTAAACGGAAGTGCCGAGGAAACCACTCCCGTCATCGCGGGTTTAATGAGTCCATAGATGAGAGTCAGCGCGAAAACCAAAGCCGCTGACCCGATCAATACGAACCGCGCGGCAATAGCTTTCCGAATCAACACCAACAGCAAAGCCCCGAAAGTCATCGAGCCCAGGTAGCCCGCGCTGGCCACAAACATCTGCGAAATTGTACCGCCCTGCGAGGTGTAGGTTTCACCGCTGGCGTTAGTTGCTATGGTGAGGCTCGCGACGGAGTTGCCGGTGAGCAGGGCTGCGAGGGCGTGGCCGCCTTCATGTATAAACGTAACGAAGATGCGGAACGGATACGTGACGATTTCAGCAAACGGAATGAACCAGAGCACGATGGAAATCACGGCGGCCGCAAGTAGGACGGTTGCTTGTGGACGCGCATCGCGGGAAATTCCGTATCTCATATTAACCACTCCGTTCAGAAAATCTTAAATCTGAAATTTCGGACCTCCGATCTTAAAGCATGATCCAGGATCGGACATTTCAGTGACACATCCCTAAACGCTGCGAAAAACGTTGAGGTTCCCGGTTTTATCAAAGGCGCAGTTACGTTCGTAACGGAAACGAGTAGTTTGTGGTGCGGTTCACCGGAGGCGCTCAACAAACCAGCAGTTTTGCGTCTCAACCCAGCTCAGTAGCGGAACTACGCAAACTAACAGTTTGCGTTACAGATCTATTCATTCCGACTGTAGTCCCCGGACTTGCCACCCGTTTTGCGTTCCAGCCGCACGTCAGAAATCGTGATCCCTTTGTCGAGCCCTTTGCACATGTCGTAGACAGTTAGCGCGGCCACTGAAACTGCAGTCAGGGCTTCCATCTCCACGCCGGTCTGGGCGTTAGTGGCAACGCTTGATTCAAGATAAACACCATAGTCTGTCATGGTCGCCTGAACATCGACATGCGTCAGCGGCAGGGGGTGACACAGCGGTATTAGTTCGGCAGTTCGCTTGGCCGCCATGATTCCCGCAAGGCGCGCAGCTTCAAGCGGGTCGCCTTTCGGAGTTCGGTGGTCATTTACCGCAGTCACAGTTTCTTCTGACATGAGCACTCGCGCGGATGCAATCGCCTGTCGAGTTGTCGCTACCTTGTCACTGGTATCGACCATCCTGACGCGTCCCGCTTCATCTACATGAGAAAGTTGATTCATTTCCTGGCGATTTTACGTATTACATTTCCAGATGCGAAAATTAGATTTCATTATTGCTTTTTTGCGGCTTGACGGAATAATCTTACTATACTCTTCACCGCAAAATCCGATCACAGGGCAGAACTGTAGAATAGGTCCACGGAAGGCAGCAAATCCATCGCCGCTGCACTTTCAGACGTCGAACTGAACCTTAGCAGCTAAGACCGAAAACAATCATTAATTATGTCAGCGGCTTCGAATAAAAGCTTCACACGCAACCCATCATCGGGTTACAGCGGGATTGAAGAACATTCCGGACCCTTCCATTCGTTTTTGGAACACTCCACCTTGATGATCTTCCCGGTGGTATTTGTTCTAAATCTACACTGGGCAGGGTCGCGGCTCTACGAGCTCGAACTGCTTTGGCTGGTGGCGCTGGCGGTTCCGGTCGGTATCATCGGCGGCGACTTGATCTCCGGAATCGTTCATTGGGCGGCGGACACGTATGGGTCTGAAGATATGCCGGTGATTGGGCCGAGTTTGGTGAAACCATTTCGCCTGCATCACATCTATCCGCGAGACATCTGCACCCACGGTCTGGTGGAAACTACCGGCAACGTTTGCATTCTCGCCGTGCCTGCGCTGTCAGGTAGTCTCTACCTCATGTGGTCGCTGCCGGACTCGGTGTTTTTGGCGTTTGCCGTAGTTTCTTTTGCGCTAATGGCAGCTGCGACAGTGGCGACGAATCAATTTCACAAGTGGGCGCATCAGGAGACCCCTTCCCCTGTGGCGCGCTGGCTGCAACGCAAGCGACTGGTACTGGAGCCGGCGCATCACAAGCTGCATCACACGCAGCCGTTTAATGTGAACTATTGCATTACCAATGGCTGGCTCAATCCACTCTTGAATAAACTGAAGTTCTTTCGCAGGTTGGAAGCGACGCTCAGTTTCTTCGGAATCAAGACCACGAATGGCTCACACTCGTAACGCAAACTGCTAGTTTGCGTTACTTTCGCACGCCGCGCACGAGTACGTATTCCAACAATCCCATGGTGAACCCGCGATAGACCGCGATATCGAGCAATAGGCCCAACCTGGCCAGCGCAAACCCGCGAATCCTGGTGATTGCACAGATTGACTCAGTACGCATTTGTTCGTGGTAGTATCCCGGGATTACCGAAGCCCCAATTTCGTCCAGCTCCACTTCTCCAAAGCCCGCCTGCTCCATCTTCCGACGGTAGATTTCACCCGAATAGACATTCGCGCGCGGCACCTGCCAGAGCTTTCGCGCGGCCGCCGCGACAAGTTTTTCCAACGCATTCCGCGGCGGATTTTTCACGACGAAATCAGCCATCGCGATAACGCCGCCCGGTAGCAGCACACGCCGCGCTTCGTGCAGGAATTTTTCCCTGGTATCGAAATGTTCCGGGCCTTCAATACTCAGAAGATGCGTAAACGTGCAGTCAGGGAAGGGAAGTTCTACGGCTGTTCCGTGATGAAAGCGCACTCGATCTTCCGCGCCGGCTTCGCGTGAGCGTCGCCGACCATGCTCGATATGTTTCCAGGTGACATCGAGACCATCGATCGATTGCGGCGCAAAGTTCTTGAGCAGGTAAATGTCCTGCGTGCCCATACCCGGAGCCACATCGAGCAGCTTGCTGGTATTAGTAAGACCGAGGATGCTGCCCATCCGGTGTACAAGATTTTCCGCCGCTTTCACGTAGTCAGCGATGCCATCTTCCCAAAGTCCGAAATTCAAATAACCTTCGTGCCAGTCAGCATAATTCTCTACGCCGCCGGCGTAGAGGTTCTCAACTTTGCGCTCATGCGCGCTCGCGCCCCAATGTTTTCGCTCGGTTTCGCTCATTCGAATCTCGTGTAAGAATTTTAGCCGCAGATTAAGGCGGATACGCGCGGATCAGAACCCAAAAGAAACGGCTTAGCTGAGACTCTTATTGTTTTTCAGATCTACCTAAAGCGCTCAAATCCGCGGCCAATAATGGCCTGATTATTGCGGCAAATGCAAAACTTTCACGCGCGTACCGGCGACAACTTCGCGCGTGTCGGCGGGCACGATGATTAGCGCCGTGGCTCGCACAAACCCCACAAAATCCGAAGAACCCCCCCACTTTAGAGGCGCCGCCATTAAGATTCCCTGTTCGGTGGTGGTGAGCAGCGCCGGTAAATAACTTTCCCGTTCCATGGCTCCTTTTACATTGCGCTCGAGCACGGCCCAATCCTGGTGCATCGTCGGGTCTTTCGCAGCTTGCATTGCGAGGATTGCCGTGCGTGCGAACAAATTGAAGGTAACAGAAACTGAAACGGGATTGCCGGGCAGGCCGAAAAAAAGCGAACCGTTTTGGAGCCGCGCGAACACAGTTGGTTTACCCGGACGAAGGGCCACACGTTCAAAGAAAAATTCGGCGCCCAGTTCTCGCAGTGCCGGCTTGGTGAAATCGTAAACTCCGACCGAAACACCGCCTGAGGTAATCGCGATGTCGCTGCGGTCGGCAGCCTCGGCGATCTGTCGTTTGAGTAAAACAGTATCATCGCCGGCCAACGGCAGACGTTCCACTATTGCTCCAGCTAACTCTGCATACGCCGCAATCGTAAAATTGTTGGAATCGCGAATCTGATCCGTACCGGGCTTTTGGTCCACAGCAACCAGCTCGCTGCCGGTAGCCAGTACAGCAACTTTGGGTTGGCGGCTAACACTTACTTCAGCGTAACCAAATGAAGCGAGCACGGCCATCATGGCAGCAGTTATCTGTTCACCGGCACTGAGTACGATCTCGCCGGCTTTGATTTCGTTGCCGCGTCGCACGATCGACTTTCCGAGAGCGGGCGCTTGCAATATTTCAACTTCATCACTGCCTTCAATTTCGCGCGTCAGCTCAATCTGCTGCACGCTGTCGGCGCCTGCAGGCACGGGGGCGCCAGTCATGATTCTGACAGCCTCGCCAGCTTTTATTTCAGTATGCCAGCCATGTCCTGCCGCCGACTCACCCACAACTCTTAATCGCGCCGGTCCCTGCTGTGTGTCGCCGGCGCGTACGGCATAGCCATCCATGTGAGAGCGATCGAATGGCGGGAGATCCGAATCCGCAATGATGTCCTCGGCCAGAAAACGACCGCGTACGTTTTCCAGCGACACACTTTCGCCAGGCAGAGCGCTTGTTTGCTCCCTAACAATGCGAATTGCTTCTGTTACCGGAAT
>DATLBQ010000118.1:0-5195 GCA_035526805.1 Pyrinomonadaceae bacterium
CAAGCTCAGCACATCTTTGCAATAACGCTTCCTTCGTCATAGCTCAATAACCTCTCGCTCTTCCAGGTCCGAGCTGTGTTGGCCAGCGTTCGCAGTAGGCGAATTAATCGCTGGCTTGGTTAGTACCCAAGGATGATCCTGAGTCAGTGCGCCAGCGGCTGGTATCGAACTTGAGGGTGGCTCGACAGCGGCATTCTGACGCGATAACTGCTCGCTGCCACTAGCACCGGATAATTCCTCCAACTTCTCGTTTAGGGAATATTTGGGTTGAACCTTCGCCTTCGCTGCCATGGCCTGAACCGCATTCTTCTTGCGGCGACGAATTGTAGTTATTAGGTAAAGGATAAGACTCAGTAAGATCAGTGCGCCCACCAACGTGGCCAGGCGATTTGCTGACATCCATCGAATGACGGCGGCGCGTTTGCTCCAATTTGAAGATTCTGAACCAGCAGAAACCGCGATCGAATTGGATGACACGGGGGTGGCCGTGGTTAGCGGAGCGTAATTCGTCAGTGGCGCGGGAGAGAACGTTGTTAATGGAGACGAACCTGGAGAAGCGGTAGCATTGGGCGCGGCGGTGCGGCTATTCCAATCTCCGACGGCCTTCACCTCTCGATTGTTTAGGGAACTCTGATTGACGTTAATGCGAGACTGATCCATTCGTGCATCTGCCGCCATTCCCTCGTGTGATACTGAGGACCCAGGCGGTATTGCCCCAGCGGCGTGTCCTCGATTGGACAAGACCTGACTCGCTGTTCCATGTCTGCCAGAATTGTCTGTCGTCGCAGAATTCAGTCGGGAACCGGGCGGGTTATCTTGAAAACTTTTGTTTGGTGCAGAAAAAACTACGTCAAGTCGATTCCCGTACTGATTGATGCGCGCGGTTGCTCCCGGCTGCAATTTGAAGGAGACGATTGTACTGTCGCCGGCTTTCTGTACCTTAACATTTTCAAAACCATCGGCGCGAAATCGCGGCGGCGCTGACATAAAATCTGCGAGTGGAATCTTTACATAAAACCGATCGCTTCTGCGGAAAGCTTCATAGTCGTTCAAAGCCGAGTCAGACACCACAGTTACGCGAGAGCCTTCAGCCGCTGCGCCAAGCTGCAATCCCGTTATGCGTCGCTGAGTCTTCAACTGTGCAAAGGACGAAGTGAGCGCGACCAGGCTTAAGCACACAAGAAAAGACGGGGCGACGCCGCTACGGCGCCTGTTCATTGCAAATATTGACTTGAGATATTTGATTTTCATTGGGCAATGAAGGAAATTGCCAATCTCACTATCTGATCCTGGTTCAGTCCAGAGAATCACATTTCAAGCTCGTCTGAATCCTGCTGCACTTCCGGCATAAATTCTGCTGACAGTTCTGGTTCAGACGCATCTTCAAAAGAGAACGCAAATCCTTGATCATCGTTAATGTCGCCCTCATTGATGTCGCCATGAGACTCGACTGTTTCAAAATGCGGTTCACTGTAGGCTTCCGCCCCCTCCACACTTTCGATCTCCTTCTGCTTTGTCTCCTGATCCAGTTTGTACATCGCCTCAAGCAGAGCTGTCTTCACTTCTTCACCTACTCCATCGCGCACTGCAAGCTGGCGCAAATGCTCGAAGATTGCGGGTGCGCCGGTGGAAGCCAGCAAGTGAACAGCTTTTAGACGCACGTCCATGTTCGGATGCTCTGCAATCGCATCGAGAATCGGTTGATTCAGATCTGCTTTCGCCAAGAGACATATAAGGGAAAACGTTTCGTACGCCTGGCGATAGTCACTGCGCGCCAGTCGATCGATATTCTGAGACACGATGCCCGCTTGTACGCAGGCGCGCGCCACGTTGCAAACTGTCTCATGATCGTTAGTCTCGATAACTCGAACGTAAGCATCAGCACGGTCGAAGCTCAGTCGATTGAGCGTGCGCGCCGCGGCCGCTCTCACTTCGCGTGACTCGTCTGCCATACCGATAAGGATGGCAGGGAAAACTGATTCATGATTTATGGAGCCCAAAGTTGAGACGGCACTCGCACGGAGGTTTGGCTCTGGATCATGACGCGCAACGTTAGTAATAGCCTGCACCGAACTCTGAACTCGGAACTGCACCAGCGTCTTCAATGCTTCCGCGCGTTCCTGTACGTCGGAGCTGGCAGACAAGGCGAGCGCGGAACTTAGTTGTTCATCGTCGCCGTGTTCCGGCAATTCTTCGACGGAAGATGCTGGTTCGAGGTGCGTAATCTGGTCGACAACGCTTAAATCCTGACCGTTTCCAAGTTGTGCCGGTTCCGGAATCACAGCATCGAAGAAGTCCAATCCTTCAACCGAGCACGCGCTGAGCGTCCGACTCAACAGGCTGCTCGGAACATCAGGATGTGTTCGCGCAATATCCAACAAGGCGCCGATAGCTGATGGCATTTTCAATTCGCCAATACTCAGCACCGCCTGATTGCGAACGGTCGATTCCGAGTCGTAAAGACTTTCGAGCAGGAACGGCAAAGCTGCCTCTGATTTGATCTCGCCAAGCGATCGCGCTGCCGAAGTTCGTTCAAACGGGTCTGCCGCCAGCAGCAGCGTTGCACATTGGCGGGCGACAAACCCGTATTCTTCCAAAGCTTCACGCGCCCGGCGGCGAGCGGTGTCATCCATGTCTGACGCGTTGACGCCTTTGATTAGCGAGGTCTCAATGGCGCGCCGATCGTCGATGGCGCGAGATGCGAGTACATCCATGCGGTGAGGCTGTCCAAGCACTAATTTCCCGACTTCCTGATCTATGCGATAGGCGCCATAGAGAGAAGTTGGACCAGCAACCGGCATACGAAGGGTCGTCGCGCGAGATGATCCGTTCGCAAGCGCTGCTCTGTTAGATCTTGCCAGTGCCGTCCCCGGTGTGTCTCCATCGTTTTGGCGATTTGTTTCGTCCATGGTTTCATCTTCCCTCCGATCAGCATCTTCACGCCATACGGTATGCGAAGTGTGCGCAACGGCCTGGCGGGAACGAAGTTTTCGTGACACGAGCAAGCCAAACAAACCCAGAGCCACGACGACACAAACACTGGTTGCGGAGAAGATCGAAGCGACCACGCTTTCCTGTTGAGGTTGAACAATCACCTGCGGTTGGGCGGACACCGGCGGAGCGGAGCCGTCGTGTTGTGGCACTATCGTGCCCGGTTTAGTTGGTGCCGATGGAGCGCTGTCGCCTGTGCGGGCCGATTCTTCAGAAGGAACATCACTAATTGACGGTGAGTCTCTGACTGGGCTCGAAAGTTCCAGCGGTGCCGAGGCGGTGCCAGGTTGAGTGGGCTCGGCTGAGTTCTGAAAAAGCTGTTGTTCGCTTGAAGATCTCGATTGATTCAGCAGGTCCCTCTCGAGCGGCCGCTCCTCAAGCTTCCTGTCGACTACCAGATTTATCTGATTGCCTTCAGCTTGCACGCTCACCTTCGAACCCGCCTTCGTTTGCAAAAGCACTTCCAACGAATGGCCGATTCGGCGAAGTTTCACTCCGCGGACTGTCTTGACCGAGGTAGTGGAGGAAGTGTTCGGAAGAACAAGGTGATAACCCTCGCCGTCTTGCCAACTCTGAGGGCGAGTGAGCGGGCCGTCGGCTGCGATGGCTATGATTACGCCACTGGCATACGGCTGTGCGGAAATACTGGCCGTTCTGTTCGGCGTGTAAGAATTTTGAGCGTGAGAAACCAACTGAGGAACCACGGCAGCCACAACCAAGAGCGCCAAGGCGGCGAAGGATCTCGAAAAATTCAGCCCCAAGCCCATTCTTTGGCTGAGGCTACGCGTTGCGAATTGTCTTGATTTGAAAGCGTTCTTCATAGTGTGAAGGTCCGCCGGGCTTTTAGGCTTGGATTCGGCCTGGCCGGCTGGAAGGAAGTCCAATTACGAGTCTGTGATTAAGACTGCAGTTGGTGTTCGGCGAGAACGACGAGTTAGATATTACTGTTCGTCGCTAAACTTGTAGCCAATTCCCCAAACGGTCAGAACCATCTGAGGATTCTCCGGGTTCTCTTCGATTTTCGCTCGCAATCGGTTGATATGTGAATCGATAGTCCGATCGTAACCTTCGTAAGAGTAGTCCCAGATTTTTTCAAGCAGGTATTTGCGGGGGAAGACCCTGCCCGGGTTCGTTGCGAACAGGCGGAGCAGATCAAATTCTTTGGGAGTCAAATCCACCTGTCGCTCTCCAATCGTAACCTCTCGTCTTGCCGGATCAATGCGAAGTCTACCACGTACAACCGGAGCCTCGTCTTTTGCGCCGTCAGAACTTACCGGTGCCCTGCTTCGACGCAGCACTGACTTGATCCGCGCTTCAAGCTCGCGAAGACTAAACGGCTTGGTGATGTAATCATCCGCACCCATCTCAAGGCCAAGCACTTTATCAACCACATCATCTTTTGCTGTGAGCATAAGAATGGGCAGCTGATTTGCCTTTTCGCGAAGTTCTCGGCAAACAGCCAAACCGTCCATTTTTGGCAGCATGAGATCGAGAACGACCGCATCTGGAGGATCATCCAATGCAGACTTAACGCCCATCAAGCCATCTTCGACGGTTTTCACTTGATAACCTGCGCGAGAGAAATATTCGCTAATTGCGCTCGAAATATTTTCGTCGTCCTCGACGACAAGCAATGAAATCTTGCGCTCGATCGGTTCGGCCGGATGGCCATTGTCTCTGGTAGTTTTCTGTCTGTCAGCAGCTGTATTTGTCATAAGAATGACTCACTGGAAACTGACAAGCAGGGATTAGGAGGTTTGACGTCATGGGGTATGACGTCACGTCGGGCGAAGGAATAGTACAGGACAACCTCCCCAAACTCAAGCCTTAAGTTTCGCTGGCTCAACGGCAAAGCTAAGAAACCCCTCAAAAATGGATGACCCGATTGCCGCGTTTCCAAAGTGTACCGCATGAGTTCTCCTGTTGCGAACCGCCGTCGTCGAAAAGCGGGAGTGCCCGTGGCTCAGGGGTGTTGTGCACCGGAACTGGTCGTTGCTACTGCTTTCCGTAGCAATTCCGTCACACGAACCTTGAGTTCGTCGGTGACTGCCTTGTTTTGGCTAATCTGCTCCAAAATCGCCAGTCCTTTGCGATCACCAAACTGACGGGCGCCTCGCCGGCCACTGTTCAAATTGGAATCCCCAGCCTCAAACGCGTGTTTGCAATGTCCGTGATAACGTTGAACACGCGGGGACTATCGCGAT
>DATLBQ010000119.1:0-23240 GCA_035526805.1 Pyrinomonadaceae bacterium
CTCTTGAGGTGCAGTTCAGCTTTGCGTAGTTCGAAGCGTGCACGTCCCAGATTGCCTTCGGGCGAGATAGCCAGGACCACGAAATACTCGCGACCGAGCAGTCGCATGATCACTACGGCGCTATCGAGTGAGATCATCACTTCTCGCAGGTTGCCAAGCCCGGTGTCTTTCCCAGCCTTCTGTGCATTTCTCACCAGTGACGTAAACTCCGCAGCTGCCACATCGAGATTTGCTTCCTGACCGGCGTCTTTCAGCAACCGTTCAACCGCAATACCATCGATACCCATAATGAGTGCACCGAGGCTGCCCTCGGTGCGCTCCATAATGCTCTCAAGAGTCTGTTTGAACATGTTCCTAACCTCACAAGCCTTGCGCGCAAACTCGGAGTTTGCATTTACAAGAAACCTATGGACGTTGACCACCCAATGTACCTGGACGTGCGCTCGGAGCGCCCGCGGGCGGTGCATTCGGCGCCGGAGCGTTCAGCCCCTGGGGCGTCGACTGCTGCGGCGAGGTCTGTTGTTGCTGTAACTGCGTCGGTGTCGGCGTGTTGCTCTGCGGATTGCCTAAGGGAACAGGCTGTGAAATCTGAATTGTTCTTGGTCCGGTGCTGACCGTACCCGTGGTCGGGCGGCCCTGGTAGTCCGGGCGGTAGATATGTGGCGTGATGAAGAAGAGTATCTCGCTATTCTGCCGCGTGATTAACTTTCGCTTGAAGAGATTGCCAAGCAGTGGGATTGAGGCCAGGCCCGGCGTGCGCTGTCGCGTTGAGCCTTCAGTGTCAGCCAATACGCCACCCATGACTGTAGTACCACCATCGGGAACAAGCACTTCTGTCTGCATGCGCTGAGTGTCGATTCCGGGAACGCCACCAACCGCGATGCCCGTGTTGATGGTGTTGTTCTCGATCGTCACACGAAGAATGACAGTTCCGACGTCCGTGATTTGCGGTGTGATTGAGAGACGCAGAGGAACCGAAACAAAGGTGGTCGTTACGACCGCAGTTCCGCTTGCGGCTTGCGTGGTCTGTACAGGAATCTGGGAGCCACTCTCGATTTGGGCCGGACGATTGTTCAAAGCGGTAACGCGCGGCGTGGCAACTGTCTTCGCTTCACCTCTCGTTTCGGCCATCGTGATCAGCGCGCTGATTTGCGCAGTGCCGAACAACCCGGTCGTTAAACCAATGACCGTACTCGCGGCGGCGGCGCCAAGCGCGCCAAGCGGCTGATTCGTGCCGGCAAGTCCACCGAAAACGCCTTGTCGATTAGGGCCACTGTTCAATGCGCCAGCACCGCCACCTGTGGAACTGGCCGGCAACGTCGAGATATTTGCTAAACCACCACGGCCTAAATTCACCACACCGGCTGACAACTGGGCGCCGAGGTCGCGGCTGAAGTTATGCTGAGCAATAACAATGCGCGTTTCAATTTCAACCTGCGGTTCCGGCTGGTCCAGAATGGCCGCGAGCTGGCGAATTGCATCGATGTTTTCTTTGACGTCTGTGATGATGAGCGTATTACTGCGTCCGTCTACCTCAATAGAGCCTCGACGAGAAAGTCTGCGGGAGATAATCGGCAACAATCCCTGATCGCCGCTTCCTCCAGTAGCATCGCCTCCAGCGCCACCGCTGAAGCTGAGGTTGGTTGCGCCGCCGGAAAATGCGCCGGTAGAACCTGCGGCCTGCGCCAGAGTTCCCGAAGCCCGCGCGTAGTTCAAGCGAATGAACTCCGTCACCAGCGGTGAAGCATCAAGTCGCGAATCATTAATTACCTTCTGCGTCTCAGATTCCTTCGCCAATACGTCGTTGGTCGCTACGCGCAGGATGTTGCCGTTGGTCTCGACGCCGAGTCTGTTCGCCTTGAGCACCGCATCAAGTGCGATGTTCCAGGGAACGTCCTGAACGTTTACCGTCACCGGCACCGCTCCCACCGAACTATCGATCACGAAATTCACGCCATACTGCTCAGTGATGTAATTGAGGATGTCGCGTATGTCGGCGTTGACCACGTTCAAATTGATAGGTTCGCCGACAAACCCGGGTTGGCCATATTGCCGTCCCTGCTGAGATTGCGACATCTGGTCAGGAGCCGGCGACATGACAACGCTCGGGGTGGCCGCGGGCGAAGGAGAAGGCTTCTGCTGCGCCGCTGGCTCGGTGGTGGCCACACTGGGCGAATTGCCCATAGTGATCCGAGCCACCTCGCCCGCAGCGAAAGTGTTGATGCCGAACAGACACAGGAATACCAGGACGAGCGTAGTCCTTCGTGTGGCATTTGTGATTCGAGACTGATGGACCATCTTTTCCCTCCTTAAGGGAATTGTTGAACGTTTGACCGCCACGCGCTACGCTCATTGCCTGTTGCCAAAAGCGCGCGCCGCACAAAGCGGAATCGTCCGGGTTGATTGTCAAAAACTGCGTAGCTTATTTACCGTTCGTGGGCCAACTACGCGCGGAAGGGATTTCGACTCGAAAGACTCTTCGACTCGAAACCGGAACTAAGGTTTCTCAGGAACCGGCTTTTCAGATTTCTTTGCCGGTTCTGCGTCGCCGGAAGTGGCGGGGACCGATCTGGCAGCCGCGGCTGCGAGAGAATCGACTGTGGTTGCCTGTCGGAGAGGTTTCATTTCTACCGTGCGTTCGCGTTTGCCATCGGTATAGACTGTTTCGCGGCGGAAGACCAACCGGTTATCTTCGATGGCAACTAACTGCCCATCATAAAAACGCTCACCAGGATAAATCACATACGCCAGTTTGATTGGCGTCGCTTCTACAATCGCCGCGTATCCGCGCGGGGAACGAGAAATTCCAACCACCTGCACCTCGCTTAAGAGAAAAGCTGTGGTCGGTTTGGGAGCCACGACTCGCGCATTCATCGCGGCTAGCTTCTGAGCCTTGTACTGCTCGATTCGTTCCTGAATGGAGGGCACGGAAACGAGAGAGCCACTCTTTTTCACTACCAGACGCGGTGGCTCATATTTCTTGAAGGGATCCCTTCCGCCCTGGTTGGATCGGGTTGCGGGCGTTGCGGCAGTCTTGGTTTGGCCGTGGGCATTTTGAAATGCGCCACCCCAGACCACTGCGGCGGCGGTTATAAGAACGGCGAATGTGAATTGAAGAATTTTCGTTTGCTGCATGGTGATTACTTTTCCTGGAATGTCCTGGTTGATTTTACTTTGCGGCCGGCGGCGCCGTTGCAGGGACTTGGCCAGAGCCGGCGGGTTGGCCGGAGGCGGCAGGTTTCTGAAGCTTTTCAGCTGACACGTAATAGGCGGTTAAATCAAAGGTTGCGTCAACCGTCTTTGAGGAAGACTGCTTCTCCAACTGGTCGAGTTTGAAGTTGGTAATGGAAACTATGCGCTGGTAGTGAGCGAGCTGATCAAAGAAGCTGCGCAATGAGGCAAAAGAACTGGTCACGCTGACTTCAATTCGCTTGCCGTTGTAGTTCTCCTGCTGCACATCGTCCTTGGGAAGGAATTTTGTAAGCACCAGACCGTTATTGCGAGCGCGGTCCTGAACATTCTGTAAAACCATGGTGAGCTCGCGCTGTTCCGGTAGTAAAGCCTTCAGTTCTTCATATTCCTCTACCCTGGCTTTGTATACCGCGCGGAACTCATTTAATCTCTGCGAAGCAATTTGCGCTTGCGCGTTCTTCGTCAAAAGATCGGCGATTTCGACGTTGAATGTCTGCGTCTCAGCGCGCACGGGTTTGGTCACGAAGTACCAGAAACCCCCATACATGACTGCAGCCACGAAGACGAATATTCCCAATCGCAGGTACCAGGGGAGCGTTTGAAGATTACCGATTTTCATGTTAATTCCTTCCCGATTTAGGCGAGGCGGCAGTTTTGGTAAGCGTCTACTTTTTCAACGCCACTTGGCTAGCAGTTGGGTTTGCAGCGTTGGCTGCAGACTGGGTTTGGGGCTTCGCTCCATAGTTACATTTTACTGTGAAGCTAACGACTTCCGGCTGTTGAATCATCACTATCGAATCAGCCGACGCACCCATCTTTTCATTCGAGGTAAGAGGAGCCAGTTCCCGTTGGGTTTCAATATTCAAGTTAGTGAATAGGCCCGAAGAGAATTCAAGACTCTGGCCAAATCGCGTGATGGCCGCCTCATTTGGCGAGATACCTTTGATCGTTAGCTGGCCATCCTTTTGTTCCAAACTCTTCAAATACAATCCCGGAACGCTATCGAACCGCGCTTTTATGTCGCGCAAAACCGCGCTCGGTCCTTGCTGTGATTCCCGCAGACTTTTGATCGCATCAATACGCCCCTGGATGTCCTTGGCTTTCTTCTCGAGTTCAGCCTGCTCCCGATTCACGGCAAGCATTTGCTGATTGATGCGTCGCTGGTTCTCTAACTCAGTCTCGGCCGCGCGATGGCCAGATTTCGAGCTCACATAGTCAAAACCGATGACCGCGACGAGCAAACCGAAAACCGTTAGGGCCAGTAGCAACGTCTGCACGAATGGCGTTGCCACCCTGGCTTCAACCATCACTGCCCCGGTGGGCCGATCCGTAACTGATTCAAGCAAGTTAATCTTGATCATGCCGCTTCCACTCCTCTCAAGGCGAGACCGACGGCAATTGCCATGTCAGGAACGATCTCTTTCATGTAGTCAGGATCAAATTTTCTACCGTCGACTTCTATCTGACGAAAAGGATCAAATGGCTCTACTGGAATTTCGAACCTCTTGGCTAGATAGTCAGGCAGGCCTGGGAGCTTGGAACTGCCTCCCGCTATCAGAATTTTCTGGATCGCTTGGTCGGAGTCTTCCGCAGTCGCGCGATAGAAGTCCATCGTCTTCCGTATCTCGAGGGCGAGGATGTCCGAGACCGTTTCGATAATGGGCTGGATCGGACGCGCTTCAATCCCGTCTGGTAAAGGATAACCACGCTTTACTGCTTCTGCTTGTTCAAACGTGAGGCCCAATTCCTTCTGAAGTAAACTCGTGTATTGGCCGCCACCAACAGAAGCGTCGCGCGCAAATATCGAACGCGTGCCATTCATGATGTTGATGTTCATGGTGGAGGCGCCGATGTTGAGTAAGGCAACAACTTCGCCCGCTTTGGGCCGGTAGTTCACCTCATAACAATTCTGCAGCGCAAAAGTGTCAACGTCGATTACGGCAGGTTGCTTCCCGGCCAATTGAATCGCCTGCTTCACATTCGCAATCTTGTCACTCTTGCAGGCTGCCAGCAGAACATTCAATGCGTCCGAGGAACTACTGGTAACTTGATAGTCGAGATTCACGTCTGAGATATCGAAAGGAATGTGTTCTTCGGCGTGCCAGCTGAAAGACTCGCGCAGTTCGTCTTCGCTCATCTGCGGCAGCACAATGTTTTTCACAATCACCGAATGACCGCTCACACCGGCCGCAACTCTCGTTGTCTTGATTTGGTGCTCGGCAAAAATATTCGTGATGACATTCGAAACGTTATTGAGCTCCATAATTTGCCCGTCGACCACTGTGTCAGGCGACAAATTTTCAACCCCCAGGTTAAGAAGCTGGTAGGTGTTGCCTTTCTTTTGGAGTTCGACAGCCTTTATTGAGCTCGACCCAATATCGACCCCAACCAGATTCTTCTTGCCGTTGTTTTTTTTGAACATGATCTATTTAGTCCTCGCGAGAAAGAGAGAGCGGATTCGGTGCTGTTGCCGCAGACGAGCGCGCGCCTTCATAGCTCGTGATTGGCGGCTCTTGCATGTCTTATTGACCTGCGTCGATTGCGTAACGGTCTTCAAAACGGTCCTCAAAGGAGTTGAAAGGAATTCAGGCGGGAGCGATGGGAGAGAACGCGCGTTCGCGCAACTTTCCAGGTCTGATTGCAAACTAGTTTCTCTGAGTGGATTTTGCCTTCAGCAAAACGAAGGCAGGTGATACCGGCACGAGAACAGAGGCGAGAGCCTAAAAGATAGGCAGCAATCCTCACTGCCGTCGCCAAGCAGACTAACCCACGGACCAAACATTGTCAACAGCTATTTTGCTGCGTTTAACGCTACAACGACAGCGTTTAGTGTGCGATGGCAAGGCCAGATGTTAGCCCATGCACCGTTTTATGGAAATAACCTAACCCCTTCCCAAATTCCCGGGACAGCCCCTGCTTGCGCGACAACAGGCCTGCGCGTAGGATGCGACGCCATGAAACGAAGCCGCAAACTTTTACTCTTCGGCCTCTTTTTGTGCGGCGCCATTGCGGCTTGGTTGTGGTGGATGAGGCCAAAAAATGTAGACATGGCCGCCTACGCTCCTGCTAATTCCCTGCTCTATTTGGAAGCGAATCGCCCGCTGGAAATTTTCGACGAGATCGCTTCAAGCGAAGCCTGGAGGGTGGTTACACATGCTCTGGGAACACCAGCGGGTGACTCTAAGGCCCATTGGCTGCGGGGATTTATGCGTTGGACGGGCATTGGGCCGATCAGAACTGTTATTCTCGCGAGGTCTCAAGTCGCCGTCGTAGTCAATGAATTGCGAACCGCTGAAGAAGGAGACACGCTCAAGATAAAGCCGGAGGCGGCTCTCCTTATCGAAACCCACACGGCGGAACGTCGCATCAGGCCCGTCGCCGAAGAAGCTCTCCAAAGGCTCGCTGAAAAGACATATGGCCATCCGAGCGAGCGACGAGGCATGTTGGATGGAGTTGAGTTCATCGAGTGGGTGGCGCCAGAAGGTTCGCGACAGATGGTTGGTGCTATTTTGGGAAGTCTGGTGGTTGTCGGAACCAGTGAAGACGTTGTCCAAAAATGCCTGTCCGTAGCGCGGGGACGCGCCGCAGCCCTGAACGGCGATCCGGAGTTAGCCACAATGCGCGCTCGCCTTCAGGCAGATCGCAGACTAACGTTCGGTTATGTGCCATCTGGAAACAGCGCGAGGTTGCTTGCCGTTGCCATCCCGATACTCCTTGGACGTGCGCCAGGTGATTCCGAATTTCAGCGTCTCATCACAAAAGGCGCGACCAAAGTGTTTGGCGGGATCGGGTGGTCGTCAACCAGATACATGAGCGGTATAGAGGATCGTTATTTGATTGATCTTCAGCCGTCGATTGTCGATCGGCTGAAGCCGACTTTCGTTTCTGTAGGCGTTAATTCCCAAATGCCCGTGGCGATGCCGAATGTTTATTCGGTAACGACCTATCGGTTCGTTAATCCCAAAGCGACTTGGCAGACTCTTAAAACAGCTGTTTCGTCACAGGTCGACGCCTTATCAACCATCGTATTTTCTTCGATACTAAGATCGGCACTTCTCTCGTATGGTATCGATGAGCCTGAGGCATTTCTCGGCGCTGTGGACGGCGAGTTATTGACGATTAGATTGGACGAAAATTCCGAGCGGTCGATTTTGATCGCGCGCGCGCGGGACCGCCCGAGCCTACGCCAGCTTTTTTTGAGAACGATGACACCGGGCCCGCAGCCTCCTGGCGCAGAATCCGCCGAAATTCTCGAACACGTAAAACAAGACCTCGCGGTTAGTTTGGGTGAAGAAATAGTCGTCTTAGGCCCCACGACAGACGTCCGTCGCTATTTGGAACTGTTGGCACAGGGCGCGAGAAAGGATTCCTCCGCCCTCCGCAGGATGACTTTCTTTGCATCTTCACCAACGGTCGCCAGCGTCGTCACTTATACAGACGATTCGGATCGCGTACGCAGGTTCGCCTCCACGATCATTACAACCAAAGATGCAGCAGACGTATTTTCAGAACGCGTGGAAGCGGCGATCGCGGTGCTGCCTTATTCAGTAACCGAAACAACGCTGGGTGATCGCGGCATCGAACGAATTAACAGATCGCCGCTGGGCCAATTCAGCAGTATCGTTCCTTTACTGTTGCCCGAAAAACCTGACACCGTTCAGGGCGAGGGGTCCACCCGATAGCTTCACTCGTATGACTAGTTGTCGCTCTTTGGAGTTACTGATTGCTACTAATAATCAAGGTAAAGTCCGCGAGGTTCAGGCGGCCCTGGAGTCATTGCCGCTGAAGTTACGATATCTGTCGGAATTTCCCAATGTTTCGACCGTTCTTGAAGCCGGACAAACCTACCAGGAGAACGCAGTTCTAAAGGCGGTTGGTTATGCAAGACAAACCGGTGTCTTCGCGCTGGCTGACGATTCGGGACTGGAGGTCGATGCGCTCGACGGAAGACCAGGAGTATTTTCTGCTCGCTTCGGCGGTGAAAAAGCTTCTGACGCCGAACGTATAAAGCTTCTCTTGTCTGAGCTCTCTGAACACGCGAACATGAATCGAAGTGCGCGGTTCGTGTGCTGTATGGCGTTGGCCGGTTGGCGATCGGCAGTCGTGCTGAAGCCGGGCCACGAGACTCGCCTGCTAACTGTAACTGAAGCGAGCTGTGAGGGAATTATCGCGCCCGCCCCGCGGGGCGTAAATGGATTTGGCTTTGATCCTGTGTTTGTGCCGGCGGGCTACCAACAAACCTTCGCTCAACTGTCCGGCGAAATAAAAGCCTCAATTAGTCATCGCGCTCAAGCTCTGGCTGAAATCAGAACATTTATTAGTCGTTGGTTAACCACAGCTTGACCGCTTGAGTCGGCGTCCCTAGAATGCAGCCTGGCCCATACAGGGCTTGGAATTCGGGGCGTAGCACAGCCTGGTAGTGCGCTCGGTTTGGGACCGAGAGGTCGGAGGTTCGAATCCTCTCGCCCCGACCAATCATATCAACAACTTACGGCTGCCAACATTGGCGGCCGTATCTCTTGTGTGGGAGATTTTTGACCAAAATTGTGAGAACGCACATTTCTAAGCAGCTGAACGGCGCGAATGTATCATCGTCGTCTTCAGATCCTTGTGGCCCATCAGCGTCATTATTGTTAAAGCCTTGTATCCAGCTAGCGCTAGACGCGTACAGAACGTTGCCCTCAAATCGTGCCACCAGAGGCCCTCGATCCTCGCCATTCGACATGCAGTATGGAAGGAACGCTTGATGTCAGTGAAAGGCTTAACTGTCTCCGGGTTTCCAAACGTCCAGCCTTACCTTGTGAAAGACGAAGTCCAGTCGTGGCTCCCGGCGGGCTGGGCAGTGATCAATTTGGCCTTATCAAAGACTAGTTAAATACGTGCAGTACTTAAGGGTTGGAATTCATTCGCGAAAAGCCAAAGAATTTGATCGGCGCTGGGAAACGCCGCTTAGATCCGGCACGCCCATTTGTTAAGCTCGATGTTTTAATTGCGGCGAGGCAATCGCACAGCGAACACGGTTTCTGCGTTGTCGGATCGCACGGTCACATCGCCGCCATGCGCCAGGGCAACCTGGCGCACAATATACAATCCAAGTCCGAGTCCTGCCCCACTGTGATCGCGGTTACCTTGCCCAACTCCGCGTTTAAGCGGTTCAAATATCTGCTTCAAGATCTGTTTCTCAATGGCCGGCCCACTGTTCTTTACCTCAATGGTAACCTTGGCCTCGTCGCCTGTTAGTATCACGTGGATCGGCGTGTCTGCCGCTCCATAATTGATCGCATTCCCAGCCAGGTTGCGGACCAGTTGCTGCAAACGCACCCCGTCCCAGAGGCCGCCAGTAGCACCTCTTATCTCCAGTTCGATTTGCCGGCTTGGATGCGCTCCACGCAACTGTTCTAATTCATCTCTAAACAGAACCGCCAAGTCGACGTCGGCCAAATCGATTTTGATACCGAGTCCCAACGTGGTTCGATTGAAATCGATTAAGTCATCCAGGAGCGCCTTCATCGAAGCGCCGCTGCGAATCAGACGCGACGCCGCGTCCGAGACATTCGCCCCAGCATTCAGCGCCGCCAGGTATTGGGCTGTGATCATAATGGTGTTTAGCGGGCTGCGCATGTCGTGACCAAGCATTCCGAGCAACAAGTTGCGCGCTTGATCCACTTGGGCACTGAAAAAGCCAATCGATTCGGCGATCGCCTGGTCGATGGCCTCGTTGAAACGCACAACATCATCCAGACTAATCTCAGCGGGCTCACACGCGTCCATCCACAGGCTAAGGACGCTGGTGCGCAGAGCGCGGTACTCAGCGGCGAGCTGGTTGATGTCAAAGCCGCTACGCGCCCGCAGTACCGCGTGTGTTTGCGCGGCTGTCTCCGGGGCTCCCGCAAGTTTGGGTGCTCTGCCCTTGGATTTTTCGGCCTGAGCTTCCCTCGTCTGGGGCGTGGACAAATCTTTCGCCACAGCCTCCAAAATCTGTTTGGCGTGGTCACGTAGAGCCAGGGATGTCATGCCCGCCGCAGCGGGGAATAAGGTTGCAGCGAACTCTTCCCATTCCCCCAGAATGGTTTCCATGTTACGTAAGATAAAGTCTGGCAACCGCAGCATGTCTGCTCCTATTGAGTTGGATTAAGGTCTTGACAGGTCGAACCGGCAGACCAAGGACGTCGGGCGTCGAAGGTTGAGTTACCAGTGTTTGCAATTTTTAATCGATGATTCAGTAAAATGCAAGGAACGGCCATTACTCAGAAAAGGGCAAAAACTGAATCCCTCCTGATCGCGCGCCAACGTCGCGGCAACGGTGATGTCAGCCGCGTCAAGCGTGTAGACTGCTTTCTTTAGGTCGTCTTTTCAGAACTGTCAGAACTGCCGGGACAACAGTTCGGGTGTTGCATCTTGCGGAGAAGTTTATTCCCCTGCGCAGCAACTTTGATATTCTATGGCGGATGTAAGCAAACAACGGATCATCATCGAAGGTCGCGCGATTTCGCTTTCAAATCTGGATAAAGTGTTATATCCCGGCCGCCGCTTCACCAAGGCGAACGTTATCGATTACTACGTTCGTGTCGCGCCTTTCCTGCTCCCGCACCTTAAAAACCGGCCCGTCACTTTGAAGCGTTTTCCTGAGGGGGTGTATGGTGAATTCTTTTACGAGAAAGACGCGCCGAGCTTCACTCCGCCGTGGGTCAAAACCTTCCCGGTTCCAAGAAAGAACAAAGCCGAACCTGAGATTCGGTACATCCTTATAAACAATCTTCCTACTTTGGTTTGGTTGGCTAATCTCGCCAATCTCGAAATTCACCCGTTCCTTCACCGCGTTCCCAAACTTGATCGTCCGACTGCGATGGTCTTCGACTGCGACCCGGGCGAAGGTGCAGATGTTTTGACTTGCGCTCGCGTCGCCTTGATGCTGCGAGACGTGCTTCGCGAACTGGGGCTCGAATCAATTGCCAAGGTCTCAGGATCCAAAGGAATTCAAGTCTATGTTCCATTGAATAGCGCAGTGACGTATGACGTGACTCAACCGTTGGCCAAAGCGTTGGCTGAACTTTTGGAGGAGCGTGAGCCTAAACTCATCGTGTCGAAAATGCCGAAAGTTTTTCGCTCGAAGAAGGTGTTTATTGACTGGAGCCAAAACGCGGAATTCAAAACAACCGTCGGTGCGTATTCATTGCGAGCAAAAGTCCATCGTCCCTACGTCTCAATGCCGGTGGATTGGGACGAGCTAAACACCGCATTAAAAAGGAACAAGAAGGAGTTGCTCTACTTTAAGCCGGAAGGCGCGTTAGAACGTCTAGAGACGTTAGGCGATCTGTTTGCGCCAGTACTGTCGCTGGTCCAAAAACCTCCGGAGTCAATACTGAAGTACCTATCAAGAGATAGCGACCGGACAAGTTCCGCCAGCGACGCAGCTCTTGAGCCCTATCGACGCAAACGAGATTTCTCACAGACTGCCGAGCCTCCCCCGTCGGTCCCAAAGAGCAGCAAGCAAGGCAGCCGTCGCCGCTTCGTGGTCCAAAAGCATGCCGCAAGCCATCTGCATTACGACTTTCGTTTGGAGATGCACAACGTTTTGAAGTCGTGGTCAGTAGCTAAAGGACCGTCATTCAAAGAAGGCGAGAAACGGCTAGCGATGCCGACGGAAGATCATCCAATCGAGTACCTGGATTTCGAGGGCATTATTCCAAAGGGGCAGTATGGCGGCGGGACGGTGATGGTTTGGGACATCGGCACTTACGAGTTGATTGAGGGAAATTATTATAAAGGATTCCTCCGTTTTTATTTGACGGGTTCGAAGCTAAAAGGTGAGTGGACCTTGCAGAGATTCCAGGGTGCAAAAGATGAAAGAGATAGCCGCGATAAATGGCAACTCGTGAAAATCGACAGAAATACCCGAGCAGTGTCTAAGAAGCGCGACGACGAATCCGCTTTATCGAACCGTACGATGGCGCAGATTGCGAAAGCTGCCGATGCACGCTGGGAAAGTAATCGCAAATGAAACTCGCACTCAACCATTTGCCGAAAGCCTCACTTGAATTCATTGAACCGATGCTCGCTAAGACGGTCGAGCAACTGCCTGCGAAAGGCGATTGGCTTTATGAAGTTAAGCTCGACGGTTATCGCGCGCTAGCGATGAAGAAACGTGGCACCCTCACCTTGTTTTCCCGAAGAGGCAACAATCTCAATAAACGCTGTCCGGTTATCTCAACCGCTTTCGACTTTCTTCCGGACAATACCATCGTTGACGGTGAAATAGCGGGCGTACTCTCCTAACACGACCGTCGCCCTACCGTGAAGACAGGGAGGCCTCCCGGTTTTGGCGTCTCTTCATGTGCCTGAACAGATACCAAAACTGCCTGTCGGAACCCGTCGTCTTCATAATCGCAAAACGACTAGTGTAGGCTTGATTTCAATGCGAGGAAGGTAGGAAGAGTGAAACGCGGGGCCTTGCGTAAGCTGTGCTTGCCGCGACATTTTACTACGGCTATCGAGCGCACTCTCTGTACGGTAGTGGACCGTCAGGGGTAGTCTTCAAGTTTTCTCGCTTTAATATTCCGTCACGCTGGCCTACCGTCCCGCATCTTGAACACATTAGATACGAAAGCTCGGGCGAAGTCTCCCAAATAGTCTGGCGCTTACACACTTGGCAATAGGCCTGAAATCTGTTCAGTTTTTCGGTCATTTTGAGTCCCTTGAGATTGGTCGCGGGTCAGATGACATGAGAAGCTGGAAGCATCCGTCATCCGACCCGCATTTTTCTGCAGCCCGTTGAATTTGCTGTAGGATTGGAGTCTACACCCGGCTTCTATACGCTAGCGCACACTTGCTTCGGTTCGGCCATGCGAAGGCAATGCTTACAAATAATCTTGGTCTAACGGCTTTATTGGTGTGTTAGTTAGAAGGTTCTTTAATTTGAGCCTTACAGGGATTAATTTCATTCCACAGACAGCAGAGTCATTCGCAGTTGAACGAGGTGGGTAAATCGAACTAGTGCCATTTACAGTGTATATGATTCGCGTTATATCACTTGTCATCGAGCATAGATATACTCAGCGGGCAGCTCATCTGTTTCACGCGATGCAGGACAGCAGTCCGAACCGTTTCCGCAAGTGACTCACCTTTGGTTAGGGCAACCTGGGCCGTCCGTATCCGGCTGTCGTAAAAATGGACCGTGTAATGGTTTCGGCTCTGGTAATCTTGCCGACATTCAAGGTAAAGGGAATCATTTCTTCAGTGAACATGTCATTGAGCACGGCTTGAATTTGTCCTTCTAAGGTGAGATCAGGCGTCATAGTGAGGGAGGCTACCAGAAACGGTAGGGCTGTCTGTTTGGTAGCACACTTATCGTGGTTAGTGAAGTAATGTTAATGCCCAAACTAAGGTTCTTCGTAACCAGCCCTGCTGGCAACGGTGTACCGCTGACGTTGAATGCAGTCCTGCCGCCGCCCTTGCTCGGTTCCCGCTGCTCGCTTAATTGCCGCCACCTTGTTGATCACGCCGCCGCCAGAAGCTTTCATACGTTACTCCTTTCCAATGCATCTCCCCTCAATGGAGTTACTGTCGATCTGTGAGATTACAGTGTATCGACGCGAGAAGTTCGTAAGTTTTGGGCTGTGACTTTTTAAAAGCGTCTATCACGACGAAGGACAATGAGCCATCGCACCCTTCAACAATCATCATTTCCCCTCGGCTAATTTGATTTCGGAAACAATTCTCGGTGAATCGCGGCGACATCCTCAGGGGTTAACTTCGGCTGACGATCATAGGTTAGCAATCCATTGATCTCCTGCTCGACGTCGGTAAGCTGCGTGTAACAGAATCCGGCGACAAATTTCAAAGATGCTATTCCAGTCATCAAGTCGTGATACTTCGCCAACAGTTCTTCCGGCGACTGGAAAGAGTCGTAGAATTGGTAAAGCATATCGCGCTTCTCAGCTGGAGTATCCTTTGGTATCGTCAAGAATCCACCTACTTCCGACAAAACGATAGGTTGCCGGCGATATCTGGAGCCGCGAGCGAACAACGGTTTATCACTGATCCAAACTTTCAGCGGCAGTTCGCCGGCCCGCACCATGCTTTCATATCGGGCGGATAATTTCTCCGCGGTCGGAGTGTAGTCATGGATTGCACATATATCCGTTATGTCGGTGTGTTCCCAACCATCGTTGTCTATCACTGGACGCGTGGAATCCAGGCGCCTCGTCACTCGAACCATTCGCTCGATAAAAGCATACTGTCCTGCATGCTGCTGCCCGAGTCCGGGAAATCCCATACTTTCGTTAACCGGCACCCAGGCCACGATACATGGATGGTTGTAGTCACGCCTTACAGCATCCTGCCATTCTGCGGAAAGGAGATCTTCTCCTTTTGATGACCATTCCCTGGCATTAGGCATCTCTTCCCAAACTAGCAGGCCGAGACGATCACACCAGTAGAGCCAACGAGGATCCTCGATTTTCTGATGCTTGCGGACGCCATTAAAACCAAACATCTTCACCCATCCAATATCGGTTTGCAGTGCTTCATCCGAAGGTGCAGTAAGGTAGCCCTCCGGCCAATAGCCCTGATCGAGGACCATTTTCAGGTAGGTAGGGTTTCCGTTAAGTAGGAACTTTCCTTCGCGCAATTCAATCCCCCGCATCCCGACATATGAGCCGACTTCGTCCAACAGTTTGTTGCCGTCGTATAATCGAACCTGAAGGTCGTAGAGATGCGGTGAATCGGGCGACCAATGCTTGGCGTAAGGAATTGTAATCGCCAGACGTCCAGTGGCTACCGCTGTCTGATCTTCGCCAATCGCTACTCGCTTTCCTTTTTCAAGCACTTCAACCTCAACCCGCCAGGCTGCGGATGGAGCATGAAGAAAGACAGTCAACTCGAGTAGGTTTCGTTTTGCATGTGTAATCACCCGCAGTTCTTCGATCCGAATTGAAGGAACGGGTTCGAGCCAAACCGTCTGCCATATTCCGGTTGTACAGTAGTAGTCAATACTCTCAGGCAAACCTCTATGAGACTGCTTACCGCGCGGTTGCTCAGGGTCCTGGCGATCTTCGACTCGAACGGTCAGTCGATTTTTCCCGGGCTGAAGATATGGAGCGATGTCGAATTGGAACGGAACGTGTCCGCCCCGGTTGTGCCCGACTTCATGACCATTGACCCAAACAGTCGACGCGTAGTCGACCGCTCCAAAATTCAACAACAGGTCCCGCTTATGAAACTCATCTGGAAGTTCAAAGTTCCGCGCGTACCAAACTATTTCATGAATCGCTTTATCATTTATGCCTGAGAGTAAAGTCTGATAGGCAAAAGGAACGATGATGCGCTGGGGCAACTCGCGCCCGTCCTGCCAGCCTTCACGCAACCCCTCATCGGCATCGTCAAAAGCAAATTCCCATTCGCCGTTTAGATTGAACCAAAGACTGCGAGCAAATTGTGGACGGGGATATTCGGGTCGAGGGAGCTCTTGGCGGTTTGAAAGCATAGACAAAAGATCAATATGGTTTTAGACGGTCTTTCAAGGCGTAATATCGGCTTTTGCTCAAGGTCAAAGTTCGAGCTGAGTTACGACGCGTCGCGTCGAGATGGTTTCAAACTGGGGAAACGGTTTTCGAACACAACTATGTCGTAACCAGGTTCCTGGACCTGAGTGGAAAATCCGCCTGGCTCCGTTGGACAAAGCAGGCGGTAATCATCAGGCGGCAAAAACGTCCCATCCTGTCTTTGTGTGGCTGTTGCCACCCATTCTGGAAGCAGTGGGTTCCATCGCAGTTCAGACAATCAGGTCTCCTCGGCTCGCCTTTTGGCTTCGGGCCGCTTTTCTATATCAACCGGTGAACTGGTGCCGACGACTCCACAGTGTACAAGATAAGATAGCGGCCGTTCTGCCAATATGATGCGGCGCCTGGTCAGTCTTCAGACGTTTTGCTCAAGTGCCGTCTCACGTTCGATCTTCGCGTTGTCTCCGAGCACTTCCGTAACGTCGGGTGGCGCAAACCGTCCCGTTTCGAGAAGGTCGTCCTTCGCCCATGCAGTCAATTGGCCATTAAACATCAGTCGGCCTTCCGAATTTAACTGATATTGGCCAGGTTCCGATGCGCTGAAATTGTATAAGACAGCCTGCTCCATCGTTGCATCTGCTACCAACTCACGCCCATTGGGCAATTGATAGATAGCTCCCTCCTTGATATCCATTTTCAACCCCCCCTTTGTTCGATTCACTTCTTAAGCTTTGCTAAGAGATAACTCCGCTTCCGAAGTGCGTGGTCCGTCGGCTCGAGTTTGCATCCACGACCACGCAGACTCGATGATTAATTTGAGATCCTGAAACTGTGGCGACCAACCAAGTCCCTTTTTGATTCTTTCCGAGCTGGCCACCAGCACCGCAGGATCCCCCGGCCGGCGCGGTCCAACTTTCACGGGAATGTCTTTCCGGGTGACCTCACGCGCAATGTCGATTACTTCCTTTACCGAAATGCCGCTGCCGCCGCACCCGAGATTGTAGATGGCGCTCCTATTGTCCAAAATATTTAATGCCAGGATGTGAGCACGCGCCAGGTCGACGACATGTATATAGTCTCTAACGCAGGTGCCGTCGGGAGTGGGATAGTCATCTCCATAGATCTCTACGTGCGGACGCTTACCGGCGGCGGCATGAAGCACTATCGGAATCAAATGAGTTTCGGGATCATGCCATTCCCCGCAGAAGGCAGTGGCGCCGGCCGCGTTAAAGTAACGAAGTGACGCATATCGCAGGTTATAGGCTTTGCTATACCAGTGTAGAGATCGCTCAAAGGCGAGTTTTGTTTCTCCGTAGGTATTTGTCGGGCCAGTCGGATCTGTTTCTGCAATCGGCTGTCTTGATGGTTCGCCATAGACTGCAGCCGTTGAAGAGAACACGATGCGATTAACTTCCGCCTCGCGCATAGCGTCTAGTAAACTCAGACCTGCTACGACATTATTTTGATAATACTTTGAGGGGCGCTCAACGGATTCACCAACTAGTGAATCCGCTGCCATGTGAATAACCGCTTCAATTTCTCTTTGTCTGAGCGCAGACTTCAGACGATCGCGATCGAGCAGTTCACCCTGAACAAACTCCGCCGCTGGAGCAACAGCCTGCCGATGGCCTTTTGACAAATTGTCGTACACGGTTACTTCATGGCCGTCGCGCAGTAGTTCTTCAACCAGTACACTGCCAATGTATCCCGCTCCGCCTGTCACCAGAATTCGCATGATCTGCTTGTTCCCTATTACTAGAATTGAACCTGGGCACCTGCGCCATGTTGTTGATGCCACTGCCGAGTTTCAAAATATCTGTCGAGGCTCTCTCCCAAAGAAGGCATTAAGTTCGCGCGCTCGCTGGACATTGCCGTGAATGCCGGTCGGCTGGCTTTGAAATCCATCAGGCGGCTGGGACGACTATGGACACGCTTGGGATCGTAACCGGCTTTTTCCGCGACGATACGAGCAAAGTCGGCCCAAGTCACGCTTCCCGAATTGGCTAAGTGCCAAATGCCGTGCTCGCCATCAACCAACAAATCCAAAGTCGCGTCTACCAAATCCGGAACATACGTAGGGGAAATTGTAAGATCGTCCGCCGCCACGAACGGTCGTCCCCTGGCCAGGGAATCAAGCACCGAATGAACAAAGTTGAAACTATCCCACGGACCGAAAAAGGCGCTCGTTCGGATTACCAATGCCTCCGGGAATCGATCAAGCACGCGCGCTTCAGCCTCTGCTTTGCTCCTGCCGTAAATATTCAAAGGTGCAGGCTGATCACTTTCGATGTAGTGAGACGTTTTTAGACCGTCAAAAACTAAGTCAGACGAAAATGTAACTAAAGGAACCTTCCGCTCGGCACATTCTTTAGCCAGACATTCCGGTCCCGTTGCGTTCTCACGCAGACATTTTTCTACATCGTCCTCTGCGTCATCCACTCCCACGTAGCCGGCCGCATTGATGATCGCCCAAGGCTCGTATTGATCCATTGCGGCAGCGACAGAAGTGTGATCTGCAATATCAAGTTGCTTACGCGAAAGTAGTTGGTATGCGAGGCCACGCTTTTCGCAAACACGCGCAAAGGCTTGACCAAGTGTTCCAGTGGCTCCAGTAATTACAACTGGGCGACTCGCATCGCCTGAAGATTTCAGCGTGCTTCGACTCGAGGGAAGCACTTGCTCACGACGTGTAACGGGCGGATAACAAAGTCGGTCCAATCGGTGCCACCATCCCGGCGTATCAAGCGTCGGATGATCAAAGATATCTCCGGAAGCGATGGTTCGAATCATGCGGGCCAGGGCCGTGGTACGCGGAGCTGGAGAACGTAGATCGAAAACACCCGATTCGTAAGATCCGTTGTCACAAGTCAACAGGCTATTCCAATCGAACGCCCCAAAGGCGGCCCAGGCTGTGACAGCCCGAATATCGACACCTTCACTGCGCAAGTCCTGCGAGGCATTCCAAACTTCATTCAGCCAACGTAGTTGTTCCTCTCGCGTGCACCCCAGGTGAACCTCTGTAATCGCAAGCGGCGACTGATACCGCTCCCACGCCTCTCTCACGATCGCCTTTGGACCCGCGACACCTTCCGCACACACTCTCACAGCTTCGACGTCTGCATATACGTGACGACCATTACCGCCATAAAAAGAGGCCGGATATCTATTTAACCTCTCATCCAGAAACCGTTCGCTGGTTATGTAGTGATTCACACCGACGAGGTCCGGAGAGCATCTGTGCTCCAAAAACCATTCCAACTCGCTTGCTTCGATACCTACCCAGCGGAGGTATTCCCACATGGCGGTGCCCGGCCTGACCCGACCTGATAGCAAGTCGAACGTCAACCACCTTCGTTCGTTTTCAAACTCGGCCTGGTACGCGAGTGTGGCCGTACTGGAAGTTTTCCCCAGATCTTCCGTCTGGATAAGACGTGCCGAGGGATTGATATCCCGAATTGCACTCATTGAAAGAACTACAGCCCGAAGTTGGGCAAGCAAGGCCCTCGCGAACAACAACGGGTCTCGATGGTGCGGATACCAGTGGCCATATAGACAACTAAAGCGCGCTGTCGTTAATGGTTCATTTACGGGAGTGTAATCAGCAAGCCAGGGATACCGTCGCGCCACTGCTGCAGCATAGGTTGCGAGTTTTTCCGGAAAACCCGGATCGAGGAGATTGGTATACGAAGGTCCACTGCCATGGTGTATGAGTCCAACTATCGGCTGCATACCAAGTTGCTGGAGACGGCCCAGCCGTTCATCGGACCACGACCAATCGCACCTGTCCAAAGCTTCCGGCGCTGTTCGTTCCCACAGGACAGGATAACGAATGGTGCGGACTCCCAAGTCCGCCAGTCGTTCGAGATCTTTGATACGTATTGCATGACCGCTACGCTCGAGCTGGTCCGAGTAGTTATCGCCAACTCGATTAACGGTGCATTCGACGCCAGCCCACAATTCAGGCATTTGGGCAGCTAACTTAGGTGCAATCATGTCCACTTCTACCGATTAACTGCCGCCAAGACCTGTTCAGGGATCGCGAGAGGATTTAGTTTCGGTTTGTGCCCATTGCCGTTGCCATTGCCATTGCTTTGAATCCTGGCGGTGGCTGCCACTCTTTTCATACCGGCAATCTTCCCGTAGGTTGTGAGCGCCTGGGCGACAATCTGATCCATGTTGTAATACTTGTAAGTCGCCAACCTGCCTACAAAATAAACTCTCTGCGTCTGGCCCGCGAGCGCTTTGTATTTCGCATAAATCTCTGCGTTTTCTGGACGCGGCACGGGGTAATAAGCATCCCCCTGCGCCTTGGGAAACTCGTAAACAATACTTGTCTTCGCGTGTTCCTGTCCGGTGAGATATTTGAATTCGGTCACGCGGGTATAGAGCTGCTCGTTGGGATAATTAACCACGGGCGCCGACTGAAAGACAGGTGTGTCGTGAGTCTCGTGTTTGAATTCGAGCGATCGATAAGGCAACTTGCCGTAGGCATAATCGAAGTAGCTGTCGACCGGTCCCGTGTAGATCATCTCGCGAAACGGTATGTCATTTTCGATTTCGCGATAGTCGCAATTCAGCATGATCTTGATGTTCGGATGATCGAGCATGTTCTCAAACATGCGCGTGTATCCATGGAGAGGCATTGCCTGGTAGGTATCGGTAAAGTATCGATCGTCGCGATTTGTCCGTGTAGGGACGCGCGAAGTTACACTCGCATCGAGCTCAGAAGGATCGAGGCCCCATTGCTTGCGCGAATAGTTGCGGAAAAACTTCTCATACAATTCACGGCCGACTTTGCTCACGACCACGTCTTCAGACGTGCGTACGCACTCAACCGGTTCTGCCACCTTCTTAAAAAACTCTTCTACTTCAAAAGAGGTCAGGCTTAACCCATAAAGACTATTGATCGTGTCGAGATTGATAGGGATAGGAACTATCTGCCCGTCTACACTGGCGCGCACACGGTGTTGATAAGAACGCCATTCGGTGAAGCGGGAAAGGTATTCAAACACCTCGCGAGAATTCGTATGAAATATGTGTGGACCATACTTATGAACCAGAATACCCGCCTCGTTGTAATGGTCGTAAGCGTTTCCGCCAATGTGCGGTCGCCTGTCACAAAGTAGAACTCTCTTGTTAGATCCGTTGGCGAGCCGTTCGGCGAGCACGCTCCCCGCGAAACCCGCGCCTACAATTAAATAGTCAAACATATCACCCTCCTTGTTGTTGCTGAACTACAAGCCCACTGACGCTGCTGCCTGTCGCCTCACGTTGGCCATCGACACGGACGCCGAGTCTGCGCGCCGTCGAGCTGCTATAGCGTTATCGATTAAGTCGGACATCTGCTGCCAGGTTTTGTCCCAGGAGATGTCTTTCAGAAAATCGTCGACTCGCGTAGTCCAGTCACCGTCTTCATTTGCATTCGCGAGAATATCTTCCGCAGCCCGGATAAAGGCTTCGGGCGTGTCCGCAATCTTCACCAGTTGCAAATCCGCATAAGGTCGCATGACATCTCGAATAGAAGTGGAGATGACCGGCTTCGCCGCCGCGAGATACTCAGGTGTTTTTGTAGGACTAATAAATCGCGTGGATTCGTTTCGGGCAAACAGAAGCAAAGCAATATCCCAGTTGGCCAGGTAAGCCGGAAGTTCGTCGTATTTTTTCGGACCGAGGTAATGAATATTCGGATATTTGGGCAACGACTTTGGATGAATCTTTACCACTGGACCGATCATTATGAACTGCCAATCCGGACGTTGTGTTGCCATCGCCTTGAGCAAGGAAACATCAAACCGTTCATCGATCACACCGAAGAAACCGAGGCGTGGGTGGGCTATTCCAGCTTGATCTGCTGGATCGTTTGTGGGCAACCGTGCCTTACCAAAATGTTTGGCATCAATGCTACTGGGAAACGGATGAACAGCCGGGTGGGAATTTCGTTTCGCTTCATACAAACTCTGGCCGCCTGTAAATACCAGATCGACGTGTTGGAAAAGCTTCTTCTCCAATTCCGGCAGGCGATCGTGTGCGCCCTTGAAGGCCGAGAGCTCGTCCATGCAATCGTAAACCGACGCGATAGGACTAAAGTGGTTCGTGAAAGTCAGGGCCATGGGCGTGTAATACCAAAACACATAGTCACGAATCCCGTTCTCTAAAAAGAGACGACGAATCATTTCCTTCATCACCGCGGTCGTCGCAATTTCACTTCGCAGTCCCTCAGGTAAATGCGGCACAACCACTCGGACTCCTGCATCGGCCTCGCGCACATCGAGTCGCATCGATCCGTTACCGAAGATGGGTTCTTCAACAAAAAATACCCGGCGATCCTGGGCACAACGTGTCAATAGATGTTGCGGGCGCTGGTAGACAAAATCCCAGCGCAGGTGCGAGAAACAGACTAGATCCGGTAGTTGCGCAGAACCCTCTTTTTCCAACGTTGAAAATCCCCCTTGCAATCGTTATTGCACAAATTCACTTCCGTCTTTGCACACGCATACCCAGAAGAGAGGCTCAGAACGCACTAAACGTTATTGGATTTAGCCAGTCGACTGAGTAGTGAGAATTCTGTTCGCAGCCGAGCTGCGCCAAGTTCGGCTATGAGTTCATGACACCCGGAATAACTTATGCTGAATGCGTCGGGTACACGCCTTAAATCAATACAACAGAATTCTGATTACGTTTGTTTCCCAGCCGTCCTTGGTACTTCATCATCACATTCCGCGCTAGTGGCAAGTCGGATGCCACATCGAAACTCATCTAGCAGCGGCCGCTTTATTTTGTTGTTTCGCTTCCTGAAGCCGATCGCCCAGCGTTTCTATTTCTTCTTCGCTGAGTGCCTCGCGCGCTTTTTTGAACATCTCGCCTTCTTCTTCCTCGACGTGATGCTCAATATTTTCTTTCAGCACCGTGAATTTCGCAGTCCACTCCTCAGTGTCTTTTGGTTCGGCTTCGAGCTCAGCGAGTAATTGTTTGACTAACCGATGTTCTTCATAAGCCTCGAGCGTGATCTCGCGAGCCTCCTCAGTGTCTTCCAATGCGGGATAAAAAATCTCTTCCTCGATCATGGCGTGGAGGTCTAGCTCCGCTTTCAGTCGTGGAAAGAGCTCATCTCGCCCCTTGACCGCTCGTTCGGTCGTGTCCTCGATCGTTTCAAGTATGCCGGCAACTTTTTCATGGTCGGCTTTAAGTAAAGCAAAAGCATTCATTTTAGAATCCCCCTATGGTCACAAAATCGAGATGCCGAATTTGATAATTCAGCGCGGAAGCCAAGGAGCAAGTTCATTTCGAACTCGCCCGATTCCTCTGTCTTTTTATATCTACAGTGCGGGCATCCTATAATCAGCCCTGTGTAGACTTCCGTACGAAAACGTACCTCTGAAACATCGACACCTTATTGTTACTTTTGAAACTTTTCCCGGAGGACCACTTCCAGCCCGATGCTTATGTCCGCTGCCAGACTGAGTGGCTATGATATGTTGTGAGAATCCCGTAACTTGGCAGTGAGACCGAACGACGGCCCGGTGACCGAGAGCCACTCATTAACAATAA
>DATLBQ010000120.1:0-15846 GCA_035526805.1 Pyrinomonadaceae bacterium
GTTGTGAAGGAATATCTACACCACCGACTAAAATATTTTTGCCTTGTTCCTTTTTCAACTTAAGTATTTCGTCGTGAAGGTTCGCACGAACAATCCGCGTATTTCTATCGTCAGCCTTGTCCAATGATCGTGAAAAAACAATCTTGTTCATGGAGTCAAATGTTCGAGCAAATTCGTTCGATACTTGTGACATGGACTGGTTCCTCGCAACTTCAGGCCAAAAAGGAACCATCAATTGGTAGGTGATACGTCCAAAGACTTGCAGGTCAGCATCTCGCATGAGGTCCGTAAAATATTCATGTGTCTCGTCATCAGCAAACTGTTTGGTATGGTCGACGCAGCCATCCAGCGTAGTGTTGATTGCGAAGATTAGCTTCCTCATTGAATTGTCCTGACTCCTCTCCTGGTCCAACGCTTTTGAGACTTTGAGGCCTTGCGCGCTGGATACTGTAGTCGTCGCGCCCAGAGAAAATCGACAGCGACGCGAGGTTGTTATTGCGCGAGGGTTCCGGTTTGAACTGCACCCGCGCGTTCGTAATTCACCAGGATGACGCCAGTCGAACCGACAATGCTTTCCGTCACTTTGAACGCGGCCGGGATCGTTCCCTCGGCAAACAAACGTTTTCCCTCACCCAAGGTGATCGGATAGATCATCAACCAGAAATTATCGACCAGATCATGCTTCATAAGCGTCTGGAGCAGGTTACCGCTTCCCCAAATGTGGAGATCGGGTCCTTCCCCTTGCTTGAGCTCGGCGACTTTCTTCGCAACATCCCCGTTTAAAAACACCGAGGGTTGCCATTCGGAAGAAGTCATGGTGTTTGAGGCGACGTATTTAGTTGCCGTGTTGACGTTGGGCCAAATGTCGCCATGTTGCGGCCAAAACGCCGCCCAAATATCGAAAGTTTTACGCCCCAGTAACAGGTCGATCGGCATATCCAACATCTTTTTCACGGCTGCTCCGATCGCGTCGTCGTCAAAGGGCGCCGCCCATCCGCCATACACAAAGCCGCCGCTCGTATCCTCGTCCGGCCCACCCCCTGCTTGTATGACACCATCAAGGGTAATGTGTTCAAGTACGGTAATTTTTCTCATGACTCCGGTTCCTTCGAGTCCTTTCTGATTTTTTTCATTTCGGATCCCAGCGCCAAAGGCGCGAAATGTGAAAGCCTGGGCCATCGGCCCAGGGGGGACCGGTTTGAACGTTCTAAGCGCTGAAAGCGCGAAATGCTCGAACGCTAGGATTCAGATTTCCCTTCACCACGCTATTTCGCGCCTTCAGCGCTCCGAAAATAAGGGACTTGTGACCTGGGGCGTTGCCCCAGGCTTTCACATTTCGCGCCTTTAGCGCTGAGAACTTGCGTTGGCCCAGTCTCAAGCTTCGCCGTTTAGTCTAACTCCGAAGGAGTTGGCTAATTCGAGCCCTGCAAACCCCACCTCAACCGGTGCCCACAGGCGCCTTGCGCCTCCCGCGCCAGCCCGCTGCGGCCAGACTATTCCGTTGCTGCATTCGGAGCCGGGTAGAAAAGAAGCTCGCGCACCTCGCCCGCCGCATCGCATGAGATGGCACCCTTGCGCGCCCACGCGAGTGCCTCGTCCATATCGGCGGCTTCCAGTATCCAGAAACCGCCCATGTGCTCCTTGGTCTCGGTGTATGGCCCATCGGTGACAAGCACCGTACCATCAGGTTGCTTCCGCACCGTCTTTGCGTTGCTGGCCGGGGAAATTCCGCAAGCGAACTTCCTCACGCCGGCCGCAATCATTTCGCGGTTGAGCGCGTGGATCTCCTCGATCATCGCTTCGGTTACGGCGGACGGGTCGAAGTCGTCGGGGAGGTAGTTAGCAACCAGATACTGTGGCATTGTCTACTCCTTTTTCTCTGTAACGGTTTTCGGGCGGGCCGGTTGCCCTGCCTTCACGATATAGTCGAATGGCCGGACCGGAATTCGACAAATCGTCCAAGAAATTTTTCTTCTTCCGCGCTTTAGAACTAATCGAACTCCATCGCGACCGCATGTGGCGGCGCGACGAGGTCCTCCGCGTTGAAAGCGCTGTTCCAACTGGTGAATCCGTAAATGGTAAATGGTGAATAGAAGGCCGGTGGCGGGTATCAAGTGTCAGGCGGCGGTTATCAGAGGTCGTAACACGCACATCCTAACGCCTTGCTGGTGCACGCCGGCGAAGTTGTGTTGTCGTCCAGTCGACCATCGTTTCGAAGAAACCCGGTAAGAGTCATCAACAGGAAAGCTTTGAGGATTGCTCTGATCATCATCTGATTCTTTGCACCACTGAGGTGGGGATGATACATCCAAGGCACATCAGACGGCCATAGCGGTTTTTCCCTGGCTGTATAACCGAGTAACGGTACTGGTTCAGTTTGGCGTTTAACGCCGAAGGCGTTGGCTAATTTCAGCCCGGGGTTGCTTTCAACCCCGGGGTCACGAACCGCCTAGACAATTCAGAAACGCTGAAAGTGTTAGATATGTGCACTGCGAACTCTTTCAGAGTTTGAAACAGCATGATGGCTTTGTTACCCAGGGTTGAAGCAACACTTCCACCCCACGCGGGCTGCCCGCGTGGGGACCCCGGCCTGGGCTGGAATTAGCCAACGCCTTCGGCGTTAAACTCCTTGCGGCTTCCGAGATGCACGCCTGCGAAGACGCAACCTCAACCGCGACGCGCCGCCTCGATTGCAGGGATGTCGATCTTTTTCATCTGCATCATCGCGTCGAACGCGCGCTTGGCGGCAGCGCGATCGGGATCGGTTACCGCTTTTGTCAGAGCCAGCGGTGTAATCTGCCAGGACAGGCCCCATTTGTCCTTGCACCAGCCGCACGCACCCTCTTCGCCGCCGTTGCCGACGATCGCGTTCCAGTAACGATCCGTTTCGGCCTGGTCAGTGGTTGCGACCTGAAACGAGAATGCTTCGTTGTGCTTGAACTCGGGTCCGCCATTGAGCCCGAGGCAGGGAATTCCCATCACGGTAAACTCGACCGTCAATACATCCCCTTCCTTCCCGGACGGAAAGTCTCCCGGGGCGCGATGTACAGCGCCGACGGATGAATCGGGGAAGGTCTCGGCGTAAAAACGCGCCGCCTCCTCGGCGTCGCCATCGTACCAAAGGCAAATCGTGTTCTTTGCTTGCTTCATCATTCACCTCTCCATCCAGGAATATCCACGACTCATTCGTTGTCCTGCTTGACCGGGTCGACCCAGACAACAAAGCTCAGCTTTTGACCTCTGTAGTCACCTGTGATCTCCCAGCAACCGGGCGTAGGTGCCCAGACACCCGTCAACATGGCGGCATGAGGGACAAAAAGCGCGTTCGTCACCTTGTCCACCAGAAGGGGCGGAGCGTCGCCGTCGAGCCGCCTTCCCGTGACTTTTAATTGCGGGGGATATTCTTTCCTGTAATCAAAATCGATGCTTCCCCAGAAAATCTTTGCGGTCAAATCGTGCTCGTGGCCCGGTGCATGCGGCACCCAACCCCACACTTCTCCTGATTTCCGAAGGGCGATCCACAGTTTCTCCGTACCCAGCCAAAAGTCGTTATCTTTAGCATCCATCTCATGCTCGCCGGGAGGGGTGAATGGCGTCGTTGGCGGAACCGTAACCGGACAGGAAGCCGGCGATACAGAACGCTGTTCATCGACAGAAATCGATTGAACCGGCGTCGCTATCGTTGACGAACGAAAACGGGAACAGCAAAGTGCGCAAGAGCTCACGAAGATCAGAATCAAGGCGAATGTTTTGTTCATCACAAATGCTTAGTCTCGCCGAAGTAGATCCCTGGCGATCTCCGCTCCGTGTAGTTGGAGGAATAGCCGCCTTGAAGCATGTCCCCGGGCTTCAGGTCCGCCTTGGTGCCGTGGTAGAACGTTCGTGCGCCGATTCCAGTCATATTTAACTATGCACTCATTTTTTTGTCGGCTCATAGTAAAGAGTTACTGCACCACAACCAAATGTTTTTGTTTTTAAGAGTTTAAGATTAATTCTATCCTTGATGTTTTTAAATAATGGTAAGCCGCTTACTAAAACAGTTGGCTGCACGGCAAGCTGGTACTCATCGATTAAGTCAAGTTGCGCTAAGGCTACGATTAAACTTGGGCTGCCAGCTAAAATGTTTTTACTCCCGCCATTGCGTGATTGCTTGAGTTCTAAAACTTCTTCTTTAATGATTTCCTTTTTCAATTGTGTATTTTTCCAATCAACATTTTTCAGCGTGCGGGAAAAAACAATCTTTGAAATATTGTCTATTAATACTGCAAATTCATCCATTGGTTTGTTACCAGTAGGATTTTCTACGACAGATGGCCAATAACTTTCCATAAGTTGATAGGTTATCCTTCCGTATATAAGGGTGTCTGCATTACGCAGTAGCTCATTGTAGTGTTGATGTATTTCCTCATCTGCAATCATTGCCGTGTGGTCGCAAAACCCGTCAAGTGTCATATTGATTGCTGCAATTAGTTTTCTCATAACTTCTTTTTTCCTAAGTGTTGGTTATTCAGTTTACCGCCCATAATCGTCATTGGAAGTAGAATCGCCGTAAAGATAACGTGATACCAAATGGGAACATACGGCCAGGACATAACCACCTTCAGTAAACCAACGGCCAACAGCAGAAAGCCGAGGACTAGCGGCGCTCGTTTGTTTTCACCGGCGATCAGCGCCAGAAATCCGGAAATCACCGAGACTATTGAACCGAGGACAATATGCATGAGAAGAATAGTCGAGTCTGGGGTGAACTGAGCGCCATGCTCAATGGCCGCTTGGAACGCGGTTTGATGAGCCCCGAACCACTCCGGCCAAATGGCCGAAAGAATCTTCTCGCTTCCGACCCACGCTATCAACCAGGCAATAAGTCCGGCAATAACGCCCAAAACGATTCGTACCATAGATTTCTCCTATTTATTTCTTTGAAATGTCTTCACCAAGAATCAGCGCGTAACCGTTTGGTCCTTTATGCAGCCGCATACGTACCACCATATCGTTGACAGTTTCTTCCGTAATCGATTTGAAAACTCGGTGAATGAAATTTCGAAAAGCACAGGAAGGACTAATATTGCTTGTTTGTGCCTAGGTCCCCATCTTAATGCCTTTTGGCGCTAGCGGAAGCGATCTTAAACGCACCCCTGTGGCATTGAAGATAGCGTTCGCTACCGCCGGTGCGAGGCCCACAATCGGAGTTTCACCGGCGCCCGCAGACGGCAGGTCTTTGCGATCCACGAGAACGACCTCAATCAAAGGGTTATCACTGAAGCGCGGCAACCGATAATTCGCGAAGCGCGGATTCAGAATCTTACCGTTCTCAAATTGGATCGCTTCGAATAGCGCGCCGCCAACCGCCTGCGCGATCGCTCCTTCGATTTGGTTCTTAAGGTGAAGTGGATTTACAACCGCGCCGCACTCGAATGCTTCAACCACGCGCACAATCCTGACCGTGGCGTTATTCTTTTTGCGTGGTGCCTTCTCAATTGCTATTTCAGCGCAGGTAGCGATGTACCCACCCTTCTCAAAGCCGCAGGCTAAGCCAAACCCCTGATACATTAAAGGCTTCAATTTCGACCAGCCGAACGCTTTGGCGGCGGCTGTCAGCACGTCGCGCAGTCTTTCATCTTTGATGTTTTTGAGACGAAACTCCAGAGGATCCATTTTCACGGCGTGAGCCAGTTCATCCATGTGACTCTCGCGTGCAAAATGATTCGCGGTGGCCGCGAGGCCACGATACGAACCCTGCCGGAGCGGCGAGTTTGATGGATGAAAACGAATGTCGTGGTTTGGGATGTCGTATTTGATTTGAATCCCGGAGCCGCCTGAGTTGTAGTTGTGAAATTCCCACGCGGTAATCACGCCGTCTGGCTTGACGCCGCTCTTAATGTCAATCACGCCGGCGGGCCGAAAGTAGGCCCAGGTGAATTCTTCTTCGCGAGTCCACACAAGCTTCACCGGCTTGCCTGCGGTGCGAGCCAGACGCGCAGCTTCGACCGCGCACTCGCCTGTATGCTTACCTCCATAGCCTGAACCAGTATCAGGAACGATGACGCGGACCTTGTCCTGGGAAATGTGAAACGCCTCTGCCAGTTCGTCGCGCACGCCGAACGGCCGCTGCGTCGCCGTCCACACGGTCAACTTGTCGCCGCTCCATTCGGCCACTGCGGCACGCGGTTCAAGCGGCGCGTGCGCGATGTAGGCCACCGTATAAGTCTCGGAAAGTTTTTTGTCAGCAGCCGCAAAACCATCTGCAATCGATCCTTGCGGTCGCAAGCCCCGTCCTCTGCCTTCACCTCCGCCACGCCGTTCTTGTGCTGGTTTGCGAAGCAGATCGAACAACTCTGCGTTTGAAGGTTGGCGGGGCGACTGCCAATCGACGGCAATAAGTGTTGCTGCGCGATTCGCAGTTTGCTGATCAGGCGCAACTACGCCGATGAAATTGTCGTCAACCACCACCTTCACGCCCGGTATTGCTCCGGCGGGCTTGGTATTTGCAGATCGTAATTTCGCATTGAATGCTGCAGGACGAACGACTTTTCCGTAGAGCATACCTTCGCGCTTGATATCGGACGTGTAGCGATGTTTGCCAGTCACAAAATCTTCGGCGTCGACTTTGGTTACCGAGGTGCCGGCAATCGTCCATTCAGGCGGTTGGGTGACTGCAATGTTCTCAGGAATCACTTTGACGAGCTTGCGGCCCTTGGCGACTTCCGCAAGTGTCAGTGTCTTTGAGCTATCGTGATTTTGAAAACGTGCGTCCACCATTCGCAATTCGCTTGGCGGAATCTGCAATTGCTCGGCCGCCATGGCGATTAGCATTTCGCGCGCAACGGCTGCGGCCTTGCGCAGTTGGGGCGCCATAGTCGGCGTTGTGCGACTTCAGAGCAGCACTCCGGGAGGTTTTTGGTATAATTGTCTTCATGAGCATTTTGCCTTTTGAAGAAAAGAGAAAACGTGTCCTGTTAAGCCCAGCAGCCTCATTGAGCTGAAAGCATAGCGCACAAAAACCGAAGGGCCAGCTTGAAAGCTGGCCTCTTAGTTATGTGGGAGCCGATCAGGACTTTAACCTGCGACCCGCTGGTTAAAAGCCAGTTGCCTTGCCAACTGCGTTATCGCCCTGTTCAGAAATCCTAAGTATCCTAAGCGACTAATCCGGATAGGCTCCGCCGGTATTCACGGAGTGGCAGTTGCTAGCGGCATGTTGGTGTTAAAGATGTCGACCGCAAGCTGCCAGTTTCGGCCCTCCCGTCTCCACATCACAACATACTTGCCCTTATCTGTTGTGGTGACGCCGCCTGCTCCGGGAACCGTTAACGTGTAGCGCCCAACTTCCACCGCAATGTTGCCCTGTGTCTCGACGTGCACAGATTCCAGGCTTACCATCTTCAGACCAGCGGTGATCGCGCCTTGCCAGAACTTTTGTATGTTGGCGCGGCCTTCTATCATCTCGGCGTTAGGCGGCAGCAGTCGGGCGTCCACTGTATACATGTTTGCTACCGCAGCAGCATCGCCTTTATTAAAGGCTTCGATGAATTGCCTGGTGTTTGCGTCGATGGTGGCGCGGACAGACTGCTGTGCCGGCGCGATGGATGCGGCGCAGACTATCAGGAGCGTAATAAGGAGTTGTCGTTTCATTGATTGTGCCTCACTTTGATTAGGAAGAATGGATTAGCCGTAATAGGACATGTCCGAGGTTGGCAAGAGATCGGTATAACAACCCACCGCAATAGTTCCTCGGAGTGGTTTTGAGCCGAGCAGGACCCGAACCTGCGACCCACTGGTTTAACGCCAGTTAATCTATGGACTTAGTAGGCGAGTCTTCTCTTTGATCTGAAAGTGACGAGTCGCGCTCTAAGGCTGCCGCAATAGAGTACCTACTTAGCCTTGGCTCAAAGGCTTAATAGAGGACAGTCAAAAGAGCCCATATCATTCACACCGCGGCTTTAGCCCGATGTTAACCGGCGTGCCCAGCAGCGGAAACCGTTTCCAAATAGGCATCGGCCTCCGGTCACCGCGCTAAAGCGGCGGCGTGAATAAGAGATTGATCGAAGAAATACTTCAGGGAAATCTTACTTACTTCCCAACCGCGACGCAGTAAGCGGCACATCTGCGCGGGCCCAGGCCTTCTTGAACCGGGCTTCGACTAACGCGGCGTCTTCGTTCTTGCCTTGCACTTTCAAAGCCTGCATCAAGCCATAAAGTGCCCAGCCGTTTTCGCGATTGCGGCGCAGGTCTTCCCAGTAAACAGTTTCCGCCTCAGGCGCGCGATTCGCGACCAGGAGCACCGCACCGAGCGCGTGACGCGGCGGATAGTGAAACTCCGCCGGCTCCGTGTAAACCAAAGCATCTTCCAAACGCACTGCACGTTCGAGATGGCTTACTCCCTGATCGAAATCCTTTTTCGCCGCCGCGATTTCACCTGCCAGAACTTCCCGCGCGATCGAAAGGATCGCACGACCGGTGTTTGGCGAGAACAACGGCTGGTCGAGCGACTTGTCCTCCATTACCTCTTTCAACTTCGCGAATTCCTGCTCCGCTTCGCTCGTTTGACCTTTGCCGAGGAAGGCCGTGCCGCGCGCGTAATGCCACTGGCCGCGCATGTACGCGCTGAATGCAGGCGGCTCAGGCTCACGCAACATCTCGTCCCACTTGCCGAAACGCGTTAAAGCAAAGTAAGGGACTACGCGAAAGCCTGCGAGCAACGGAACCGCTTTCAAAGTTTCATCATCCACCCGCGACGCCGCTTTGCGGGCGTTTTCAATTGCCAGCTTGCTGCGGCCATCAGCAGTCGCGGCGAACCAGAGGAAGTGCAGATTGTGGGGATAGTAGGCCATCGGGTAGAGGCCCTGCGCATTACACTGCGAGATGTAATCTTCATCGGCGGCGATCGCCAACTCATTGCTGCGCGCGGCGTCGGCATAGCGGCCAACGCGCTGATAGATGTGCGCCGGCATGTGGACCATATGACCGGCGGCGGGCATGAGAGTGAGCAGACGATCTGCCGCCGGTTCAGCCTTGGATGGCGCGTAGGCTTCCATCAGATGAATGTACAGATGCAGCGCGCCGGGATGCTGGGGATTCTGCGCGATCACTTTTTCTGTGAGTCCAACGATCTCCGACGTGCGTTCATAAGGCGTGCCATCGCGCGTCCAGTAACCCCAGGGCCGCAGGTCCATAACGGATTCAACGTAGAGCATCGCGATGTCCTGGTCGTCCGGAAATTGGAGATGCACTTTGCGCATCGCATCGGCATAAGCGAGGTCGCGCGCTTTGCGATCTTCAGCACGGCCTGAATAGCGTTGGGTCAGAGCGTCGATCAGCGCTTGCTCGCGCGGTGAAGCTTTTGCTTTGATGGCAATGGCTTTTTTAATGACTTCGACAGCCTTCGGCTCATTCGCTGGGTCCATCGGGGCGTTGATGTTCGGCCCCAGCGCCAGTGCTTCGCCCCAGAACGCCATTGCCAGAGTCGGATCGAGTCGCGCCGCTTCGCGATACGCGCGCCCCGCTTCCGCATGATTGAACGCATAGGACAGATTTAGTCCCTGGTTCATGAAGAGCTGCGCCTGGCCATTCCTGGTTGATACAGGAAAGGTGTGGCTTCCAAGCTTTTGCAGGCGTGGCGCCAATGCGCCCGTAGGCGAAGTCCCTTGCTCAACTGGTTCCTTGTAATGAACGTGGTTGGGTACGGACTTCTCCTGCGCGTAGATGTTTTGCGGACTCAAGATTGAAGCGAAGGAAACAACGAGAGTGGCAAAAACGAATCGTGCGAATTTCATCGACTTATCCTCTATGAAGGGCTTTGCGTCTTCGATGCCAGGTTTTTTAAGCCGTCAGTGGCTCATGCGAACGTTTCGGCCTTTTTGATGTTTATTTCTTAGGGATGACAATACCTCAGCCATTTGTTGATGAAGAATTGAGCCGAGCAGGACTCGAACCTGCGACCCACTGGTTAAAAGCCAGTTGCTCTACCGACTGAGCTATCGGCCCACATGTATCAACTTGAGTGTTCGCATTCTAACTGACCGCTAAGTCCAACGTCCAATGTCCAATGTCCAACGTCCAACATCACTCAAGTAGTTCTCAGGTTGCTCTTCCCGGAACGTACGCAAGCTAAAGCTTGTACTCTGAACTACTGACGCCATGCGGACGTTGGATATTCGACGTTGGACATGGACTAGTCGTTAAGCCAACGACCGACGGCGGAGTCTTTGACGACGATTGTTTGCGAGCGTTCCGGACCAGTGGAAACTAAACCAATCTCTACGCCAATCTTCGCGGAAAGAAAATCAACATAGCGCCGCGCGTTTGCGGGAAGGGAACTCATCTCCGTAGTTCCTACCGTCGAAGTTTGCCATCCCGGCAGGGTTTCATAGATGGGCTCGATGCGACGCAGGTCCTGCGACACTGCTGGTAGCGATTCACACACGCGGCCGTCTAGTTTGTAACCAGTGCAAACCTTGATCTCTTCCAGTGCGTCGAGCACGTCGAGCTTGGTAAGCGCGACAGACGTGAATCCATTGATTTCCGCGGCATAGCGCGTGGCGAAGGCGTCGAACCAGCCGCAGCGTCTCGGGCGTCCGGTTGAGGCGCCGTACTCGCGTCCACGCTCGCGGATGAGTTGGCCCAATTCGGCTTCGCCTTCCACCATCTCTGTGGGGAACGGACCTTCGCCAACGCGAGTCGTGTAAGTCCGGACGATGCCGAGCACGCCGGTAAGGCGATTTGGAGCGAGACCGGTGCCGACAATCGCGCCACCGGCAATGGTGCTGGATGAAGTGACGAATGGGTATGTGCCATGATCGACGTCGAGCAGCGTAGCTTGCGCGCCTTCGAGCAGAATAGATTTACCTTGAGTGGCTGCGACGTTGAGATAGTGTGTCGTGTCGCCGATGAATACGCCGAGGCGTTCGGTCAGGCGTGACATCTCGTGGAAGATTTCTTCAGCGTCCAGTTTGTCGCCGCCATAAGCCTCGATGATGCGGTTCGCATCTTCCAGGTTGCGTTCGATGCGTGAGCGCAGAACCTCCGGTACCAGAGCGTCAGCGGTACGTATGCCACGGCGTCCAGCCTTATCTTCGTAAGCTGGGCCAATGCCACGCAGCGTTGTGCCCACCTTCTCGTTGCCGAGCCGCTCTTCACTCGTATGATCCAAAGCGCGATGATAGGGAAAGATCAGATGAGCACGAGAACTGATCTTTACGCGCTCGGGAGAAACTTCAATACCCTGGGTCATCAATCGATCAGCTTCCTCAAAAAACGCTTTTGGATCGATAACCATCCCGTTACCGAGCACACAAATCTTGCCGCGATGAACGATTCCTGAAGGCAGCAGATGCAGTACAAAGGATTGGTCGCCGACTTGAACAGAATGCCCGGCGTTATGGCCGCCCTGATAACGCGCCACGATGTCGAAGTGTTCGGCAAGCAGATCGACTATCTTGCCCTTACCCTCGTCGCCCCATTGCGCGCCGATTACAACGATGATGTTTGACATGGAAGAAACCAGTAGATAGGAGACAGTAGACAGTAGACAGTAGAGAGTAGCGACGTTTCCAATTCCGGCTGTTTGCTGTTTGCTGTCTGCTGTTTGCTAAGCCGTGGCCGCGCCGGCAATATGTTTATCGATCATGCGCGAAATGGCGTCTTTGGAAGTTGCGCCGACGACGCGCTCCTCTTCCTTGCCGCCCTTGAAAAGAATCAGAGTTGGTATGCCCTTGATGCCGTATCGTTGCGAGGTGGATGGGTTCTCGTCAACGTTTACCTTCACCACGCGTGCATTAGCAGCATATTTCTCCGCGACAGCAACCACCGTCGGCTCAAGCATGCGACAAGGAGCACACCAGGCGGCCCAGAAATCCACCAGGACGGGTCTGTCGGAATGCAATACATCTTGTTCAAAACTACTGTCGGTAACTTCATTGACGTGTTCGCTCATCTGTAGCTTCCTTCCGCGGGCTAGTTGTAGTTAAGAGTTTCAAGCTTTAGCTGTCGCCTTCAGGACAAACTAAAGTTAGAACTCTGAACTTCTCGCTTGATGACGTAGGTTCGCAGTCTATTGTAGCTTAATTAATTCCTGGTAAAGCTGGATGTATTTTGAAGCGGCGGCGTCCCATGAGTTATCCATGGCCATGCCGTTTAGTTGTAGCTTCCGCCATTCGTTGGGCTTTCCATAAAAGTAAAGTGCTTCGCGGAGTTTTTCAAGCAAAGCGCCTGCATTGTATTCACTAAACTTGAAGCCTGTGCCCGTGCCGCGCGCCGAATCGAATTGTTCCACCGTGTCGTCGAGGCCACCGGTGGCACGAACGATGGGCACCGTGGCGTACCTCATGCTGTACATTTGGTTTAAGCCGCAAGGTTCATAATACGATGGCATTAGAAACATGTCCGCGCCGGCTTCGATCTGGTGGGCCAGCGGCTCACCGGCGTAGCCCTTATAAATGCCCACGCGGTTGGGCGCCGCATCGTGCCAACTTTGCAGAAAGTCCTCATATTCTTTCGCTCCGGCGCCGAGCGCGATGAAGAATGAACCTGTTTGCAGAATTTGCCCAGCGAGTTGCCGTATAAGATCGTAGCCCTTTTGTGCCACGAGGCGGGAAATAATCGCAATGATTGGACGTTCAGGCTCCTGAGGCAAACCGAATCGGCGCAACAAATCGATCTTACATTCCGTCTTTCCGCTTAGATCTGCTGAAGAGAAATTTGCCGCAATGTGCGCGTCGGTTTCAGGATTCCAAAGTTCATAATCGACCCCGTTGGTGATGCCGGCGAGCCGATCGCGACGCGCGCGCAGCAACCAGTCGAGGCCGGAGCCGTGTTCAGGTGTTTGTATCTCCTGGGCATAACGACGGCTAACGGTGGAAAGTGCATCAGCAGCAATGAGTCCCGCTTTCAAGGCTGACGCTGCGCGCTTGAGCAGCAAGTCTTCTTTGTCGGGAGACTCGCCGAAACCAAGCCACCATAAATCGTTCGGATCGAACGCGCCCTGATACGCAAGATTGTGAATCGAAAAGAGAGTTTTAATGCCGCGAAAGAATTCGTCGTAACGACGGCGGGCCCGGAGTTCGATCATCGCAAAGCCGCAGGGCCAGTCGTTACCGTGGACCACATCAGGTTGCCAGTCGAGATGCTTAATTAACGCCAGCGCGGCGCGTGAGAAGAAAGCGAAGCGCTCGTGATCGTTGGAGTAGCCGTAGACCGATGGTTTATCGAAATATTCGGGAGCATCAACGAGATAAGCCGGGGCGCCGGTGGCTTCGCTTTGATAAATGCGAGTGGGCCGAACCTGTCCACGCCACTGCACGGACACGCCGTCGATCACCGAATTGTTGAGAAGGCTTGTATTGATTTGCTGATAGAGCGGAAGAATTACACGGGCATCAACATCGCGTTTTACAAGCGCTTTGGGGAGGGCGCCGGCCACGTCGGCAAGGCCACCAGTCTTGGCAAAAGGCACAACTTCAGATGAAAGAATCGCGATGCGCATCACAAGAAGGGATGAATTATGAAGGATGAAGGATGAACGAAGACAATGCGCAGGTTTTAGGAGAAAGGGCGGAGGGTTTAGAATTATTCATCCTTCATCCTTCCGCCCTCAGTCTTTCATTTAGCTCTGCATGGAAGCAAGAAATTCCGCGTTTGACTTAGCTTTCTCAAGACGCTCGAGCACAACTTCCATCTGCTCAACCGGTGATAGTGGATTCAAAACACGACGCATCACCCAAATTCGGTTGAGATCCTCCTTGCTGAGCAACAGCTCTTCCTTGCGCGTGCCCGACCGTTGCAGGTCGATAGCCGGGAAGAGGCGTTTGTCGCTCAGGCGACGATCCAGATGAATTTCCGAATTGCCGGTGCCTTTGAATTCTTCAAAAATCACGTCATCCATTCGTGAGCCGGTATCGATTAGTGCGGTGGCGATAATCGTTAACGATCCGCCTTCTTCAATGTTGCGGGCTGCGCCGAAGAACCGTTTCGGGCGCTGCAGTGCATTTGAATCGATACCGCCGGAAAGAATCTTGCCGCTGGGTGGCACCACGGCATTGTGCGCGCGCGCCAGACGCGTGATGGAATCAAGCAGGATAACAACGTCACGTTTGTGTTCGACCAGGCGCTTCGCTTTTTCGATCACCATGTCTGCCACTTGCACGTGACGTGTGGGCGGCTCGTCGAAGGTCGATGAAATAACTTCGCCGTTGACTGATCGCTGCATGTCGGTTACTTCTTCAGGTCGTTCGTCAATCAGGAGAACGATCAACGTTACTTCCGGATGGTTCTGGGTAATGGAGTTGGCGATAGTCTGCAGCAACATTGTCTTGCCGGTACGCGGGGGCGCCACGATCAAGCCACGTTGACCCTTTCCGAGCGGCGTGACTAAATCGATCACTCTGGCTGACAGGTTTTCCTGTGTGACCTCCATCTTCAGCATTTCGTCCGGATACAACGGCGTGAGATTGTCGAAGAAAACTTTCTCACGTGCCTGATCAGGAGATTCGAAATTTATCGCTTCAACTTTGATGAGGGCGAAATAGCGCTCGCCTTCCTTTGGCGGACGAATCTGGCCGCTAACGGTGTCGCCGGTGCGCAGGTCGAATTTGCGTATTTGTGAAGGTGAAACGTAAATATCATCGGGGCCGGGCAGATAGTTGTATTCAGGCGCGCGCAGGAATCCGAAACCGTCGGGAAGCGTCTCCAGCACACCTTCAGAAAAAATTAAGCCACTCTTCTCCGTTTGCGCGGCCAGCACCTTGAAGATTAACTCCTGCTTGCGCATACCGGTCGCGCCTGGCACGTCCATGCCTTTGGCGATACTGGTGAGCTTGGAGATCGACATTTCCTTAAGGTCGGCGAGGTTCAGAAATCCCTCGCTACCAAAGTCCCTGCCATCTCTGCCTTCTTTTTCCGGAGGTTCCGCAGTCGCGATGGTGCCGCCGTTTTCATCGTTGCCGTCGGCGTTGTTCGCACCGGAAGTGCCTGATGCGCGTGAACGTGTTCTCTGTGCCATATCAATTCAATCCTATCAATTCGTGTAATTATTTCTGCTGATGAGCCGACGTTTACGCCGGTCGTTTCTTAGGTTTCCGACGGCCGAGACATTGGGAGAGGTCGCCGAGCGGCCGGTAAAGGAGCAATTGAGCCAACCAGCCTTGGCACAATCCGCAGGGTGACAATGCGATTCTCTTCAAACGTGTTAAGCAATTTACCTCGCTATCGAGCGGGTTTAGAATTTTCGCTTGGATGCGATTTGCAGCGCCATTCGTGGTCTGGAGTAACTAAGATCAACAAAAGGGGCTTGAGAATTTTGATTCGACGCCCAACTTTGTTTGCGGAGTCTGTCTACCGCTCCGAAATCCTAAGCAACGTCGGGGTGATTGAAATCAGCCAGCGCACCCTCGATTGTCCGCCAAATCTCGTTACCGCCGCGGCCCGTCCTGGCGGAAAAAGGAATGACGCAATCTTCGCTGAATACGCGCTTAACGCGTCTCAAACTCTCTTTCAGCTCGTTGTTAGACAGCTTATCGGATTTTGTGGCAACTGTTAATCGTGGCTTGGCACCGTGCTCAAGCCACTCGTGAAGCTGCAAGTCCAATGTTGTGGGTTCGTGGCGCGAATCTACGATGTGAATTGATAGCACAAGCTGCTCCCGCATTGCAAGGTAGCTGCTGACCATCTCGCCCCAACTGGATTTTATGGCTTTCGGTAGGCGAGCATACCCGAAGCCGGGAAGATCGACAAACCGAAAGTGGTTGTTTATCAGAAAAAAGTTTAACGATTGTGTGCGTCCTGGAGTCGAAGAAGTGCGTGCGATCCCGTGCACTGAAAGCAGGGAATTGATCAAACTTGATTTCCCAACATTCG
>DATLBQ010000121.1:0-20080 GCA_035526805.1 Pyrinomonadaceae bacterium
ACTATCAGAGTTGCCCTGCCTTTACTCCCGATAACGATATCGTTCACATGCTGAACGTTTGCATACGTACTCTGCAGGGACACCGTGATCCAAACCATCCGCTGAGTGAACGCAATGCGCTGCGTCTGTTAGTCCATTTCCTGGGCGACATTCATCAACCGCTGCACGTCGGTTGTGGCTTTATCGATGTCAATGGACCGAACGGCAAGATCTTGATTGCCAGGAACCCGATAGTAATCAGACAGAAAAATCTCCCCAGCGATAACGGCGGCAACCAGTTGGTTATCGATCGCGAAAAGAAGAAGCTTCATGGTTACTGGGATTTTGATTTGGTTACATCACTAATGCTTACAACGGACAAACAGACGTCCGACACTCTCGGGTTATTTTTGAAAGAATCTGTCCGGCCTAAGTCAAGTTGGAATCCACGCGGCGCCGTCAGCGGTTGGGCCGTGCAGTTTGCCAACGACTCTCTTAGGCAATCCCGCGATCACGCTTACAGAGGTGTGAACATTACCGCTCAACGGACCATCACGGTTACTTCGCGCAACGGGCAGCCGGTAATTCGCGATGGCAAACCAGTAACCGACGTCGTTTATGACATCACGCGCCCGAGTAATTATGAAACGTTGAATCGGGAAGTGGTAAGCGAGCAGCTCGCAAAAGCTGGATATCGCCTGGCGAAATTGCTCGACGCAATTTACGAACGAGCAAACAGCAGACAGTAAACAGCAAACAGCCGGAAGGTGGATGCTGTTCACTAATTTCTGACCTGCCGCTCGGGTTTCATTGCTTGGGTTCTGCTGTTTGCTGTTTACTGTCTGCTGTTTACTTCTTTATGAACAAAATCAATCTCCGCGAGAAACTTTCGCTGATCAACGATCACTGGAACCCGCGCATCGTCGCCGAGTTGAACGGGCAATTCGTGAAGCTGGTAAAGTTCAAGGGTCCTTTTACATGGCACCATCACGACGCAGAGGACGAAATGTTCCTTGTGGTCAAAGGACGATTTCGGATGGAGTTTCGCCAGCGCAGCGACGATTCACCCGAGCTTTGGGAGGAACGTGAGCTGTGGCTGGAAGAAGGCGAGTTTGTCGTGGTCCCTCATGGAGTCGAGCACCGGCCGGTTGCTGATGAAGAGGCCGAGGTTCTTCTCTTCGAACCAGCCTCAACGCTAAATACCGGAAACGTGCGAGATGAATTTACCGTATCAAGGCTTGACTGGGTGTAACATGACGTCGGACGACTAATGTGAAGCTAACCCAATCTCGCTTGTTTCTTAGCTTTATACCTTTCTGTGCATCCTCGGTGTCCTCTGTCTCTATGGTGATTTGAACGGGTGACAATCCTTCGCCACAAAGACACAAGGAGCAAGGGATAAACACAGAGAAATCGAATCAGGACACTAACCAAATTTCAACGGAGGCTTCGGCTGTGCAAAAAACTCTTGGTTCCCTCGTGGCAACTGTTCTGTTGGTTGCGGCAAATGCGTTAGCCGCTCAGGCGCAAACGGCCGTGGACCAATCCCACGCCGTAAACACGCCATTAAACGCGTCCAGTTCCGCAGCCACAAACATCTCAACAATCTCACCCGCGACGCAGGCTGTGATCAGTTCGCTCGCAAATCTGCCTGAGGCGGATATGCTGATTTACATTAACCCGCAACGCATCCTCAACGAAGCTTTGCCGAAGTTTCTGCCGGCAAAAGATATCGAGGGCATGCGCAAGGGTTTTGAAGAGGTGAAAAAAAATGCCGGTATCGATCCGACAACAGTGCAATATCTGGTTATCGCGGTTCGGTTCAGAAAGCCAACTGCCGATCTAAACTTCCAACCACCCGAGTTCCTGGTGGTATCGAGCGGCGACTTTAGCGCTGATTCATTATTGACGCTGGCGCGGATGGCTTCACAGGGCAAACTTCGGGACGAGCCGTACGGCGGCAAGACAATGGGGCTGATGACGATTGACCCTATCGCGAAAGAATCGGAAAAGAATCCGTTTCTAAAGTCTTTTACTGAAGTGGCGGTAGTATCGCTTAACGCCAACACGATAGCGGCCGGCACGCCCGGATATTTACGATCAGCCATCGATGCCGGCGACGGCAAAGGTCGCATCAGCACCGAAGCCCTCGCGTCTCTTGTGCGGGATCCAAACGCGCTGGTAAGCCTGGCGGGTTCACCCTGGGGCTCCTTTGCCAAAAGCTTCGGTATGCATGGCACAGAGACCACGGCTCGGACGCCGCGTTGTGAATCCAAAATTGGCGACTTCTACGCCGCGCTGACGATGGATGCGACGAACTTCATGATTCGCGGCGTGTCCAACGCCGATAATCCCGATACCGCAAGAATATTGGCAAACTTGTATTTTGGTCTGCTGCAATTTGCAACCAAGTCAGTTCCGGATCCGTCAGCGCGGTCGCTATTAGCAGGAATCGCAGTCACAGCAGAGGGCGATGAGGTTCTGGTTCGCGCCAGTTTTCCCCAACAGATGATTCTGGATTTGATTAAACAGCAAATGAAGCCGAAGCAAGAGGCATCGTCATCGAGCGCACAGGCCAAACCGCAAGTTGAAGTGCCCGCAAAACCGGCGGTTAAGAAACGTCGGACACGGCGCCGCAATTAACTGAAGGGAGTAGTGGACCCAACATCTTCAGCAGTTGCCGTGCTGACGGCGATGATTACGCCGGCGGTATTGATCTCCGCTTGCGGCAGCATGATTCTGTCAACTTCATCGCGGCTGGGCCGGGTTGTAGATCGGGTTCGTTCGCTATCGGACAAACTCGAAGAACTCGCCCGCAACAAATCGTGTGAGACGGGCGATACTAAAGAACGCCAGGCGGTCATCTTCGCGCAGCTCGACAAACTGACAAGCCGCGCGCGCATTCTGCAACGAGCTATGGTGACTTTTTATCTGGCGACCGGGATGTTTGTGGCGACGAGCGTGGCTATTGGCGTGGTGGCTGTGATCCCCAGTAGTCCCCGCTATAACTACGTGCCGGTGATCGTCGGTCTGGTGGGTGCCTGTTTTCTTTTTTACGGCAGCATGTTGTTAATTTTCGAAGCGCGTCTGGCGCTCAGCACCATTCACGCGGAGATGGATTTCATTTGGAGCCAAACTACCAGGGTGGCACCGGCGGACCTGGTCGAGCATCACAAACCTCACTTTGTACATTTTCGCGGACACAAGTAGAAGCAGAGGTCGGATGTCAGAGATCGGAGGTCAGAACAGAATTGAGCCTGGTTACTTGCGACTGCTCCATACGGGGGAGTTGGCAAAACGCGTTGACGCGCTCGAAGCGCTGCTCGAACGCTGCACCGTCTGCCCGCGAGACTGTCTCAACAACCGTCTGCAAAACGAAATCGCGGCTTGTTACTCAGGACGACTGCCGATCGTTTCTTCCTCTACCCCCCACTTCGGCGAAGAGCCGGCCCTGGTAGGAATTCGCGGCGCAGGCAATATTTTCTTTGGCAACTGCAATCTCCGCTGCGTTTACTGTCAAAACTATCAGATCTCACAAACATCCCGAGAACAACTGAAAAATGAGATAACGCACGAACGTCTGGCGGAGATGATGCTCGAATTGCAGGCGAAAGGCTGTCACAACATCAACTTCGTTTCGCCTACGCACTTCGCACCGCAGATGGCTCGCGGCATCATGCTCTCTGCACAGGCCGGGTTGAAGCTGCCGATTGTTTACAACACGAATGCCTACGATGCTATTGAAGTATTAAGACAGCTCGATGAGATCGTCGATGTCTATTTGCCTGATCTAAAGTATGCCGACGACAACGCCGGCTACGTTTATTCAAAAGTTCGTGGTTACAAGGAACATGCTCGCCGCGCGATAGCGGAAATGTACCGCCAAGTGGGCGATGAACTGGTCTTCAATAAGGATGGTTTGTTACAACGCGGACTGATTATTCGTTTGCTGGTTTTGCCGAATGATGTTGCCGGCGTGCGTGAGTCGTTGGAATGGATTCGAGATGAGTTAAGTCCGCGAGTAGCGGTTTCCCTGATGGCGCAGTACTACCCCACGCACCAGGCAGCCACCAGCCGCCGTCACATTTTACTCTCGCGCCGCATTACAGAAACTGAATGGCTGCGTGCGCTTACCGCGTTGGATGAGTTGGGAATGGAAGAAGGCTGGATGCAGGAGTTCGACGGCGCCGCTTATTACTACCGACCCAACTTCGACAATCGCGAAACGCCGTTCAAAGACATCCGCGACTTTACTAGCTAGCTTCATAGTGAGGTCAGTACCACCTCGCGGTAGCGGGTGGGCCTGTACGTGTACAGCTGTGCAATGCTTACCCACCCGCTACCGCGAGGTGGCACTGACCTGTGTCATCCATCAACATCGGTTAACGAAGAGAGTTGTTGCGATTCAACTGGTGGGTTGTGTGTTCTGTCACAGAGGAACGCGCCGCGATTCGATCTTCCGGACTCGGCAAGTCGTTCGTCGTTTGAGAAGCACCGGAGAGTTGGTTAGCGACATACCCGCCTTGCGCAGTAGCCTCCAATTGCCTTTGAGATTCTGCATCAGCGGAACGGTCAGCAAGCGTCTTGCGGGGAACGGTAAAGACCAGCCCATTTATCACAATCCCTATACCAACGAGGAAGGCAATCAAACCCAGGGCGATAAACGGAATTAGATCGTGAGCTTCGAGGCTCGCCAAGAAAATCACCAACGCTGTCCCCAGACCAGCTGCGGCCGTTATGACTCCCGCCCTGATACGCCGCAACCGTTTCTCCTCGGGGGACTCGAGAAACTTTTCAATTTGCGGCAACACGTCTTCCGCCACCCGCCTCAGATCCTGTGCCGACTCCATTTGCCGGATTTTCTCAGCCATCGCCTGGCTGATCTGTTCGCGCGCGGAAACTGCCGACGCGGTAATCGCATCGGGTCGCTCGAGCCCTCTCCGCACCACGCGCAAGTCAGTACCGCAGGCCCGGCAATACTGGCTGAGTTGTCTTTCTTCTGAACCGCAGGTGGGACAATACATGATGAAAAGGTATACGGATGCACGGACCACGAAGTTCCGGTCGGTCTAGAACTGGGTGAAAAGGGGGAAGGGGTAAAAGGGAAAGTTTCTATTCGGATAGGCAATCACTTTTCACACATAACTTTTCACTGCCTTCCACCGGTGACTGACGGCAAGATCGTAATCTCACAAGTTTCAGGGAGTGTCGTGTCGAGGAGTTCCTTGCGCCGCACATTATCCTCATTAAGAAAAATGTTTACGTGCTGTCGAAGGTTTCCTTGTTCATTCAGCACGCGATCTCGCAAACCCGGATGCTGCCGCCACAGCATGTTCAGAGCTTCACCAAGTTTCTTCGCATTTGAGTCCAGGAGGATCTTGCTCTGCCCGGCGGTAAAGTCTGTTAAGAAGCCCGTCACGTTAAAGGTGATCATAAGAGGTCGTATAATTACGGAAGCACGCCTTCCGGAACGAGCCACGGATGTAAATCCATCGCCAGCCGCCCGGCTTTAACCGCGGGATCAGTTTCTGCCAGCGCACGTGCTTCATCGAGCGATGCGACTTTGAAAACGAAGATTCCGCGCAACTGCCCGCCGTCGCCGAAAGGCCCGGCAACTACCAGCTTTTTCATCTCCGCCAAACGAACGATATTCGCGATGTGCGCCTTTTGCAGTTCTTCGGTGGCGGGCGTTTTTTCCGGCGTCCATTTTGCGCCTCGCGTCAGCAAAGCCAGGTAAGCAGTTGTTAGTTTGATTGGAGAGGATGGTTTCTTCATCACGTCTTCCGACCACCAGGGATGCATTTCGGCAGTAAAGAATCCGGCCTTGACTGCTGGATCGTTCTCGGCCCAGGCGCGCGCTTCTTCCGCCGATTTCGCACGAAAGATCAAGATGCCGGTGATGTCGCCCTCATCCCCCATTGGGCCGGCGATAACAGCCTTCCCTGATTCGAGCATCGTCACAACATTGGCGATATGTTGAGTCTGTAAATCTCTCGCCATTCCCGCGGCGTTGTACGCCGGACCGCGTTTCAGCAAGGCCATGTGAAACTCTATCATCTTGTGCTCGGGTTGCTTTTCCTGAGCACGCACGTTTGGCGAAACACGGAAGGGCGTTCCCACGATCAAGGTCATCATGGCAACTACTAGAAGCGCAAGCACATTAGAGACTGCTGTTCTTTTCATAAGTTTTTTCATCTATGAGAACTAACCGGTCATTCTCAAATTTGTTGTCTCAGTTTACGATTGCGGTCTTCACACACACGACCGGCGGGAGACTTTCTTCTATTGCGGTCCACGATTCACCGCTGTCAGTCGAACCAAAAAGCTTTCCGCTACGCGTGCCGAAGTAAATTCCGGTAGGCTGCAACCTATCGGCAGACAAACCATCGCGCAGCACGGTTTCCAGCGCATTCTCCTGCGGCAATCCATTCCCGAGTGCCTGCCACGACTCGCCGGCGTTCTTAGAGCGATAGATTCGCAGCTTCCCTTCCGGCGTGCAGCGAAACTCATCCGACTCGAGCGGAACGATGTAAACGCTGTCGGCATTATTCGGATCGACTTCCATCGCAAAGCCAAAGTCTGAGGGCACACCATTCGCGATATCGGTCCAGGAATCGCCGCCATTCTCGGTTTTGTATAAGCCCCAGTGGTTCTGCAAAAACATCCGTTGCGGATTCGCCGGATGACTGGCTATCTTATGCACGCACTGGCCCCATTCAGGATACCGCTGGTCCTCCGGAAGAAACTGCGCCCGCACCCCTTGATTGCGTGGCTGCCAATGCTCGCCGCCGTCGTCCGTGCGATAAACGCCGCCGGTCGAAATTGCGATGAATAGTCGCTGGTTGTTTGAAGGGTCCGGCAAAATCGTATGCAGGCACAGTCCACCGCCTCCCGGCATCCACTGTGGACGATGCGGGTGATCGTAGAGGCCCTTCACGAGTTTCCAGTTCTCGCCGGCGTCAGTTGATTTGAACAAGGCAGCAGGTTCGACGCCGCAATACATCGTATCGGGTTCGTCTGGATGGCCCATGGCAATCTGCCAGATCTGTTTGACAGACGAGTCGGCTTCTTCGGGAAATTTCACACCATAAGTTTCGGGCTCGGTCCAGGTCTTCCCGAAGTCGTCTGAAGAACTCAAGTACGAACCCCAATAAGAACTGTTAACCGCCGCCCAAAGGCGCGAGCGCCCATTGCGGTCGTCATAGGCGAGCGCGTAGATCGCCCGGCCGGGAAAATAGGGACCACCGACTTCCCACTTCCGGCGTTCCTTGTCTGACCGCAAAAGAAAAGCGCCCTTCATGGTGCCGGCAAGCAACAGCACGTCTCCTGACGCAGCTTCAATGTGATTTGGTTGGGGCATAGGAACACTCCGAGGAGTTAATTTGCTGAACGGTGCGTAGCATTATAATTAACTGGAAGGTTAGCGCAAACAACGAAGCGAATATTCGCCCGATCCAAAACTTCGTACACTCATTGATCAATTTCTAACCGCCGCTTTGCCGCCTTCCGTGCGGAAAGGCTATGCCTTTCCGACTCGCCCTTTGTGTGTCGAGGCTGCCCCTCCAGCAGTAAGAACAGAGGCAAGCCTTCATACCCGGAGCGTAGGTTCCTCCGGAAAGGCACAGCCTTTCCGCACGGAATGCGGCAAAGCCGCGCGTCGGTTCAAAGCCCTCCCAAAGACTCAAGAATTCCTCATCCATTCGCAGTTTATTAAAACATTCGGAAAACTGTGGAGCACTGAAGGGTAACGGCGGCAATAGCCCCGGCACGCGTTCGCCGAGATCTGCCTTCGCGTGGCGACTCTTTCGATATTGTCAGCCTTTTTCATGGCTATCGAAATTACATCCATGCCTCGCCAGGATCGCTTGCCGTCGCTGCGCGCCGCCGCAAAAAGCGTCTTAGGCTTTTTCCATGACGACCCGTTGAGTAACCGGCGACTGCTGTTTCGTTTCTTCTCTGGTCTATTTGTGGTGGCGCTGGTAGTTGGCGGCGATTCTCTCCTGAATTCTTATAAGTATTACTCGCGAATAGTTGATGCGCGACTGGCAAGCGGATATCTAACCAGCCGTCCCGGTCTCTACGCAGCGCCTCGTTCACTGCGGCCTGGCCAAAAACTATCGCGAGCTGACTTGATCACTACGCTACGCCGAGTCGGGTATGTGAAGTCAGAAGGAAGCAATGTTTGGAGCGGTAGCTTCCGTGAGACCGAGGCAACTGTTGAGATTCGACCTAACGCGAACGGAAGCCGCTCGGCGCTGATCGAGATCAGTTTTTCCGGCGACAAAATCTCGGAGCTGAAAAAAGACGGCATTTCCATTGAATCATTCACGCTCGAGCCGGAAGTTCTTTCACAGCACGTCCTTTCAAAAGATGGCAAACGCGAGGCTGTCCGGTTCTTAGAAATACCCCCGCTGCTGGTCCACGCGATTCTCGCTACCGAAGATCATCGCTTCTTTCAGCACCCTGGAGTCGACCTGGTTGGGACGGCTCGAGCGTTGTGGGCTAACGCGAACAACGATCGTATTGGCCAGGGTGGGTCAACGATTACTCAGCAACTAATCAAGAACACCTACCTTTCTTCCGAGCGCACGCTGCAACGCAAATACTCGGAAGCGATGCTTTCCTATGCTTTAGAGCAGCGGCTAACGAAGGAAGATATTTTCGCCCTCTACTGCAATGAAGTTTATCTGGGACAACGGGGCGCGGTGGTGGTCCGCGGCGTACAGGAGGCTGCCAATATCTACTTCGGAAAGAAGCTGCCGGAACTGTCCCTAGCTGAAGCGGCCACGATTGCCGGAATGATTCAGGGGCCGATGCGATTTTCACCAATACTGCATGCTGAAGCGGCGCGCGCCCGGAGAAACGTCGTGCTTGAGAAAATGGCGCGCGATGGTTGGGTAAGCATCGACGAGGTTGCGGCAGTCTTTCAAGAACCTGTAGTGATTTCTACCACTGCAAGTCCTGGCAATCCGCTGGCGCCGTATTTCGTCGACTATGTAAATCGAACTTGTGACTCGCAGTTAGATGCTTCGCCTGACAGCCAACGAATTTATACAACCATCGATCTCGACCTGCAGCAACTTGCGGAGGCGGCGTTGAGACGGCAACTGGATCGTCTCGCAGCGAACAACGCGTATCGGAGCTCGAAGTCACAGGCAGCACCTGAGGCCGCTCTCGTCGCCATCGATCCGCACACTGGCAACATATTGGCAATGGTTGGCGGCCGGAATTACGCTGATTCGCAACTTAACCGCGCCACCGACGCGCGCCGACAGCCGGGTTCTGTTTTCAAACCCTTCGTCTATGCCGCCGCACTTGAAGACGGAATGTCGCCGGTGCAAACGTTTGTCGATGCTCCCAGGGAATTCGTCTACGACCGTAACAAGACTTATCGTCCCGCAAATTTTGGCGGCGGTTACTCGATGCACGACGTCACCATGCGCACAGGGCTGGTGAAGTCGCTCAACGTGGTTACCGTTGACCTGGCCCTGCAAACCGGTTTGGCCCGAATTGCCAATCTGGCTGAGCAGTTTGGTCTGCCAAGGCCAGAGCGTTATCCAGCGATGGCACTCGGCACCGAGGAGGTTACACCACTCGAGCTGGCTGCAGCATACGCAGCCTTCGTGAACGGCGGACGTCGGGTTAAGCCGAAGGCAATTTTGAGTATTGGCGAGCCGCCAGCGACTCACCGCACCAACGACGAAGCTGACGCTGCACAGGTAGTTAGTCCCACCACTGCATACATGATCACGAACATGCTCTCGACAGTAATCGATCGTGGAACCGCTCGAACCGCACGCGAAGCCGTCAGAGGCACGGCAGTGGCCGGCAAAACCGGCACGTCGCGCGACGGATGGTTTGTCGGTTACACGCCCAACCTGGTTTGCGTGGTGTGGATTGGTTTCGACGACAACGAACAACTTGGGCTTACAGGTGCGGAAGCGGCGTTGCCGGCGTGGGCCGATTTCATCAAGGCCGCAGTGGAACTAAAACCTGAATTGGGCGGCAGGAATTTCGAGTGCCCGGAAGGAATAAGATTTGTGGAGATTGACCCGGATAATGGCGCGCTTTCGACTCTCTCCTGCCCGCGTCGTGAGTTGATAGCGGTTACCGAAAAACTCGCGCCGAAGACCGAGTGTTTGTTACACGGAAATCTGCCTGACTCGATTGGCGTCGGCGCCGGCGAAGTAGCAGAGACTCAAGACATAAACGAAGTTGTCGTGGCCCAACACGCCAGATCGGATCGTCGCAGTTATGACATAACGAATTTGTCTACGCTGAGAGTAACCCGCGTGGACGTTGATAAGCGCGGGAAACGGACGCTCATGAATGACATGCGGTAGTCTCGGTTCTCATGTCAATACGCTAATCGCTTGTCGCGCGAGCGCCGCCAATAATTGAATCCTCATGATTTTTTTGGATTGTTGCCGGAAGGTCAAAGACCTTTCGCAAATCAGGGGGCAAGCCCCGGATTTCAGGTACTGGGCAACGCTGCGCGGCTACTCCGAACGCGTCATACCTTGTAGGCGTTGATTCTCAAAAGCTTTCAAGTACAACTTGCGCGATCGCGTGTTCGCTCGTGTGTGACATCGACAGGTGTGCCGCAGTCGCTCCGGATTTTTCCAGCAGCCTCTTCACTTCACCCTCGAAGTTAAGAAGCGGGGCGCCGCTTTCCAGCGAAGTGATCTCGACGTCGTGCCAACTGATCCCGCCACGCCATCCAGTTTGTAATGCTTTCAACGCCGCTTCTTTTGCGGCGAAGCGCGCGGCATAATGTTCCGCCGCCACGACGCCGCGACTATCGCAATAGGCCCGTTCAGCGGCGGTGAACACACGCTCGCGAAACCGCGGCGTCCGCAGCAACACTTCGCGAATGCGCGCGACTTCGATAATGTCTATTCCAATGGCCACAATCATAAGCGATCAGGATTTATCGCTCGCCGGCTTCTATTGGCGCGAGCGGGATGGACTGCAGGCACTTGTCTGCACGCCACTTGAAACAGCAGGTTTCGTCAACGGTTTTTCCACGCGCGTTGGTGGCGCCAGCCCCATGCCCGAGAATGCGCTCAATCTAGCCGGCTTCAATGAAGACACCGCGGAAAACATTCTGGAGAATCGTCGCCGGTTTCTCAAGCTTTTCCCGAAGGAGACGGGAGAATGGGCTCTCGCCGGCTGTTGGCAAGTTCACGGGTCCGAGGTGCGTTTGATTCAAAGCTACAATGAAGCGAAGCCCGCCGAAGATGCACGCGGCGATACCATCTACTGTGATGCCATTGTCAGTAACACACCTGGAGTTCTGGCGGGAGTGAAAACAGCTGATTGCGTTCCTATTCTGTTCGGTGATCCGAAGACAGGCGCGTTCGCAGCGGTCCATGCGGGTTGGCGCGGCACGCTCGCGACAGTGGCGACAAAGGCCCTGGAACGGATGTGTGCGGAATACGGCGCCCGGCCCGGTGAGGTCCGCGTCGCTATCGGCCCCGCCGCGGGCTCCTGTTGTTATGAAGTGGGGAGAGATGTAATCGACGGATTTACCAACGCCTTTCCGCTTCAGGATTTGTTGACCGAAACGCGCGCTGGTCACGCCTGTATTAATCTGCTGAAAGCGAACCGGGCCCAATTGATTTCAGCCGGAGTTGAGACCCACAACATACACATCGCGCCGCTATGCACGATGTGTCGCACGGACCTTTTTTTCTCATACCGGAGGGAGAAGAATGTGCAGGGGAAAGTTGGGAGGCTTATGTCAGTCATCGGTAGAAGAGGGAATGGGTAAAGGGGAAAGGGGGAAAGGGGGAAAGCGAAAAGGGGTAACGGGATAAAACGCCGCGTCGGTTCGAGCCTTACCCCTGCCCGTCTTCCCCTTTTCCCCTCTTCCCCTTTTCCCCTCTTCACCGTGTTGTTTCTTTACTTATTCCACGTTCAGCCAAAGTTTGACTTCCCGTGTCTGCGGCGGAAAGCACGTATCATCGTTGCAGCTTTGAAATCTTAAACGCCCCTTCAACTCAACAGAGTTTCCAGAATAACCTGGCGGGACAGTGACATTTAATCGCATAGCGGTGCGACCCTCGAACACTGACACTTTGCTTTTCGAAAACTTCAACGAACGCAATAAGGCGCGTGGATACGTTATGCGGCTGACCAGAATTCCCTTGGGCGCCTCAATCTGAAGTTGTGTCGGGATCAAAAACTTTTCCAGCGGCCGGTTTGAATTGGCGTGATAACCAGAAGGGATTTCCATGATCACCGTCGCCTGCACGGTGCGTCCGCGCGAAGTTTTGTCTGAGGCCAGCGACGCATTAACCGGAATATTCGGCGCTGACTGCGGCACGGCTGTCGTCAGAAAACGAGCCGGGAGAAAAATCATAGCGGTTGCAAACGTAAATTGGATGATGAGTCGCATATTGTGAGTCAGATACTCGTGCAGTATTCAGAGTTGCTTTGCCGGAGACTTTAACTCGCACGCAGAACGACAGGTGGTGTCATGGCAGCAAGTTGGCCGCACGCCGCGAAGATATCTCGGCCCCGCGGCTTGCGAATAAATGCGTGAACACCCTTCGACTCCAGAATGTTTTTGAACATTTCAACTCGGCTTGCCCGTGACGGCTGATACGGCAGCGGATCGGCCGAATTGTGCGGAATCAAGTTCACCTTCGCATGCAGGTCGTGTCGGTTGAGCAGGTTTGCCAGTTGGCGCGCCTGCTCGTCTGAATCGTTTACGCCATCGAGCATTACGTATTCGAAGGTGAACCGCTCGCCGGCCTTCAGTGTCTGCTCAAAATCTTTGCAAGCTGCCAGCAATTCTTCCAGCGGCCATTTCTTGTTGATGGGCATTAGCTCATTGCGCAACTCGTCGGTGGGTGCGGCCAGCGATATCGCGAGATTTGGGCGATCGGGAATTGTCGCGAGCTCGCGAATGCGTGGGACCACACCGGCGGTTGAGACCGTCACACGATGCGGCACGATGAACAAGCCTTGCGGATCGGCTATGATTCGCAGCGCCTTCAGGAGCGCTTCAAAGTTTAAGAACGGTTCCCCTGCGCCCATACCGACGAGGTTTGTGCCCCGCCCTGGCTGTTGGCCTACGCCGTATGCGTCGTTGAGCACGATGATTATCTGCTCCACAATTTCTCCCGGAGTCAGTGAGCGCAGCAGACCCAATTGTGCGGTAAGACAGAAAGTACACTGTAAAGGACAGCCTGATTGCGATGAGAAACAGATGGTGTCACGCCGTTCTTCAGGAATGAAAACTGTCTCAACCGGCAGATTGTCGTGCGTCTTCATCAGGAAACGACGAGTGCCGTCTGCGGAGAGATAGCGCGAGGTCACAGTGAGCGTCGAGGCGGCTGCTGTTTCTTTTAAGCGCTCGCGCAACGCCTTTGGCAAGTCGCTCATCTCGTCGAAACTCTGCAAACGACGATGCTGGAGCGCGCCGAAAAGCTGACGGCCGCGATACGCCGGCTCGCCTAACGTGCCGACGAACTCAGTAAGCTCGCTCATTGAACTTCCTGTCAGATTCAAGCGTTTTTCCATAAGCGAACGATTTTAGCATCCGTCAGGATGGCGCGCACTCGGGTAATGAGATTGGGCCTTAAGAAATGGAACACAATGGTTCAGCAACTATTAGCGGTTCACAGGTAACGCGTTGGCGCGCCCTGTCGTTAAAGCTTTTCACCGGCCTAATCATCTCTTTGATTGTTTGCGCCGGCGTTGTTTTCTTCACGTTGAGACGAGTTGAGCGAGCCATTGCGTTTCATCCCCAACCGGCGGAGGTGCAGGCTGACGGAGTTGCGGGTGCAGAAGATGTCTGGTTCACCAACAAAGCTGGCAACCGTTTGCATGGCTGGTTCTTTCAATCTTCAACGCGATCGACAAAAGCTAGTCTCATTTATTTCCACGGCAACGGCGGAAACATAGAGAACATAGGTTGGATAGGTGAGCGGTTCGCGGCGAGAGGCTTTAATGTTCTTCTCTTTGACTATCGCGGTTACGGTCGCAGCGAAGGCTATCTTGAAGATGAAGAGGGGCTATACGCCGACGCTGACGCCGCATACGAATATGTCCTGACGCAACGAGGTGTTGATCCAAAGTCGCTCGTCCTTTACGGCCAGTCGTTAGGAACTGCGGCAGTAACCGATTTGGCATCCAGGCGCCAGTGCGCTGCGATAGTGCTCGAATCCGGCATGAGTTCCGGAAGTGAGATGGCAAAAGCGGCCCTTCCCTGGTTGCCGCACAGTCTCTATTTTTTGGCGAAGAACCGATTCGACTCAGCGCGAAAGCTGTCTCTGGTTCATAGCGCGGTTTTAATTACGCATGGCGAACCGGATGAGACCGTTCCAACTGCACAGGCTCGAGCGCTGTATGCTGCGGCAAACGAACCACGCCGGTTACTTATTTTTCCGGGCGCCGGCCACAACGTTTTTGGCTTTGTTGGTGATAAGTATCTGGATCTAGTTGCATCCTTTATTGACGAAGCGATTACCGCAGACCAGAACAACCTCGCCGGCCGTTGATTGGTGAACAGTAGATCAAACTGAAGAACTCTCTATTTACGATTTACGATTCACCATTTACCGCTTTTCCTACTGCACGACAGTGAACTTTGCTGCCGGCGTCAGCGCCTGGCCCGAAACGCGATCGCGAATTCGCACCGCTAGCTCGTATTCACCCAACGCTAACTGTCGCGTATCGATAAGTCGAGCCAGGGTCAGGCGTTGGCCCGAATCGCTCATTCCGCGCCAGTCTTCCACCTGTCGACCGAGTTCTTTGCCATCTTTCAACAGTGCATATTCGACGTCGACTGACGGTCGCAGCGTCGTTTGATCAATGCCCGCGTTGTAAACCTGCAGGTAAACTCCCACCGGTTGTCCCTTCTGATAATTTCCGGAAACGTTGGGAATCACTTTCGTTTGTCCGATCACAAATTGGCCGACCGCCGGTTGGTCGACCAAACTCTCCAACTTCGACGCCAATACCAGGGTGGAGGTTGAGAGCTTCTGTGGATCGTAGCGGGGAACAGTAAAACCGACGTGTCTTACTCCGGTGGCTCCCGAGGTAACATCACGAACGATCACATCTACCTTGTAAGTTCCCGGGGCGAGCGCGATAGCTTTCTGATAAGCCGACTTGCGACTTTTCGCTTCAGTCAGTTCTTCCGTGGTGGCGGTGGTAATGACTGGATCTTCAAAGATGCCGGCACGGCGACCCGCCACAGAGGTAATCCTTCCGAAAATATTGATGCGGGCTTGTTGCAGCCCACCGCTATCGGTGAACGTCAACTCTTTGTTTTCGGTTTGAATTGTCATCGCCGTGATGACCCGCTCGTCTGATTGGCGGAAGAAGTCGACACGGAAATCGAAGTTCAGCGGGTTCTCTTCGATGACGCCCGTATTAACCGCCGAGGCGAGGTCGTTAAATTTTACTTGTGGTGGCCGGCTTAGATCGGCAAGCAGCTGCAGACGCGAGAAAGGGCTGTCTTGTTCACGCTGATAACCCTGCGATCCTACGCCACCCAGCCCGGCAATGCGGTCGGCCTTATCAGAGAGGCCCAACTGTTCTGAAAGGGTCAGGCCGGCTCCGGGAATCATCAGCATGGCGTCCTTCTCATTCGCATTTCGGGCAATGCGATACTCCCCGGTGCCAGTCGGGTCAACAAACTCAATCTCGATGCCGGAGCCTACTCCCGCAAGGTAACGGTAGAACCAGACTTCAAAGGGATAGGTCGAAGTGTTGCCCCCACCTTGATAGGAGGGGCGATCATAGTTTCCACCCATCGGGTGAGTTTCGCGCTCATCAGGCTTACCAAACATGATCCAGATTCGGCCGCGATCAGTTTTCCAGCCCGGGATGCCGGAAGCAAAATGCTCATTAGCGTAGGCAATGCGCTCGTAGTATTCCTCTTTAAACTCATTCTCGTCCGTGTCGGGATCGGGATCGCGGCGGCGCCAAAACTCTTCGATAAATCGCTCGCGCTCGTCATCAGTTGCTAACTTCTTGAAGGCCTTTCGCTCTTCATCTGTAATGACGTAAGTAACGTCCTTCTCCAGCCAGTCTTTATAAGCCTTTTTGAGCTCCGGCTTGACGTTGCGGGGCTTATCCATTGGATCCTGGCCCTTTGCTCGGTCTTGCGCGAACGCCAGAAAGCTGGAGGAAACCAGCATGAGCGAGAAGACGGCCAGACGAAGTGCGGCTCTCTGATAAGACATAACTAAACTCCTGGTACTACTGCTGCGAACGTTTATGAGACTGAAAGCTTGGACACAACAAGAACTTAAACCGATGCGGAACTTAACGGATTCTAGGGCTCCAAAGGAACACAGTCAAGATGCGCCAAATGCTGCTCTAAGTTGCCTTTTTACCGTCTCAAACTGCCGTCCTCGGGCGGTTAAAGATCCAGGCGACAAATATGGAAACCAGGTAAAGCACGATCATGGGAGCGGCAAACAAGAGCATGTTGGGAATATCATTGGTCGGCGAAAGAACTGCCGCCGAAATCAGAATGACGATCAACGCCGTCTTCCAAATTTTTACCAGGAATCTTGCTGTTATCAGTCCAATCCGGGCCAGAACATAGGTAATTGCCGGCATCTGAAAAACTATGCCCATGCCCAACATGACAATGATGATGAAGTCGAAGTAATCGTCGGCTTTTAGCAGCAGTCTAAAATCCTGACCCAATCCAAGCAGATACCTGGCCGCTGGCGGGAAAATGATTTTATAAGCAAACGCCGCCCCAAGTACGAACGATATCGACGATAGAGCAATGAAGGGGGTGACGTAAGCACGTTCGTGCGGATACAGACCCGGCGAAACAAAAGCCCAGATTTGCCAGAGCAAAAATGGCACCGACAAGCAGAGGGCCGCATAAAGTGAAACCTTCACGTAAAGGGAGAAAGGTTCGATGGCACTTGTGACAATCAGTTTGTCGTTAACGCCGGTTATCGCCTCGGGCAACGCGGCAAAGTCGACGGGCAACCGCAGGCCCTTGGGGATGATTGTGGCGCCTGCATATAACGGCTCATCCGTAAACAGGCCTAACACGCCCTGAGAATCTCTCGCGGCGCGCGCGCTCACTGAAACTCCGGCAGGAATCACACTGGTGCCCACCTTTGTCTCTTCCGGGAAAATGTATCGGCCGACATCGTTTTCTTTGACTGAGGTCAGTGGCAGGATCTTCTCGTTACCTGTGAAGCCGTTGATTGGCACCTGTTGCCGCTGCGCTTCCGCAAGTGCGCGCTCCACGGGCAGCGCCAAAAAGGCGTAAATACGGTCCGACGCAAACCAACACAGGGTCGCCGCGACGAAAACAAAAGCGAGCGATCGCATCAAACGGCTTCGCAGTTCGTCCAGATGCTCAAGGAAGGACATCTGACCGCCGAGTTCTTCTTCCTTCGCTTGGCCTGTACCGAGTGCTCTTTGAAAAGTGGACATTTGTTTTTAGCTTGCTTTGACTAACTTAGAACCAGTCACTCCTGGGAGAATGTTTAGGTTCGTTATTTTGATTTTCAAGCTCACCTGGTTCGGAAGCTAAATCAGTTTTGTCGGAAGCAGCAAGCGGATCAGTGCCAATCGTGTTTCTGGCGATTACCTGGTCGGGCGGAATGGCGGCAATACTTGGAGATGGGAATGCCTCGCCGGCGGTTTCAAGCTCATGGCTGGGATGCTGGTCCACCAGCACCGGACGATTAGTGTCCTCCAGACTAACTTCTCTGTCCCAGGTACGTTTGAAGTCTTCAGAGGCTCGCCGAAAGTCCGCCAGGTTTTTTCCCAGTGAGCGGCTAATTTGCGGCAGTTTGCGAGGGCCGAAAAAAACCAGCGCCATTATCAAGATAAAAACTAACTCGGTACTGCCCAGCGACTCGAGAATCAGTAAAAACAATTTCAGCAAACACCTTTCAGTAACTTCATTCTATAAACCGACGGCATTTCTCAAACCAACCGCTGTGACTGAAGATTGTAACCCGCGGCCTGACAAACCAGAAGGTAACACGTCTTCAAGCTCCCTAAATGTTGTTCAACTCCAAAGAAATTATCGAGTTTGCATCCTTGACACATGAGTCAGGGGTCGCGCAACCTTTGACCCGAAACCCCCGCGCATTCGATAAGCGATAACAAACTTCAGCCTCTATTAGACCATTATGACTTCGCTTGAAAACGACGCAGCCTCGTCAACCGCGCCTGCCACCGCCGGTTTGCTTCAGCAATTTGCTGAAGTGGCGGAGGAAGTGGCTGGCACGTCTAAAAAGCTTCAGAAAGCTGCTTTAGTCGGCGCGTACCTTAAGCAACTTGTTGATGCTGATCTTGCGCGCGCCGCTCGTTATTTCTCAGGTCATCAATTTGCTCAGAACGATGCGCGCACCACGAATGTTGGTGGCAGCATCATCAGCACCGCTTTAAGCGAAGCCACCGGCATTAGTCAGCAGGAACTTGCACCTATTTATGTGCGACTGGGCGATGCCGGTGAAACTGCGCACGAGGCAATTCTGAAAGCCAGGAATTTTAACGAACCCAACGTCAGTCTGGCGGAAACGGAATCGATCATTACGCGCCTAAGTGAGACTCGCGGAATTAAGAATAAGACTGCGATCCTGGTGGCAGTGTTGAGTCACGCAACCCCGCTCGAGGCTAAATACCTGATCAAGTTGTTGGCCGGCGACCTGAGGATCGGGCTACGAGAAAGTCTTGTCGAAGATGCGATCGCGCGAGCTTTCGCGCAGGCTCTCGCCACCGTAGCGCAAGTAAACATGCTACTCGGGGATATCGGTGAAACAGCTGTACGCGCGAGAGCTAACGACCTCGGCGACGTGAACATGCGCCTTTTTCACCCCATTAAATTCATGTTGGCAACTCCCGCCGCTGATCTCGCAGACATCGCCCGCACCATGCCCGAACAATTCTTCGTCGAAGACAAGTTTGACGGGATTCGCGCTCAAGCTCACGTAAAGGATGGCCGAGTAGCCATCTACTCGCGCACCATGGATGAGATCACACACCGCTTTCCTGAGCTCGTTTCCCCTCTAAATAATCTCGGCGTCGAAGCTGTTATCGATGGCGAAGTTGTGCCCGCTCAGGGTAACCGGATCTTGCCGTTCAGCGAGCTGCAAAAGCGCCTGGGACGGAAGTCCATTGGCGAAGAACTGCTGCGGGAAATTCCCGTAGTCCTGGTGGCCTACGATCTTTTGTATGCTGAAGGACGCGTGTTAACCGATGAATCACTTGAGGAGCGTCGCAGACTTTTGGAAGCAATGATTCCCACGGAGGGAACCATCCGAGTGTCAATTGCCAAGCGATTCGAAGCCGTTGCCCCTCTGGATAAAGAATTCGAAGACGCGCGGGCTCGCGGAAATGAAGGACTTATGATCAAGAGCCCCGCATCCCTTTACAAGCCCGGCAGGCGCGGGCGCGAGTGGCTCAAACTAAAGCGAGCCATCGCAACCCTCGATGTGGTTGTCACCGCCGTGGAGGTGGGACATGGCAAGCGTCGACATCTTCTTTCCGACTATACGTTCGCAGTTCGCCGCTCGGAAGAAGACGATGAGCTGCTAAATATCGGCAAAGCTTATTCAGGCTTAACCGATGCAGAACTAACGGAGATGACAGTGTGGTTTACAGAGCACACCGTTAAGGAGTTTGCTCATGGAAGGGTCCGGTTGGTAGAACCTCAGACCGTCATTGAGGTCACGTTTGACCGGATCCAGGAATCGAAAAGGCACAAGAGCGGTTATGCTCTCCGATTTCCAAGAATTCTTCGCCTACGACCGGACAAGAAACCGAACGAGGCCGACACCCTCGAAACTGTTCAACGGCTGGTCGCTGCCAATACAAATTGACAACTGCAAGACCCCTGACGAGGCCCGTAAGCGCTGTATCCTGACTCGCTTGGTGGCTTATCTTCCTTCAATAGCTCTTGCCTTCGTGAGCAATAAGAGGGTAGCATGCGCCCTGTCACCGCCCCTTGCTGGTCACAGGTCAAGACGCGCCCCGGCGAGTCGCCCACTGACTTAAACGCAGCGCGTGACCAGTTAGCGCAGATTTGAAATCTTGTTTGTTTGGGCAGCCTCTTTCTTCGCTAGAAAATAGAGGCCAAAAGCCAAAGAAGATCCAC
>DATLBQ010000122.1:0-4653 GCA_035526805.1 Pyrinomonadaceae bacterium
ATAGAATCCGACTTTCTCTCCACGGTCCACGGCGTGTGCCAGGTGTCTACAGACGAGGCCTATGCCTTGCTGTCCATGCACCGGGCAGTTCGTCTGCTTCATCTTAAGACACCTGATGCTACGCCTCACCCGGCGCTTCTAACGATCGGCTTAGGAGATTGGTTAACTGGGCAATCGTATTGAAACCTTGTGATCTCTCTAGAAGCTCACTCATGTTTACGGCCACACGCGCAATACAGCCGCGGTTCTTTTCTCGACCGGCGCTTCATCGAAGTCCTGATAAGTTGAAACCCAACCCGCGCCGTCACAAATGTTGAAACCACAAAAAGTATCCCTTGGGAAAATCCAAACTATCTTGACTGCCCCAACCGAGCACTAAGTGGCCTGCGGTCGGATGCGCTCCGATTCCTCACCGTCTGCGCTGTAGACCGTGATCTCGAGATTAGCTGCTATCGCAACGAGCTTCGCCATCGCAGTGGTGGAAATCGGAAATGCGGTGATATGGGGAGCGAGTCCGCTTTGAATTCCGACGTTAAAGCGACGATCCTCGCACGCGTCCCAGAGTCGCCGGACGTCGCTGGGCAGCGACTCGACCAATATTGAGTAGCGCAGGATCGCGTCATTCGTGTCCTTCGGGTCCGGGTGGAGCTCCATCCAGACGGTGCGTCGTCCTTCCGCAACCGAGTCGCGAAGCGTAAACGTCTCCGCATTGAAATATTCAAGCAGCGGAGCCAGGTCGAATGTCGCGACCAGTTCCAAATCGACGTTCAGGAATCGTGTAACTGAGTCCGGCATCGTGAGTCCATCAGGCGGAAGTCTTTGATGAGGCGCGCATGTTAGATCTTTTGCGCAATGATGTAGAGATGTTGCTCCGGGTACTGATCAAATTCCAAGTGCCGACAAACACATCCGCATCGCGTCAACAGTTCAAGAGTCTTCGGGATTCCCAGAGTGCTGTAATACATCGGAGGTCCCATGCAGGAATCGATCTTCTCTCCCGGCTCATCAAGGCCTCCCATACTAAAAAGACAGACGCCGTGCTGCGTCAGGCCGCCACAAATCTTCTCCATCACAGGTCTCTGCTCTTCAAGCGGAACGTGCCAGATGCTGTCCCAGGCCAAAATGAAGTCATACCTTCGCGGCAAATTCCACTGGCAAATATCGGCATGGTGCAATGCAACCTTCGGTTGGCGCTCCTTAGCCAACGCGATCATCCGTTCGGAAACATCGACTCCTTCGACTTGATATCCATGTGTAATCAACACGTCGATCAAGCGGCCACTGCACCCGCAGCCGATATCCAATGCATATTGGCGCGCCGTCGTGAACTTCAGAGCGCGGTCGAGTTGCGACATTCCGATCGACTGAATGTGCGGCTCCCGCCACAGATGCGCGATAGTGTCGTAACTTTGACCGATTTCGACTGGGCGCATTCTGGTGACCCTATGCTACGAGAGCCGCCGAAGGACGTCCGTGTTCATCGGCGACTTGAGGCAACGTTCGGTCAGCCAACACCGCCTCACACCCGTATAATGTCCGCGCGCCGTGCCCTGCGCGCATGGTTAGGACACATATCGTCTCTTGGTCATGGCAACTCGACAAATGCGACGCACGACTTTCAATTATCACGTGCGTTTCAAACCATCGCGCCAGTCAATTGCTTCCAGTTCCACCCGCACAGCATCCATGACGGGAACCACGGGTCGCGCCTCGAATACAAAAGCGGGCAACATCGAGCAGAACTTGTGCACTGCCAATGGATCGTCGCAATCCAACATCATATATCCGCCCCAATCGCCTACCCGCACCACGAACAACTCGATCTTGAAATTGGCCGGCGCTTTCCATTGAGTAAAAACCTCCAGAATTCGCTTCTGGGCATTCTCGTATTCCATTGGTGATCCTTGCGGGCGTTCGGACCAGGTGATCATGTATTTCATAAATTTATTTCCCTTTCTTGGTTGACTAACTTTGTTTTTCTTTTTGCTGGGTGTGACCGTCCGCCGTTATGTCTTGTGGCTCGCTAAAACACCATCGCTTGAAGCTGTACGACAAACCTACTATGGCAATCGGTTGAGTAGCGCATATTCCGCGCGATCAATACACCCAAACAATACTCGAACGTAGGTACGTTTTTCATTTGTGTCTTCCACAGTGTCTAATTTTTGCGAGGAAACCTCGAAACGATTGGCAAATCCAGAGAGAGATTTTGAGCTGGTGTAAATCTGAGTGACACCGAGTACGGTCATAATCAGTGACAATCTGAATAACCGAGATGCTTCCCGCAGTGCAGGCATCGGAAAATGTATGCCGTGGGACTACCATCCTTGTCGAGGGCACGAAAATAACTCTGCCAGTCGGCGCCATTAACAATGCCGCACTCCTGCTGGATAGAGGAAACAGCATCTGGCCACTGCCTCTCAAGCTCGCCGCGGCCAGCGCGACCGACGAACGCTGCTGCGTCACCGCAGCAAGCCAGCCACTGCTCCTGCTGCCAACCTGAGAAACCCGGCGTCCGAAACGCTACCTCCTCGATGACTGACTCCGGAACCGTAGGCGCTTTGGAATATCCGCCAACCCCCGCCGCATCCGTAAACTCTGCGTCAAACTTCTCGTGAGCCGAGCCGTCTGCAATGCACCACGGACAGATGCACTCGGACAACTCCTCGGCTGAGAAAACCGGACCAACGTAGATGTACCCTCGCTGCTGGCCGCAACACTCGCACTTGGTGTCGGACGGTTTGATGCTGCCCGTCGTGATTGGGTCGGGATGATATTTGAAGGTTGGTAAGCTCATGGGGCATTGGCTGGCCCAACGCGATGCCGCTGAGCCACTATCAAGAAATCATGCGTCGCTTAATTACACAATCGCCTCAGGCGGCGAGTTAAACGCCCATCACTCTGCCGTTTCCAATCTGGTTATATAATACCAATATACCTGCACAAACCGGTCTCGCTCGCAATCCGTCCGCCGACTGCGGACTCCTTTTACACCTCGAGTGCAATACATGCATATAGATCATGGTGGTGCTCACGTCGTTGTGTCCAAAGTTTTGAACCGTACGAATCTATATCCACTTTGGAGTAGCGAGCAACTTTGGTTGTGTTTCGTTAGAAGCGGCCAGCCATCCGTTTTGGTATTCATCGATGACGATCTTGGCTGTAGGCGCGCCGATTGCTGCTCCGATGAAAAATCCGCGAAAGCAGGTACGGCTAAGAAAATCAGCAAGAAGCTACTTAACATCTGCTAGGTGGCCGGAGCGTACTTGAGCGACTTGTTAGGTCGCACTCAGGACTGCGGGTCAAACCCGAATACGCGCAGCTCCTGATCGCAGCGGCAGGCCTTCGCGATGCGCGCGGCCCACGCGATGGCCTCCTCGCGCGAGGGTAATTCGAGCACCGTGAAGCCGCCGTCCAGCCGTGGCGCCCACGGGTAGCCACCCTCGGCGACCGCGCTGTCGGCCGAGACGAGCACGGGTGGCACATCTTCGTCGATGCCGCCGCCGAAGACGTAAACGCCGGCGGCCTTCGCCTCGTCGATCACGGCGTGCGCGTCGCGGCCCACCGCCTCCCACTCACCGTCGGGCACGACCATCGCCGCACTGGGGAACGAGATAAGGTACTTGGCCATAGTGTGCTCCTTCTTTGGGGATTGGTGATGATCATGAAGCGTGTGTGCGGCCTAACGTTTTGGGTGAGAGGCGCGTCTATCAGCGTCCTTCTCGACCCGATAGTTAGGTTCCGATAATCTCGTTCAATCCTTCAACAACCTTAGCCAGTTCCTCTGGAGACGCCCTACCGATCACCTTGCCAATCCGCTCGACCGCAAGCGTGCGAATCTGGCTGATTTTCACCCACGACTTTTTCGGTAGCCCTCTTGCAGGAAGTTCGAGTGTTAGAGGGAAACCCGCACGTTGAGACTGACTCGTGAGCGCAACGGCAATCACCGTTCCGGAACGTTCATTGAAAACGTCCTGGCTTAGAATTAAAACCGGACGTAATCCTGCATGTTCATGTCCTCGTACCGGATTTAAGTCGGCCCAGCGGATCTCACCCCTCAGTATTCGGGCCATTGCGCTAAGTCCTCAGAAAGCCCTTCTTCCGCAAGCGCCTTCTCAAACTTAGGGTCAAGTTTGGCGCATTCTTGGGCTAAGCGACTTTTTTCGAGACGCGCGAGTTTTTCGGCAACAGCTTCCTCGATGGCCTGGCTACGGTTGGGGAAGACCTGTTTCTTAACCAGTTGATCGAGCCGATTCAGGGTGGATTGATCTAAAGAAATTGCAACTTTCGATCTTGCCATGACTCACCTCGTGGTATGACATTGCTTCATACCAGAAGCTGCGTCAACGCAAGGCAACTTTGAACCTAACGCAAGCGGCTAAGCCGTCGCAAATAAGCGGGCCTGAAAGGCGAGCGTTCTCGATATCAGTCTTAAGCCACGGGTTAGACGATATTCCAGGTTTGCGATAACCCTCATACTCGAACTCGGCCGCGTTCAGCGCGTCTTCTAGCGTTTTATGCCAGGTATCCGTAATGCTGCTCCATTCCGCATCGCAACCAAAAAGATAATACGCGTCTTCATCTTCATACTGACAGATCGCCACACCTACGGCTGGGCATCAAGCCATCCCCGGATATGGGTATCATCACGCG
>DATLBQ010000123.1:0-15002 GCA_035526805.1 Pyrinomonadaceae bacterium
GACCAGACCTTTGGTTTCAACCATGCCGAGTGCTTCTTGCATTCAGTTGCTCCTGTATTGGTAAATGATAAATCGTGATTAGGATTGTTAGATTACGCTATTTTTCGCTTGAACTACTACTAGCTGCTGCCAATTCTTTTACCGGTTCTTTGTTAACTGTGTAATAACCTAAAGGTATTCGCCAGTCACCACGGCGGGTCACGATCTACTATCCACCGCTTGCGTCAACAGTTCGACCAGCTCATCCCTGGTGAGGGAAATCTTTCCCGACCCATTCACTGCATTTGAAACCGTATAACTTGTGCGCGCCGGTCGATCGCCGCTCGGGCAAGACATCTGCGTCTCATGAAGATAACCGCAAGCCTGACAACGCGCGCCCTCGCCCAGATAACCTGCCGCCTCCCGCACATTGATGAGTTTTTCGATTGCATCCGCAGGCAAATTTTTTGAGCCGCCGAGAATGCGTGCGAGTATGGCAATACGCGCCGTGTGCTCGAGCGTCTCCAGGCGGTCGAACGCTTGCCAGAGATCCGACCCATAGGCAACGGCACCATGGTTCGCCATCAACAATGCATTGTGATGCTTCACCAGCGGCCGCATTGCCTCAGTCAATTCATCGGTCGATGGCGTGCCATACGCAGCCAGCGGCACACAGCCGAGCGTTAGAATGACTTCCGAAAGAATTGGCTGATCGATGGCGAGGCCGGCAACGGCAAAGGCCGTACCGTGGGGTGGATGCGCGTGGCACACCGCCATGACGTCAGGCCTTTCCTGATAAATCAGGAGATGCATCGCCAGTTCACTCGAAGGTCTGCGATTTCCCAACGGTGTTCCGGACGCATCAGTCACCGCCAGAGAATCTTCAGTCATGCGACCCTTACAGATCATCGTGGGAGTGGCCACGATGCGGCCGTCGTCGAGGCGGACGCTGACGTTGCCGTCTGATGAGACAACGTAGCTCCGTTCATACAACAAGCGGCCGATGTTTACGATTTCACGCCGTGCGGTCTGTTCATCCATGACTGCTTCCAACCCTATAATTGGCGTTCGCTGATTTTGCCAGGCTCTTCAAGCTGCGCGTCCGGCCGGTGATTTGTAATCGCGCCAGCCTGTGGTCGCGCCAGAAAATAGGATAATGATTCCAGCGATGTCGTCAGATCAACCGTCTTAACCTTCACGTCGAGACGCGCACTCAGCAACGCCGGCGCAAAATTTAAGACAGCCTTGATTCCCCCCGACATAATTTGACTCAGTACTTTTTGCGCGACGCGTGCGGGGACCGCGATCACCATGACGTCAATTAATTCATCGCTGACGATACGGGGCATCTTCTTTACGTCGTGGATCAGGACCTTTTCGTCGCCCACGCGGCGGCCAATCTTTTTTTCATCGTTATCAAACAGCGCTACGACACTGAAGTTCGACCGGCTGAAGCCTTTGTAATTCGCCAATGCCGTACCCAGTCTGCCGGCGCCGACGATGCCTACGCGGTGTGGTTTATCCAACCCAAGAATCCTGGTGATGTGCTCACGCAAATCTTCGACATGATAGCCGAGCCCGCGAACGCCAAACTCGCCAAAGTATCCCAGGTCCTTCCGAATTTGGGCCGAGTTGAGATTAAACTGCTGCGCCAGCGCCTGCGATGAAATGCTCTTGATTCCCGCTGCGCAAAGCGTATTCAGACAGCGAAGATAGACGCTTAATCGATTCGTAGTTAGTTCGGAGATCTTTTCTGACTTCATTGAGGGAATCCTGTCCTCATCAGTATAGACCTTGAACTGGAAACTCGAAACCGGGAAATTCTGAAGCGTATTGCTGAATGCCATATCCATCAACTACAATCGCGCAGTTTCAAGCCCTGACCTTTCAAAGTCTTCGTAATGATCGCACACTTGTCCGGCACGCTTCTTTCCAAAGAACCCAATGCGGTAATTCTGGACGTTGGCGGAGTCGGCTATGAAGTTACGATACCGATTTCCACTTTCTACGATCTCGAAGACGCCGGATCGAATGTGAAGTTGCGCATCTACACACACGTGCGTGAAGATGCGCTGCAACTCTACGGCTTCAAAACGCTGCGCGAGCGCGAACTATTCATGCGCTTGATCTCAGTCAGCGGAATTGGCCCAAGACTCGGAATAACTTTGCTCTCCGGAATGAGTGCCGACGAAATGATTGCTTCAATACGCACCAACAATCTCGCACGGCTGACGTTGATTCCGGGCGTCGGTAGAAAAACTGCGGAGCGCCTGGTGATGGAATTGCGAGATAAAGTGGCTTCGCTGTCGTCGCCCGAGCTCGAGGAAGGATTAGGCGGCGAGGCTGCTGCGGGTGCGCCAGTTGTGACGGAAGACGCGATGCGTTCAGACGTGCTCTCGGCGCTATTGAACCTCGGCTATCAACGTGGCTCCGCCGAAAAGGCGGTTACCTCAGCATTGGATGAAGGCGGAGACATTTCAGTGGAGTTGATCTTAAGACGCAGTTTGCGCAAGCTGGCAAAGGTTTGAGTTTCGGAAAAAGCAAGCAGTTTAGAGTTCAGCCTCAGGCTGTGGCTTCGACGATAAGCAAGCTAAAGCTTGCACCTGAACTACTTGAAAGTTATGTCAACTGAAGGACCAGCCCGAGCACCATTGAGCGACGACGAGCAGCAGTTTGAATTAACTGTTCGTCCAACCAGGCTTGCGGAATACATCGGCCAGCCGCAGGTGAAGGAGAATCTGCGCGTCTATATGAGAGCGGCTTTGAATCGTAAGGAAGCTCTCGACCACGTTCTCTTAACCGGCCCACCCGGTCTGGGCAAGACCACTCTCGCAAATATTATCGCTCATGAAATGAGCGCGGTGCTGCATGCCACCGCCGGCCCGTCGATTGAGATACCCGGCGATCTCGTGGGCCAACTTACCAACCTGCAGAAAGGCGATGTCTTATTCATCGACGAGATTCATCGTCTCAACCCGGCGATCGAAGAAAAGCTTTATCCGGCGATGGAGGACTACGAGTTCGACCTAATGATCGGCCAGGGCGTAGTGGCACGCACGCAGAAGATCCGGCTGGAAAAATTCACCTTAATCGGCGCCACCACCCGTCCGGGGCTGTTGACCGCGCCGCTGCGCGACCGCTTTGGTATTGCGTTCCATTTAGACTTTTACCCGCCCGAGGATCTGGAAGTAATTTGCAAGCGCTCGGCTCACATTCTTGAAGTTGAGATAGACGATGAAGGAGCCCGCGAAATCGCCAAACGCTCGCGAGGCACACCGCGGATTGTTAACCGCCTGCTGCGGCGGGTTCGGGATTACGCGCAAGTGGACTATGACGGTCGCATTACACAGGAAGTGGCTAAGGATGCGCTTAACCGGATGGAAGTCGACAAATTCGGACTCGACGAGAGAGATCGCAAGTTCATGTTAACTATAATCGAAAAGTTCGATGGTGGCCCGGTCGGCATCGGGACTATCTCAGCGTCGATCCACGAAGAAAAAGATTCGATTGAAGAGATTATTGAGCCTTATCTGATCCAAATTGGTTTTCTCGATCGCACCCGACGCGGGCGCATGGCCACGCGCCGCGCCTATGAGCACTATGGTCTCAACGCCGCCCGTACCCTCAAGCCCGGCCTGTTCGATTCTCAGTGAAGAATTTGCTACGGTGTTCCAGCTTCCATTTGCGGTGGGGAGTCAGTTTCGCTGCAAATGTCCGATAAACTTCAGCTTGTCGCGGCGTTACGACAAGCTGAAGCTTATCGGACATCAAACTGGCGCACTATCCAATTTCAATCCCGGTTGCTGAAATATCAATGAGAAGGCTTTCGTCATTCTCCCGTCATAGCTTCGGCGTACGGAACGCCGGTCCCTGGCGCTCAATCATCACTCACTCGCTCCACGAGTTTCACGAAAACGATTTGTTTACATCTTCGGCCGCGATGAGTTATTTCGGCCTGATGGCGCTGTTTCCGGCGTTGCTCCTGATGCTCGCCATGAGCAATAGATTTACCGCCGCCGCAGAATTGCTAACGCACGCAGTAGATGTCTATCCCGGCTCTGCCAAGTTTCTGAGTGAGACGATTCGCTCAATGTCGTCAGTAGGAACCGGCGCCATTATCACCTGTATCATCGTTACGATATGGGCTGGTTCCTGGGTTTTCGCGGTCATCGAACGGGCGTTGAACAGAATTTGGCGAGCCACCTCGCGCACATTTTGGCATGGACGCGCGCTAACGATTGGCATGATTGGAATCGTGGGCGTGCTGCTGGTGTTTTCAGTACTGGTCACGTCAGTAGTGGTCGCACTTCGCGAGATGGCCGGCAAACTCTCTCCGCGCCAGCTGGCACACTATCCACTGCTACTTTCTGCCGGCAGTGCCTTCTGGCAGATAATCTTCGCGGTCGCCAGTTTCCTCATAACCGTCCTACTGTTTGTGGTCGTATACCGCTTCATGCCAAAAGCCGAGGTAACTCTGCGCGACACGCTGCCGGGCGCCATCATTGGCGGCCTGCTTTGGGAAGCCGCGAAGTATGTCTTCGCCTGGGCGCTAAGCTATTTTCACTATGACCAAATCTACGGATCGGTCGGCGCCGTCGTGGCAGTACTAACCTGGAGCTATGTTTCCAGTTTGATTCTTTTGTTTGGGGCGCAGCTTACCGCAGTCTTTCACCGCGAACACCCGCATTATCCGACACCGACTCAATTCCCTCTCTCTGCGTAACATGCGGCTATCAGATTTTGATTATTCGCTTCCGGAAGAACTGATTGCGCAGGAGCCTCTCGAACAACGCGACGCGTCGCGTATGTTGATCGTAAATCGAGCGACGCAAACTTTCGAGGATTCCAAATTCGAACTTCTACCGGAATATCTCCGCGCCGGGGACGTCGTGGTTGTAAACAACACGCGCGTGTTTCCCGCTCGGCTTAATGGTCAGCGCGAACCATCCGGCGGCCGCGTTGAAGTGCTGCTGATGCGTGAAGTCGAACCTGCGGTCTGGGAAGCTCTGGTGCGACCGGCGCAGAGATTGAAAATTGGCGCGCGTGTTCGCTTCGGCGATTCAGCTTTGCGTGCTGAAGTGGTCGCAAGTCTAGCTAAGGGATTGAAGGTTCTAAGGTTTGAAGTTGACGACAGAGGCGATCAAGACGGCGGACTGGTCGAGACACTGTTGAATGAGGAGGGTCAGACGCCGCTGCCGCATTACATTCACCGCCCGTCAGGCACATCAGTCGCTGACAGAGAACGTTACCAGACCGTATTCGCTCGTGAAAAGGGAGCGATTGCCGCTCCTACTGCCGGAATGCATTTTACGCCTTCGGTGGTTTCAGCCTTACAAGCGCGGCAAGTTGAGGTTGTGGAAATTACACTTCATGTAGGCTACGGAACGTTTGAGCCAGTGCGGGTAGATGTTGTCGAGCAACACCGGGTCGCCTCTGAATTATTCCACGTCAGCGAAGCGAGCGCCGCTGCGATCAATGAGACGCGCGCAGCCGGCGGACGCATTATCGCCGTGGGTACGACTACTACGCGCGCACTCGAATCGGCGGTTGATCGAGATGGAATTATCCAGGCCGGGGCTCGACAGACTGAACTAACGATTACGCCGGGCTATAATTTCCGCATCATTGATGCGTTGTTGACAAACTTTCACCTGCCGCGGTCATCTTTGCTGTTGTTGGTTGCCGCTTTTGCCGGTCGAGATTTGACACTCGACGCCTATCGACATGCTGTGGCGAGACTCTATAGGTTTTATAGTTACGGTGACTGCATGTTCGTGATCTAGTGACAGCCACGCAAACTGTTAGTTTGCGTCGCTAGCCAAATGTTAAGTTAGTGACGACGACTGCGCCGCAAACTGACAGTTTGCTTTACTATCATGAAAAAGATGGTGATAGACTAATCATTGACGCCGACTGCATAATTGGTTTTCATCGCAATGGCTGTACTAAAGAAAATTCGTTCCCGCTGGTGGTCTGCAAGTGCCGACTTTCCGCTCGAGTCGGAAACAGCAGTACCGGCAATGCTCGGCCAGCGCTACGATGTTCGACCGCTCACAATTTCGCATCTGGATGAATGCTGGCGGCTCGACCAGCGATGCTTTGTTGATGGTGAGGCGTATAGTCGGGAGACTTTTGAATTCCTGCTGACCGCTCCTGAAGCTGTTTCGTATCGCGCAACGACGTCCAGCGGGGCGATGGTGGGTTTCGTGATCGGCCTCATCGAGCCTGATCACACTGGACACATCACAACCGTCGGAGTCGCTCCGGATCACCGCCGGCGACGACTGGCCAAACGTTTGATGGCGGAAGTTGAGAAAGGCTTCAAGCAGCGTCATGTGCGGATTGTGAGGCTGGAGGTGAGATCGCTAAACACGGCCGCGCAAAAGCTGTATGAAAGTTTGGGGTACGCGGTTACGCAGCGGCTGCCAAAGTACTATTCAAACGGCGGTGACGGCTTGTTGATGCTGAAATCGCTTAAAGTCTGAAAACCGAAGACCCTGTGTGAACCATGGTCGAGGTCCTGACACGCGTCCCGACGGCGGATCTCAAGCTTTAACCCTTCCGCAGTTCTGTCAACACCTGCTTGGCAACAGCCTTCAACGTATCAAATACTCCAGCGCCAGTGGAGGCCACAGCCTCTACGACCGGTTCCTCCTTGCGACGCAACTCGGCCGCAAGTTCCTCGACGGGGATAACGTTCGGGAGATCGCGCTTGTTCAATTGCAGCACATACGGCAGCTTCATCAAATCATAACCCTGAGCTTGCAAGTTCTCCTCAAGGTTATATAGAGACTCAACATTTGCGTCCATTCGCTCTTCCTGCGAATCGGCAACGAATACCACGCCGTCAACGCCCTTGAGAATCAGTTTACGTGAGGCGTCATAAAAAACCTGCCCCGGCACTGTGTACAAGTGAAACCTCGTCTTGAAACCACGTACGGTTCCCAGTTCCAGCGGCATAAAGTCGAAGAACAGCGTGCGATCAGTCTCGGTCGCCAGGCTGATCAGTTTTCCTCTCGACTGCGGCGCTGTTGACTCAAAGATATGCTGGAGGTTCGTGGTTTTTCCGCAGAGACCAGGTCCGTAGTAAACGATCTTGCAGTTGATTTCTCGGGAAGCGTAGTTGATGAACGTCATGTGGCACTTACTCTTCTGTCAGTTATTGAAAGAGACTATCGATATCCTCATCTGTGATTTCTGCGAAGGGTGAATCATCGTCGTTGAATTCGGCTTTGCTGATCTCGTCAACCAATGCCGATAACTGATGCGAAACCTGTTTACTTCTCAGCTTCACCAGACCGAGACTCGATCGCTCATCAAAAACAACTATCAGCAAAAGTCGTCCAATTACCGAAATATGTATGCTCTCTCGTTCGCCCTCGTGAGAAAGCGTAGGAAACTCTTTTTCGCCAATTAACTGAGCCATGCCGCCCGTAGCCGCGACGTTGCCAGCCGCCAGCGACGCGAGACTAGTGGTGTCAAGATTTCCAATTTCGCCCTGAGAGGCGATCTCCTGACCATCCTTGTCGATCAAAAAGACGACTTTGGCTGCCGAGTCCATACGGAGTCTCGCCAGTACGGCCTTGATTTGGTGATACTGCTGCTCTCGGAGCAGAAGAGGCGTGTCTGCCATTAGTACAGCTTTCTTGTTAGGGTAAGAGAGGCAAGAACAATTGGTGGGCGCTTACTTGAAAATCCGAAAGGCCGCACGAGTCAAGGCGCTGAAGACAAAGCGTTTTTATCTCCTCGGATTGTTCCGGGAGGCGCCGGAGAGCGCGCTCCCTGGGGCGCAAGGCACTCTAACACAGCCAACAATGTGCTTCAAGTGTTTTCCTTTGTTGGCTAATCCTGTTATTGCGCCAACAGTTATCGAGGGTTTCGCGAGCTACGCCCGTGCGGATCGTTGATTTAGCAGAACGGCTATGTTACTCTGCCGCGGCAACTTCCGGAGCGTCCGGTCCAAATTGCCCTTTCAATCATTACCTTCGAAATGAGCGCAGTAACCAAAGGTTTGAGACGTTCAACGTCACGCACGATCACCCGCCGTTCGACTCCTAAGTCGGCGGCGAAAAAGCGCGTTGCAGCTTCAAAGACCGTGCGCCCTAAAGCAAGGCGAGCAGTGGCAAAGAGTGCAACTACACGAAAAATCCAGAAGCCGAAAGTCTCTGTAAAGCCAAAGGCGACAAAGAAAATCGTCGTCAAAAAGAAAGCCGCCGCTAAAAGCCGTGTGCCTAAAAAGGCAGTCACCCGCAAGGTAGCTTCAAGGAAGCCACCGTTAGCAAATCACCGAAAATCTCTTGCTCCGAGCGTCAAAAAGACTCAAAAACTTGCTGCCGTACGGGCACAACGACCCGCGCCGGTGATTCAACCGCCGCGGCAGCCGACTGTCGATGAGTCCGCTGCTCTAAAAGCGTTCGAGCGAGCACATAAAGAATTCACGCGCGGCCGCTTTGGTGAAGCACGAAACCAGTTTCGGGCATTACTTGAGAAATACTTTCAGGTTTCGGAAGTAGCCGCTCGCTCTAGAACATATTTGGCCGTTGCCGACGCGCGTCTCCGCACAGAGAGCATACTGCCCCGGGATGCAGACTCGCTTTACGATCGCGGTGTCATCGAGTTAAATCGCGGCGAATATGTGGCGGCGCAGGAGATGTTTGAGCGCGCATTGAAACGCGAACCTGAAGCTGCACACATCCACTATGGCTTGGCCGCAACACGTGCACGCCTTGGCTCACTTGACCTGGCACTGCAATCGCTTCAAAGAGCCTTGGCTCTTCAACCTACACTGCGAGTTCGGGCGCAACACGATCATGACTTGACATCGCTCCGCAATGATCCAGACTTTGACCGACTCGTTTTTCAGCATCAAGTCTAGTTCCTTCACGAAGGCTTCCCCCAACTTCCGTTGACCGTATATACAGTTTCAAAGGCTCCACCTTTTAGGTATGATTTCGACCAGCGCCCGCCATGCATGGCGCAAGCTTTTGGAGATTTGAAGTTTGCATTATCCGTCTGAAGTAAATCGCGGTATCAACCTTGTAGCGATTGGTGGCGGCACAGGGTTATCGACGCTGCTTGCCGGTCTAAAATGTCTCGTGGGCGAGGCTCCGCCGAATGACAATTGGATTGCGAAACTTTCCGCCATTGTCACTGTCTCAGACGACGGCGGGAGCTCAGGGCGTTTGAGAGATGAATTGCAGATGCTGCCACCGGGCGATATACGCAACTGCATGATCGCACTCTCGGAGGATTCCACCTTACTTTCTCGATTATTTCGCCACCGGTTTCGCGGACAAGGCGAATTAGGCGGCCATAGTTTCGGCAATTTGTTCCTGGCGGCCTTAACCGAGGTCACTGGTGACTTCACGGAAGCGGTTCGGTTGTCGTCCGAAGTATTGGCGAGCAAAGGTCACATTTTCCCGGCTACGATCAGTGATGTGCGGTTGGTGGCTGAACTTGCCGATGGCAGCGTGGTGCGCGGCGAAACTCAGATATCCGCATCTCGCGCACCCATTCATCGCCTGCGTCTCGAGCCTGAACAATGTTTGCCGCTTCCCGAGGCATTGCAAGCGATCCGGGCTGCCGATGTGATAACCGTGGGGCCTGGTTCGCTCTACACGAGTATTTTGCCAAACTTGCTTGTGGCCCGAGTTGCTGCGGCAATTGGCGAGAGTTCTGCTACCAAGATTTTTATTTGCAACTTAATGACGCAGCCCGGCGAGACCGACAGCTACACGGCGCGCCAACATCTTGAGACGGTTAAGAGCTACGCTCCAGAAATTCGTTTTGACTTTGTAATCGTTAACGACCGCCGCATAACCAATGAACAACAACGGCGTTACGCGCTGGAGGGTGCCCACCAAATTGGAATTGGCGACGATGCAATTGACAGCGTGCTCGATCAATCAACGCGCGTAGTTCGCACTAATCTTCTCGAAGACAATGAAAAGGTGCGTCACGATTCGGCGCTTCTGGCGCATGTGGTGCTGGCATGCAGGCAACAAGCCTGCGCGCAGCCCGCCGTTCCCGCATAGCTCATGCAACCAAGCGAGAAAGGCCCGACCTTGCACCCCCGCCAATCTAACCAGTCACTTGTCATACTTGTCCTTGCCGCGGGCCTGGGAACAAGAATGAAGTCGAACCGCGCGAAGGTTTTGCATGAACTTGGCGGTTTGCCATTGATCACCTACGTGTGCCGCGCCGCACAATCGCTAAAGCCAGAAAAAATCTTTGTCGTTGTTGGTCACCAGGCGGCTGAGGTCGAAAGTGCAGTCGCGTCTGAAGTCGGCAACGCCGCAGCGTTCGTCACACAAACTGAACAGCGCGGAACCGGTGATGCGGTTATGGCCGCGGAAGCGCAACTCCAGGACAGCGACTCTCTGGTGCTCCTTCTTTCTGGAGATGTTCCATCGATTCGTGCGGCGACGTTGGAAAGTTTCGTAGACCAACACCGGGCGAGCGGTGCGTCATGTTCAATCCTCAGCGTGCGGCTGGACAACCCGACCGGATACGGCCGAATTGTCCGTGATGAACAAGATCGCTTCTTCCGAATAGTAGAGCAAAAGGATGCCAGCCCGGACGAACAAAAGATCAGGGAGATTAATTCCGGGATCTATTGCTTTGACGCGCGGAAATTGTTTGCGGCGTTAAAGCGCGTAGAGCCTGCAAACAAGCAGGGTGAATACTACTTGACGGACGTTCCCCAAATACTTTTATCAGACGGCGAGAAAATAGACGTCTATCTTCACGGAGATGCTCGGGAAGTTTCCGGCATCAACACCAGGGCTGAGTTGGCTGAGTTTGAAAATCTTATGCGTCGCGGCACCATCCGCAAATTGATGCTCGAAGTGGGTGTAACTTTTCTCGATCCGTCGCGCGCCTACATCAGCTCAGAGGCACAGATTGGCCGTGATTGCATAATTTATCCTGACGTTTCCATAGAAGGAAAGACGACTATCGGCGAAAATTGCGAGATTCGATCAGGAACACGCATCACCAATTCCCAGTTGGAAAACAATGTTACCGTCAAGGATCATTGTGTGGTAATTGACTCGCAGATTGAATCGAACTGCAACGTTGGTCCGTTTGCACACTTGCGCATGAACACCCTGCTTGAAGAGGGTTCCGTCATTGGCAATTTCGTGGAAGTGAAGAAATCGCGAGTGGGCCGTCGCTCGAAAGTAATGCATCTCACCTATCTCGGTGATGCGACCATCGGAGAAGACACGAACATCGGCGCCGGTACGGTCACGTGTAACTACGATGGAAAGGACAAGCATTCAACCATCATCGAAGACAATGTGAGGATCGGTTCAGATACAATGCTGGTAGCGCCCGTGACAGTTGGCAGAGGGTCAGTAACGGCCGCAGGTTCAGTAGTCACGCAGGACGTGCCACCCGACACACTCGTCGCCGGTGTTCCGGCAGTCGTGAAAAAGAAACTCAAAGGCAGTGAAAAGTGAAGGGTGACAAGAGAACCGATTGTCCAAAGTCCAATGTCCAAGGTCCAAAGTCATGACGGCTAAGCGGACTTTGGACCTTGGACATTGGACTTTGGACGCCTTTAATACTTTTTCACTTGTCACTTTTCACTCAGGGAGAACATATGTGCGGTATTGTAGGGTATGTCGGAAACAAGCAGGTTGTGCCGCTAATTATTGACGGTCTGCGCAAGCTGGAATATCGCGGATATGATTCCGCCGGTATCGCCGTGGTCAATGAAGGCCACGATTTGGAAATCCGCCGCGCCGAAGGAAAACTTCGCAACCTCGAGGAAGTGATCCGCCTGAGTCCCCTCGATGGAACCTACGGCATCGGGCACACGCGCTGGGCCACTCACGGCCGCCCGACTGAAGAAAACGCGCATCCGCATCGTGATTGCACCGGCCGCATCGTGGTTGTTCACAACGGTATCATCGAGAATTATCTGCAACTCAAAGAGCAACTACGCAAGACCGATCATGAGTTTGTTACTGAAACCGATACTGAGATCATCGCGCATCTCATCGAAGAATATCTGAAACAGGATCACAACTTCGAAAAGGCGGTGCGCCGAGCCATGCTGGACCTCAAAGGCATCTTTGCGCTCTCGATAATTAACGCTGACGAGCCCGACATGATCATCGCCGTCAGGCAAGGTCCTCCGGTCGTGATTGGTTTGGGTGATCGCGAATTTTTTGTGGCTTCTGATATTCCGCCGATCCTGCAACACACGCGCGACGTCTTTTTCCTCGGCGACGGCGAAATGGCAATTATCAATAAAGACGCCGTGCGCGTAACCGACTTTGAAGCTAACTCAGTACAGCCAACCATCCAGCGGATTACCTGGGACCCGATCATGGCGGAAAAGGGTGGCTTCAAACATTTCATGCTCAAGGAAATCTACGAGCAGCCGCGTTCAGTACGCGACACGATGCAGGGCCGCATTTCGCTGGATAGTGGTCGGGTGTTTCTCGACGAAATGAAAAATATCGCCGAGGCCGACTTCAAGCGTTTTACTTCCGTCAAGATCGCGGCCTGCGGTACTTCGTGGCATGCCGGGCTCGCCGGCAAGTACATGATCGAACAACTCGCACGAATTCCGGTTGATGTCGACTATGCGTCGGAATTCCGTTATCGCGATCCAGTCATGGATGAGAACACTTTGTTGCTGGTCATTACCCAATCCGGCGAGACTGCAGACACTATCGCAGCCTTGCGAGAGGCTCGGGAGCTGGGCTCAAAAGTCTTGGCTATCTGCAATGTTTATGGCTCGATGATTACGCGTGAAGCAGATGGAACAATTCTGACGCACGCGGGTCCGGAGATTGGCGTAGCCTCTACCAAGGCCTTCACCTGTCAGATGGTCGCGCTTTACTTGCTGGGTCTGTATCTCGGAAATCTGCGCGGGACTCTTTCAGCCGAAGAGGCAAAACATCACGCCCAGCAACTCGCTGAGTTGCCAGTGAAGCTGGAACACCTTCTCAGCGATTCGGATGACATTGAGGAACTCTCCAAGGAGTTCTTTCGCTCGACTGACTTCCTTTACCTCGGCCGCGGCATCAACTTCCCGGTCGCCCTTGAAGGAGCTTTGAAACTAAAAGAGATTTCTTATATTCACGCTGAAGGCTATCCGGCGGGTGAGATGAAGCACGGTCCGAACGCGCTAATCGATGAGCGTCTTCCCGTTTTGTTTATCAACACACGTGAGGAAGGAAATCGTTCTTCCGAGCTGCGCTACGAAAAGACGCATTCAAATATTGTAGAAGTTAAGGCACGCGAGGGCATTGTGATCTCAGTCTTGATTGAAGGCGATACGATGTCATCTACGATGTCGGACTATGTGATCAACATCCCGCCGTCAAGCGATCTCTTATCGCCAATCCTGTCGATCATTCCGCTCCAGCTTCTTGCCTACCACATCGCTGTCCGTCGCGGGTGCGACGTCGATCAACCAAGGAATCTGGCCAAGTCAGTGACCGTGGAATAGCCTTATTTCCCCGTAACCTGCGCGCGTCGCGAAATCCAAATAAAGATCAGGAATCCCACAACAGCTAGCAAACCCGTAAACATTCCGAGACGCCAGGCCAGACTGGTATTTTGCATCCCAAACATTTGGTTTAGCGGCGAGTCAACCCGCGCGCTCTGTTGGTAGGCTTGCGTCTCGGCGGTGCGGATCACAGACTGCAAACGTTCCCTGCTCGTGGCCAGGAGTTTTAGTTGGCTACGCACGCTGTCTCTCTGAATCGTGAGCTGGCGCCGACGCAGCTCGCGCAGGTCTTCGGGTTTTGTCGAACCAACTCCGGCCAACGCCCGCTCGATATTTTCCGGCTTCAAGTCCTCGTCCAGTTGTTTCGCTTTTGCTTCCAGCTGCGCTTCCTTCGCTTCAACCTCGAGCAACTGTGAACGAAGAGTGTCTAGAGTTTGTGCGGCATCGGAAGCACCGGCGGCCTCGGCTGCATCCTCAGCGGCAACCACTACCGGGATGGACAAGAGTAACGCAACGATCAGGATTAAAGTTTTTACGAGCTTCATATTCAGGTCAGCCTTTCGAGCTGCCTCCTGTTGGAAAACGTCTAACAGATCCTTTCGTAGACTTGGCATTGCTATGTCAGGTGCAAAAGCGTGTCTGACGCTCAGCAATAATCTCTTAATTAGAGATCCGCTTGCATGCGCTGTTCATCGCGCAACTCAATGTGCGAGCGCACCAGCAGGCCATTTTCAAACTCTGAAATCAACACCTGGCCTTCACCGCGCTGAAACACATAAACCTGAACCACAATCTCCCCCTCGCTTCGCACGGAGATCGATAGAGGTTTTCCCAGCAAGCGTACTACTTCGTCGATCCTAAATCCATCTTTGAGATAAGTGGTTCGCGGACCGACCCGTACCACCCCCGGTTTGAAATCCTGGATTGGGTACCGATATGACGTGTGCGGATAAAAGGTCCCGCTCCCTGCTTCGGTAATCTTTGTACCGGCTTTTGAGGTGACACTCATAACTTCTGAATGGTGTCTGCGTTCCTCGGTTGTTTGCGCCGCCAGGTTGATGGCAGCAGCTGCAATTAAGACGATAATAGTCAATATTTTTCGCATGAATTTCCTCTAACGTTAATGGCCGAATTCTTTCCATCTACTAACGCGCATTGCGATAGGGAAAAGGGCCAAGCCTCACTGATTTAAGGAATAATCGAGTAACTTTAGATCATGACGTTGCGGGGAAAATACAGGTATCAACACGACAGCTGCCGATTCGTACACCTCTGCATTACCAATCTGTGAAATCTGCGAAGCAAGCGGCTAACTTCTTGTTTTTTTGAGCAAGATTTTATGGTGACATCTGAGAGATGTTGAGCGAAACCACCCAACCAGCCTGCGAAGCTGGCGGAGAGAGTGATAGCCCCAGGTGAGGCAGGCGAGCCTGGGGTGACAGCCAAAAACTGTACCGAGCCTGCGAAGGAGTCTGTCGGGAAAAAGTCATTCGCTAGTGGGACAGAGTTGAGAGATTCAACTTTGTGACCCAACTGGCTACTGCAACTGAGACTC
>DATLBQ010000124.1:0-10548 GCA_035526805.1 Pyrinomonadaceae bacterium
ATTCACTAAAAAAGGAACCAGACAAGACTATCTCACAATTGGAGGCGGTTCTCAGACTTGATGCTACAAACCAGCAGGCGCTCGATATGCTCGTCAGGCTACTCTTGGCCCGGGGTCAAATAGATAAGAGTATTGAGGTTCTTGAACGAGCAAAACAGTCGCCAACGCTTTCGTTAAGCTTGCTTGTGATGCTGGGTGATGCCTACCTGAGAAAAGGCCAGGCAGATAAAGCTGAAGAAAGTTTCCAATCTGCGGTAAGCCGGCAGAGCGACGACACTGATGCGGTTCTTGGCCTGGCGCAGGTTTCTCAGCTGCGCGGAGATGGAAATGGTGCGTTGACCTACCTGTCTCGCGCCCGAAAGTTGGTGGCCGCTTCACCCGGAACTCTTTACAGGTTTGCCATGGTCGCTTCTGCAGCCGGGCTTTACGAAGAGGCCAATAATACGCTGCAGGCGGCAATCAAGTTGAAGCCAGACGATTCTGGCTATTACATCGCCCTGGGAAATACCTGGATTAAGAAGCCGGATCTGTTTGAAGCTGAACAGGCTTTCCGCAAGGCGGTCAAGCTCGATGACGACAACCCACAGGCCCAGATGTCTCTCGGTTATGTTCTATTGGAACAGAAGAAATATCCGGAAGCGCGTGAGTGGCTCGAGAAGAGCCTGCAAAAGGATAAGAGCTTTCCCGAGACGTTCTACTACCTCGGTTTGATCGCACAGCAACAGAATGAGGATGAACGCGCCATCGAGTTGTTCAAAAGCGCCGTTCAACTTGCTCCTAATTATTCATTTCCACACACGGCCCTGGGCGCAAGCTATCTTAAGCTGAGGAATTATCCATTGGCGAAGCAGGAACTCGAGTTCAGCGTGAAGCTAAACCCGAACGATGCTAAAGCCCACTACAGCCTTGCGGTACTTTATGCCAGGCTAAAAGAGCCAGCGCGAGCCCAGGAAGAGATGCGTATCGTTGAGAAGTTAAAGTTGTCGGGTAAGTCGCAGCAAAAAGATGGTGAGAGCGCTCAACCTTCCTTCCCAAAGCCCCGATGACTGTGTCCGAGGACGATCGTGAATCACAGGCTTCCCACTCAAATAGGGATTACCGTCCTAATCTTTTCAATTAGTATTGTGGGCCAACAAACAGCTAGGCCAGATAAGGCGATTGTCACATTTGAAGAAGTGCCTGCGTCGGCGAGCCGGATCACCTGGGTTCACACCAACGCTCATTCACCCGAACGCCATTTGCCCGAGACAGTTGGTGCCGGGTGTGCCTTCGTCGATTACGATAACGATGGATGGATGGACATTTTCCTGGTCAACAGCGGACCTTCGGATTTCTACACTCCTTCAACACAGCTAAAAAACGCGTTCTACCACAATAACCGCGATGGAACATTCACCGACGTTGCCGAAAAAGCCGGGGCAGCGACCGGAGGCTTCGGAATGGGAGTGACCATTGGAGACTACGATGGCGATGGTTGGCAAGACCTATATGTCACAAACTATGGTCGCAACATTCTCTATCGCAACACCGGATCTGGAACATTTGTCGATGTGACGGAAAAGGCAGGTGTAGCCGCACCGGGTTGGTCCACCTGCGCCGTCTGGTTTGATTATGATAATGACGGCAAGCTCGACCTCTTCGTTTCGAGCTTTGTCTATTACGACAGGACGCTTAATGTGTTGTGCTCTGACGACTTGGGTCGCCGCTACTATTGCATACCGCGCTATTACAAGCCGAGGGCAAGTCATCTGTTTCACAACAATGGCAATGGCACCTTTACCGACGTCAGTAAGGAGTCAGGAATTGCTGCGTGGCCGGGTAAGTCGTTCGGGGTTGTAGCTACCGATGTGAACAAAGACGGGCTAATAGATTTGTTCGTCGCTAACGACACTGTGCAAAATTTTTTATTCGTAAATAAAGGTGGAGGTAAGTTTGAGGAGGTCGGCTTGCCCGCGGGTGTGGCCTATAGCGATGCCGGCAAGCCACGCTCGGGCATGGGAGTGGACGCGGCAGACTACGATGGCGATGGATGGCAAGATCTGTTTGTTGCCAACATCGATCAGGAGTTCTTCAGTCTCTACCATAACGAGAAGGATCTGACGTTTACGGACCAGCCAGGCGAGATCGCATCCGCTACACACTTGTTGAGCGGTTGGGGTCTTAAATTTTTTGACTATGACAATGATGGCGATCTGGACTTGTTCCTCGCAAATGGCCATCCTGACGACTTTGTCGAAATGCGCAACGCACGGGTGAAGTACCAGGAACCAATGTTGCTTTTCCAGAATACCGGGCGCACGTTCAAGAACGTGAGCGCGCAATCCGGCTCTGTCTTTGCCAGGGAATTCTCGGCGCGCGGGATGGCGGTCGGGGACTATGACAACGACGGGGATCTGGATGTGCTTGTTTCGAACAACGGTCAGGCGCCTTTGCTACTGCGCAACCAGGGCGGTAATCAAAATAACTGGCTTGGTTTGCAATTGGTAGCCACCAAAAGTAATCCTGCCTCGGTTGGTGCGTTAATAACGTGGCAGGCGGGCGGAGTGAAACGTAGTCGTCTCAAAACCGGCGGTGGCAGCTATCTTTCCGGTCACGACCCGCGCGAGATCCTGGCTGTTGGGTCTGCCACAAAGATTGATTCGATTGAGATCCGCTGGCCCAGTGGTAGGGTTGACAAGCTTACGAATTTGCCGCTGAACACTTATATCGGCGTCCGGGAGGGAGCAGGCTTGATTAAGAGTAATGCGGGTTTGCAGTTTGAGCCAGTGACGGGCGATGCCGGTACAGATGCATGTGCGAGATTCCAGGGGACAGAATGAACTGCAATATCAGAACTGCGCTAGCTGCGATCTCGCTCTTGGTCTGTGCCATTGTCTGCGTGGGTGGAATTCCCTCACTCGTTAGCCAAACTCGAGGGCAGCAAATTTTCTCTGAATGGCGCCCCAACAGTGATACGCATGGTATTCGCTATATTGGTTCCAAGGCATGCGTAGAATGCCATGTTGCTGAGGCAAGCCAGTTAACCACGCCGATGGCACGGGCATTGGAACTAGCCCCCGATTGCAGGATTGTCAGCGCGCGCCGCCGGCGGACGTTCCGCAACGGCCCTTACACTTACGCTATCTTCCGTCAGGGCAAAAGCATTCTCTACACAGTTAACGACGGCACAAATACCATTACCGAGCCCATTCTATATTGCTTTGGGCAGGGCCACATTGGTCAGACTTATCTGTTTCGCCACAACGACGTGCTTTACGAAACTCGCGTTAGTTACTTTCAAAGAATTCGAGATCTCGACTTTACCATTGGGCATCGACGGTCTGTCCCGACATCGCTTGATGATGCGCTGGGACGTGCCATTGGCGGCGACGAGCCGCAACAGTGTTTTGGTTGTCACGCTACGGGCGCTGTTAATCGATTTGATTTGAAACTGGATCAATTACGTCCGGGTGTTGGGTGTGAGGCATGCCATGGGCCAGGGGAAAAACATATTCTCGCCGTCAAGACGCGCAAGATTGATGGCCAGCAGATTTTTAATCCAGGAAGTTTGGGCGCGCTCGACCTGACACAATCATTCTGTGGAACATGTCATACAAGTTTTGAGCAGGCTATGTTGTTGCCGGGACAGTCCGGTATCAACGATATACGTTTTCAACCCTACAGAATCTTCAATAGTCGCGGACACAACACCAACGATCCAAGGGTTGGGTGTCTGGCGTGTCATGATCCGCATGCGAAGTTGCAGACAGAAGCAACCTTTTACGACTCAAAGTGTCTGGCATGTCATCTCAGCGGGCCTAAGGAGGCTAAGACTGCCCGGCGCCGTGCCTCATCTTGTCCGGTCAGTACCAAAGAGTGTGTGACATGTCACATGCCTAAAGTCGAACTTCCCAGCATGCACGCGGAATTCACGGACCATTGGATTCGTATCGTCAAGCCCGATAAACCAACTGTACGTTGATGTGAGTGGCTTCTCCACGACCCGCGAGAGTTGTTAGGCGTGGTATCGGCCCCAAGAATTCCCTCGAGGTTCGTTGGCCGAGCGGAAAGATTGATCGAGTGACGGATTTTCAGGTCAATAGTTACGTGTTGGAGGTCGAACGTTCGGACTCGCCGAAAAAATAGGTATGACGACTGAGTCTTTGGAGGCGGAAAGTTAGCAAAATCTGAAGACGTTTCACTAGCTCCTCGTGAAAGGGCTCAACGGGGAATAGCAATTTCAGGATACACCTTGATCCAATGAGTGCGGACTTGAGGCTGTGCCTTCTTACCCTCGTAAGCCGAGACGATTACATTTGACGTTAGCTTTGGCATGTGGCAGTCAATACAGTTCTCAGCAATTCTCTTGCCTTTCTTCAGGTACACGCCACAACTTTCTATTTTATGGCAAGCAAGGCAGTTATCCGAGAACGCCGCAGCGTTGCGTTGTGTGAGATGAACATTATGGCAAGTGTTACACGTCATCGTGGATGATTGAAAGCAACGACTCCTCTCCAGAAGGGCTACCTGATTGCCGTGAGAATCAATTACTTCGTTGGGCTCTGGAGATTTTAGGTGAATGTAATCTGCCAGTGGCTCTCCAGGAACATAGGAGAACGCCGGTACCTTCTCAATTCCGAGTCCTCCGTGACAAAGCCCGCAGACCTCAACCTGGCGAGCGCGTGGCAGTTTTGTGAGATTTACAATCGCTTGCCCAGAAGACTTGGCCATTCCGGAAAGTTGGCGTGCAACATGTTCCTGGCCTGGTCCATGGCACTTTTCGCAAGAGATCCCCAGCGTGTAGTTAGTCTTGTTGAATCGATTGACTGTGCTGGTGTCGGCCCTAGACTCGAAGAAAGAAGCATGGCACTCCAAGCAACGAGGAGAAATGGGCCGCCCAAAATCAATCGACCCATCTTCAAAACCCGGGCTGTATACCCATTTCCTTAATTCGGTCCAAAACGAGACCGGTAGCTGAAAGAGTAGGTCGGGCTCTGACCAAAACAGGAAGGTTTGTCCCTTCCGCCCCGATCCAATCACGATATCGAACCGTTTAGAAAACGATACCGAGTCCGGAGGTGTTCCGAGTACGGCGGTTTGGTAGAAACCATCTTTTCTTGACTCCATCTTGTAATACAGATCTGGATTGGATGTCTTGAGGATATTCTCGCCGTCACTAAACTTACCCCCAATTGAGGCTTTGGTGGGCAGCCTTGATGTCAATTGATGACTGGTTTCCAAAAAGCCCTTCTTGTCTTGATGACAGGAAAGGCACTTATCGTTTCCGGCGAAATCGGCGGTCCTTGACCTCTGATTAGTGTGTAATAGACGGGCCGGCGCAGCCGCGAACAACGCCGGAAAGATGAGAAATAATGAGAGCAGCGCGAATTTGTGAAAGGTTGTCGCGGCTCTAATGCATTCCCTGGTAACGTGCCTGGAAGGCCTTGAAATTGTTTCCATGAGTTTTCAAGCCTCCTCGCATTAAATCGACGTCGACTAATATGTTTTGCCCGTAACAGCCGTTATGTCAATGGACGAATCTAAAGACCAGAAACGTGTAAGCCCAGGCGACATAGTCACACGCAGGCTCGTGACGCATCATGCATCATTTGTCATAGCGACAGAGATGGAGTCATGGATTAACTCTTTGGAGGGTTGGCGAGTGTCGTCACTTTTTTATTCCATTCCGCTGGTGTCATCGATTTGAGTTGCGGTAACTCGGTAGCTGCAATCACCAGCTTTCTGAGGCTTGGGATTACCATAAACTCCAAAGCCGCCTGGGGTTTTGCGGCCTCGTCTAGCCTCGCCAGTGTAGCGTCGCGCCATTCGGTCGTTGGCGGTGTGCCGAGCTTCAGATAAGAGATTGCCTCCAATCCGGTCTCTCCAAGATCAGAAAGATTTTTCGCCAGCGGTTTGACTTCCATCAGTGCGGGCGAACGATCGATCACGGGCTCAAGCGAAGCCCCGGACGTTTGCCAGTTTGCAAGTGCCTGGCTCAACTCTGCACGATAGAGTTGGAAGCGAGGAGCATCGCCTAGGAATTCCTCTACCATCCATGAGAACCTGCGAGCTGCTTCGCTGTCGGGAGTGGTTGCGTCTACTGCGCCGGTTAGCGGGCTGAGCATGGTTTGCGGGCGCATCTCATAACGCCGATATTCCTTTACCGGTTCAATAATAGAAACGAGTGTTCGCAGTGGGCCGATATCGTCGCTTCGCACGAGCCGGCGCAACATCATGTCCTGTCTCTGTTTGTGAGTAAGACCCAACTCTTCCAACTGCAAACTGATCACCTCAAGTCGCCGATACATATCGTTAATGTCGGTGACGTTCCGGGGCGACCAAAGCCTCTCAGCGATGGCCGCAGTGCGCGGCCAGATGCGTGAGTCGATTGTTTCGGGACTGACCCATTCGCCCCACATGGTGGCCTCGCCTCCTAGTACGTGCTTTGCTTCGTCCGGAGTTAGCGAACTGTCTGCCGGAAGGGGATCGGCGAGATAGTGTTGTGAAGCCGGAAAGATTAGATCGATGTAGTATCCGGCCGAGAGAATGCCGTTGTACCCCTTCTTCGCAGCCTCTGCTAAAGAAGCCGGTCCGCGCCACGAGTGAATAACAGCGTCTCTGGGCAGGTCCGGATGGAGTATTTCTTCCCAGCCGATCATCTTCTTACGGTGCTTTTGGAGAATCCTTAAGACGCGCTGATTGAAATAAGCTTGCAGAGCGTGGTTGTCTTTAATGTTTTTTTCTTTCATGAAGGCCTGGATGCGCGGGTTACGGTCCCACTGCTTGCCTTCGTTCTCATCGCCGCCGATGTGCATATAGGCGTCAGGGAATAGCGCCGCCATCTCGCCCAAAAACCCATCAAGGAATTTGTACGTCTGGTCGCGCGTAGGATCGAGCGCCGGCTCAAAGATTCCCGCGGCTCGTTCGATCTTATATGGACCGGGTGCACTGCCGAGTTCGGGATAACCAACTAACCAACTTGTGCTGTGCCCCGGAATATCAAACTCAGGCATCACACGAATGCCACGCTCAGCTGCGTAGGCAATGATCTCGCGCACTTGATCCTGCCTGTAATAGAGGCCGTCGGATCCCATCAAATGGAGCTTCGGAAACTTCTTGCTCTCGACGCGGAATCCCTGGTCCTCGGTAAGATGCCAGTGAAAAACATTCAGCTTCACCGCCGCCATTGCATCGAGGTTGCGTTTGAGGACCTCCGGCGGTTGATAGTGACGCCCTATATCGATAAGCAATCCACGCCAGGCGAAACGCGGTTGATCCTGAATCCTGATACCAGGCAGGTAGTAGCCGTCGCGATCGCCCTGCACGAGCTGCAGAAACGTTTCTAAACCGCGGATAACCCCTACCACAGTCGGCGCGACCAGACGCGCCTGCTTGTCGGTGATTTCCAAACTATAACTTTCATCTTCGTCGAGGGAAGGAATCGCGCTGCCGCCACGTTCGCATTGGATTACGAGAGTAGCCGAGCTTTCATTGACGGCGAGATCCAGCGGCAAAGTTATTACAGTGCGTCCGGCGAGCTGCCGGGTCATGCGAGCAATGCTCGCACGCAAACGCTCATCTGCGTAACCCCTGGTAGCTACGGTGAACGCCTTAGTGATGGCTAGCCGACCAGTTTGTGGTTGCACCGAGGCAGGCAGGGGCATAAGGCTGAGTTGGGTGGGCGCTACAGACGTAGCAGTACTCTGCGCAGGAACACGCGAGACAATTGTTGAAGCGATAGTTAAGAGCAGAGCTAGCTGCAGATAGTTAGCAATCTTCATTTTTAAGCTCGATTTTTGTCCTGGGGTTTCCTGGCGGACCGGAGTTTTTCTAGGTGGTTCTATTCCAGTCAAATTGTGACATAATTGCCGCAAATTCTTTGGCGCGTATTGTAGCTGATCCAGAGAGGGTTTTGTCGCTCCGTTGCTCCCGTTGGAAGATTTTTTATGCCGAAAGAGAAGGACCGAAGCCTTCAATTCAACAGAATCCTTCCGCCGGCTAGCGCTCTTATTGTCGCATTGCGTATCGTCGGGTTTATCTTCATCCTGGTTCCGGGTTCATTGTTTTGCTCGACAGCCCGGGCAAGAGATCCAAAGGATTGGAGGTTGACGTGGAGTGATGAATTTGATGGGCCAAAGGGGTCGCCCGCTGATTCGTCCAAATGGTTATTTGATATTGGCGGCAACGGCTGGGGTAACAAAGAGCTGGAAACTTATACGGGCCGGACCGCAAACTCGCATGTCGAGCGTGGCCGGCTGGTAATCAAAGCGCTCAAGGAAACCTTTACCGGGCCTGATAACATTACCCGCAATTACACGTCGGCAAGACTGCTCACTAAGAAAAAGTTCAGCCAGGTTTACGGACGATTTGAGTCGCGAATCAAGATTCCTTACGGCCAGGGTATCTGGCCGGCATTTTGGCTTTTGGGTGATAACATCGACGCTGCGCACTGGCCAAACTGCGGCGAGATCGACATCATGGAAAATATCGGTAAGGAACCGTCGATCGTTCATGGCACTTTCCATGGACCTGGTTACTCGGGTGGAAGCGGCATAAGTGCAGCCTACACATTACCCAGCGGCCAGAAGTTCTCTGATGATTTCCACACGTTTGCCATCGAGTGGGAACCGAACGTCATGCGCTTTTACGTCGACGAGCATTTGTACAAGACACGCACACCGGCAGATTTGCCGCCTGGCACGTCATGGGTTTTTGATCATCCGTTCTTTATTATTCTGAATGTGGCAGTGGGCGGTGCGTGGCCCGGGAATCCTGAAGCAACAACAGTTTTTCCGCAACAGATGCTGGTCGATTATGTTCGCGTGTATCAGCACGCCTCTCAATCCAGTCCCATATCGCTGCTACGATGAGGGCTCAAACCGAGCACCATCGCTATCACTTCAGTTTGAATGCGACCACGGCTGAAAAACAAAAGGAAGAGGCTCATGAAATCCAGATTGATTTGCTTTAAGATGCTGGCCGGTTGTTTCACCGCCGGGATTTTCGCCTTAGGTGTGGCGGTTCCCACACTCGCTCAGGGTGGGCCGCCCCCAGGTACCGGACCGCCTGCTGACATCAATCCGATGCGTGAGGAGCGGGCGCGGCAGACGACCGAAGCGAGACTGCGCACTGCGGAATTGCGGGCGAACGAGGACGCGGAAAAGCAAAAACATATTCGGGCGGCGATCGCCAACGTGAAGCAGGATTTTATGCGCATTCAGGTTCTGCGCAATGACATTGCTCGCAATCTTGTCGCTCGCAAGCCGCTCGACTACAACCTCATCACAGAGCAGACAGCAGAAATACACAAGCGCGCTCGACGCCTAGAAGTCCACATGTTGGCGCACACACCCGAGGATAAGGAAAACAACAATTCGACGGACCCTCAGGGCGAAGAAATGGTAGACGCGCTGGTGAAGCTGTGCAAGCTAATCGACAGTTTTACAGAGAACCCTGCGCTGAAGAACGCGGGAACGATTGATGCGAAACAAAGCGAGAAAGCTAAGCTCGAAAAAGCGAAGGCAGACGCGGATCTGCTGGCTATAATTAAATTGAGCGAAGCCATTCACAAGAAGTCGGACAGCTTAAGAGCTCCGAAGTAGTTTCGCTGGGCTTGGTATTAGGAAGCCCGCCTTCCTTACCATGATCTGACTAAGGTTGAATACTTGTTCGTAATTGAAAGGCTTTCAAGGTAGGATCAAGCAATACTCTGAACAGCTCTCAGGTTGGGAAGGCGGGTTTGCCCCTCTTTGATTATCGCTTCACTGCGTAATAACAAACCAGGCCTCCTGCTTCAGTAACTTCTTTTGGCCCACATCCCTGGCTTCAATTACGACGGAGTACCTTCCCGTCGAGAGGCCGGCAAGCTTAACGTATTTGGCAAAAGTGAGCTGCGGCACCGGTTCAACCTCGATTTCAGTGAGCACGTAGTCGAGAGGCTTCATGGCCTGCTTCCCATCTTTCATTAGCGTGATAGTAACCCTAACTAATGGCTTGCCAGTTTCTGCACGCGGGTTCGCGTTGTAGACTTTGAAAAAGATGATCAAGTTATCGGCGGCCTTAAATTCACGACTTGGCGAAGGGCGAATTAGCACATTATCTGCGCTTAACACATCGACAGGGCCTGTTGCTAGCTGTCTTAGTGGCTCAGCATGACGACTCAGCACCGCCTCAGTCGCTGAAAATTCTGAATCTGTGACCGGCAATCTCAGATTCTGCCTTTTGGCAGCCACTCTTCCTGAGAGCCGATCTGTGACAACCAGATCAATGTTGTAAACGCCCGCTCCCAACAGTAGGTCCTGTCGATATAAGATTTTGTCGTTGACGATTGATTCGTACTGCCTGGCAGTCAATTCGACGTCAAAGGTTCCGCCCAGACGGGAAAGGATTTCATGGTTCCCCTCACCTCGCACTAATCCCACAACATGGAGTTGCAAACGCTTCTTATCGCCCTTCTTGCCGAACTCGAGGGACCCCGAAGGTATCTCAAAAGAGAGAGGCACCACGTAGTAGCCTGACGGCGCTCTGAATGGGCTCAACTGCAATGACAAGGGCAAAGTTGAGTGGGCT
>DATLBQ010000125.1:0-12314 GCA_035526805.1 Pyrinomonadaceae bacterium
AAACTTAGTGTGAACAGATCTAGACGCAGTGTAATTCGCACTGCGACGTTCTTAGTTGTTGCTACCGCATTTTTCGGCGCCGCCTTATTGGTAGGAAGCAATAGCGCTTCCGCCAATCATCCGGTACTTGTCGAAGGGAACTGCGATAGTCCCGTTCCCGGCACCACCATCGTAGCGCCCGGCACCTGCGGCGACTTTGATGGAGACGGCCGCATTGGAACGGCCGAAGACACCGATGGCGCCGATCGCATTTTCGGCACTTTGAACGCTGCCCTCGGGCCAGGCACTGGCGCAGCAGCGGGCACGGGCGCAAACTTCAATGGCAAAATTATTATCGTCACTTCGGGACGCTTTGCCGAAGCGCTGTACATTGGCCAAGCGGGGCTTATTGCCGGTCAGCCTGGAGGAACTGCGAATCCAAGTAACGTTGAAATCGAAGCGGCGCCCGGAGTAGAAGCCAATATCGATGCCATTTTGCAAGGTGATCCAGCGGGCGGGAACGTTACGCGAACTAACCAAATCGGAATCTTTGTCGTGTATCCCGCCGGTGTGACCGGCTTGGTATCGTTGCGTAATCTCCAGATTCGCAACTTCTCCGAAGGCATCGCTGCCGCGCTTAGCTCGCGAGTGCATATTGATCATTGCCGCATTGAGAACAATCTGAACTACGGTATTCATGCCATCGACAATACGCAGATTTCCATCACCAATTCGCAGATTACGGCCACTGGCCGAAGGACTGGTGTGGGAGCAAGCACAACTACAGCCGGCGACGGGCTGCTCGTGCAGGGTGCGGCCAAGGCCCGCGTATCGGATTCGACGTTCTCACATAACACCGGCAATGGAATCATCAATTCAGGCATCGGTACTGTGAACCTGTTCAAGGTCGGCAGTTTCTTCAACGGTGTGGATACCGCGGGCAATGTCACGATTGCTGCGAATCCAAACTTTTCAAACTAACTACAAACTTGCTGAACACGGATCGGTTGGGGCTGGAGAGGTGCCAAGCGATCCGTGTAGCAACAGCTGCAGCCAAACTCCACCAATCGGGCCGTCTGCAAAGCAGGGCATTTGATCCACACGGTCGCCCGTTAGAATACCTTCGGACGCCTCGCAGGGACGCATTCATACTCAACTGAACTAGAGCTCACATCTAAACTGCTCCACGCTGTCGTAACAACGCAACGATTCGCTTATGCGGATTAGTTGTCCCTTATTACCACCTGCCGCATTCCTGCTATAGTATTTCTTCGAATTACGCCCTAATCGCGTTCCTGGAAAGGGAAATTGAATGTCAAGAGTGCAGGTTGTCAGCGAACTGTGGGAATTCATGCGGAACAACAAAAAATACTGGCTGGCGCCGATCGTAATCACGCTCGTGTTGGTGGGAGCTCTGTTGGTGCTCGCGAAGAGTTCTGCGATTGCTCCTTTTATTTATACGCTGTTCTAGTTAGGAAGTCGGTTTGCATGTGCTCCTTGTCGCAGGCGCGATCAGCCGGGGCAGCAAAGTTATGAAGCAACGTTCGTTTCGAGTCGAAAGAGAATTTGGTCTGATAGTTGGGAGCGTGTTTGTTTTGCTCGCCGGCTGGTGGCTTTACCGCGGAAGGTTTCTTCACGCGACTCAAATCATTTTACCGCTCGGCGCACTTTTGATTTTCCTCGGTTTGCTATATCCGCGGGCGCTCGTCTTACCGAACAAAGGCTGGATGTACCTGGCTGAAGTGTTGTCGTTTGTTACCACCCGAATTATTCTCGCGGTCGTATTTTTCCTGGTAGTGACGCCGATCGGCGTTGTTAAGAGATTGCTGGGTTGGGATCCTCTGAGCCGGCGTAGTCCGCGCAGCGGTTCCTACTGGCTCCCGTATTCCGAGCGCCAGCGCGATTCGCGACATTATGAAAAGATGTATTGAGGCTTCATGGATAACCCATGCCAGGCAGTAAGAGTAATTGGGCGAGTAACAGCACCGTTATTTCTTCTCAAGGTATTGTGAGTCAAAACGTGAATAATAGTTAACTCGCGTTCCTTGAAATTCATACTGTGTGGGAAGTGACCGGGTTAAACAGCCCTTATTATTCGAGGTAAAAAGAAGAACATCTATACGCTGTTCTAAAAAAGGCGAGGACGAGTCAGTGATAAGCATTCTGGGTATTTCCGCTTTTTATCACGATTCCGCCGCCTGCCTTGTCGTTGACGGCGAAATAATCGCCGCTGCCCAGGAGGAACGTTTCACCCGCCTCAAGCACGATTACAACTTCCCTGTGAACGCTGCTAGCTATTGCCTCAGCGAAGCTAAACTCAAGCCGGATGAGCTCAACTACGTTGGCTTCTATGACAAGCCGTTGCTGAAATTTGATCGTCTGCTTGAAACCTATCTCGACTACGCACCTTCGGGCTTCAGTTCCTTTGTTAAAGCAATGCCCCTGTGGATGAAGGAAAAGCTTTGGATGCCTGACTTGATCCGCACCGAACTGGCAAAGGCGGGCGGCGAAGACGACGAACGGAACGCGAAAAAGCTGGGTAAAAAGTTTGAGTGGAAGTTGCTCTTCGGCGACCATCACGAGAGTCATGCCGCCAGCGCATTCTATCCGTCACCGTTCGAGGAAGCCGCCATACTTACGATAGACGGCGTGGGCGAGTGGGCCACGAGTTCGATCGGCGTGGGAAAAGGAAACGAGCTCACTCTGCTGAAGGAACTTCGTTTTCCTGATAGTTTGGGATTGCTCTACAGCGCGTTCACTTACTACACCGGATTCCGAGTTAACAGCGGCGAATACAAAGTGATGGGCCTGGCGCCTTATGGCGAACCCAAATACGTTTCACTGATCAAAGACAAACTGTTGGAAATTCGCTATGACGGTAGTCTCAAAATGAACCACGACTATTTCAGTTATTCGCAGGGCTTGCGCATGACTAACGGCGCCTTCAACAAGTTGTTTGGCGGTAAACCGCGAAAGGCGGAGTCGCCAATTACGCAGAAAGAAATGGATCTCGCGCGCAGCATTCAGGTGATCACGGAAGAAGTGATGCTGAAGATGACCAATTTCGCTTACAAGGAAACCGGCATGAAGAAACTTTGCATGGCCGGCGGCGTGGTTTTGAATTGCGTGGCAAACGGCCGCGTTTTGCGGGAGGTGCCGTTTGAAGATATCTGGATCCAACCGGCAGCAGGCGACGCCGGCGGTGCGTTGGGAATTGCGCTTGCCATCTGGCACCGCTACCTGGGCCAGCCGCGAGTTAGTCCGGAAACAATAGGAACCTGGCAGTCCGCGCGAAGTGAAAATAATACTGGGGAAAATAGCGGGGAGCGTAACGGTATCGTTCCCTATGCTGATGGGATGAAGGGCTCCTATCTTGGGCCGCGACACACTGAGGACGAAATCGTAAAGTTTTTAGAATCGCGGGATTTGCCTTACCAGAAATACTCGCGAGCAGAGCTGCCTGAAGTGATCGCGAGGCTGCTCGCCGGCGGGAAAATTATCGGCCTGCATCAGGGAAGAATGGAGTTTGGCCCACGCGCCCTGGGCGGCCGAAGCATTATTGGCGACGCGCGCTCGCCCGACATGCAGGCGGCAATGAACTTGAAAATCAAGTATCGCGAGAGTTTCCGCCCGTTTGCGCCGAGCGTGTTGCGCGAGCAGGTCGCGGAGTGGTTCGAGTTGGCCGTCGATAGCCCATACATGCTTTTGGTAGCTGACGTTGCTGAGTCCCAACGCAGAAAAATGACGCCGGCCGAGAAAGTCCTGTGGGGAATCGAAAAATTGAATGTTAAGAGATCAAAAATCCCGGCTGTTACTCACGTCGACTATTCGGCGCGGATCCAGACAGTGAGACGTGAGACAAATCCGCTTTATTGGGAAATCATCGAGTCCTTCCGCCAAAAAACCGGCTGTCCTGTAGTAGTGAACACAAGCTTCAATGTGCGCGGCGAACCGATCGTGTGCACCCCTGAGGATAGCTATCGCTGTTTCATGAGAACTGAAATGGATTTTCTTGTGTTGGAAAACTGTGTCCTCGATAAACAGGGCCAGCCACCGCTGGCGGATCAAAAGGATTGGACCAGGGAGTACCTGTTGGATTGAAATAAGGCCACCTGGATTCAGTGCCTCGGCTAGCGTGCAAGCGTAAGCCGGGGGTTTTTTTGTTTGCACCGGAGCAAGGCAGGCCGTGCTTTAGGATAACGATATTGAGAGTGTTAAAATCTGCTCATGTTAAAGAGGTTATATATCAAGGGTTCAAACGACAGATCCAACGCTTTACCGATTCTTCTCGTTAGAATTGCGTTCAGGGCTTTACAAATAACTACAATCGCGAGCTTCGTAATTGTCGCAAATGGCCAACAGCGAGGCCGCGTTGTGAATGCAAACGACTATCCCGGCCGGGACATCGGCGCAAAAATTAACGCTGCTGATAAGGCCTTAGGGGCGCAGCCCGGAGAGATTGTCATCAAAGGTGGCGGCACAATCGCCACGCAAGTAATCATCTCTTCAGATCATGTGTTGCGGGTTATGCCAGGTACTTATGCAGCCACCACTCCGAATATTCCCATTCTAATGAAGCCGCGCTCTTCTGTGATTGGATCGGGGTGGGAAGCAATCATCCTCGAGTCAACCGCGCCGGGCCAGTTTACGGTCATCAGCGCGTACAATAACTCCATTTTGAACGGTTCGGCAGACGCCGGTGTGGTGATTCGCAACGTGCAAATCAAAGGGGCCAATCCCGGTTTTAACTCTGCCCCTCAAGCCATCTCTCTTGGAAATTGCAGCGGATGTCTGGTCGATAAGGTTTGGATTAACGGGACACGATCGATTGGGGTTCAACTGGGCGGCTCCTCTATGAAGGGCAATTTCGCGGACAATTCCAAGGTCACAAACTGCCTGTTCACGCGCGTAGCATCGCAGAATCTTGCGCTGGTTAATGGCAGAAATATCACTTTCGAGGGAAATCGATTTATCGCGGCCGGGCAACGAGGCGGACCCGGTAGTACGAATATCGATCTCGAACCGAATGAGCCAACCGATCACATCGAAAACGTAATTATTAGAAATAATTTCATTGACGTCCACGAGTCAGAAATGCCGACTACCGGTAACGGCATTGTCGTGCAGGCGACTACCGGCACTACGTATGTTGGTCCAATTCTGATTGAGAACAACCAGATTATTGGCGGGGTAGCCGAGGGCAGCAACGTTACGAATGTGTTGAGTAACGGTATTTATGTTTTTGGCGACAAGATGCGCGATGTAAGCATAAGGAATAACGTAATCACGCGCACTGGCCAAAGCGGAATCAGTGTTGAAGGAACTCGAATCATAGTGGCCGGCAATCGTCTGCGTGACGTTGGCGGAGGTGGCATCCCGGGCTTTAGGGTGAACGCCAACAATAGCCAAATCGTTAACAACACTCTCACCAGCGGCAGCAGCGGAATAATTGATTCAAGAATGATCATCTCGGCTGGCTCGCGCAATAATGTTGTTGAGAACAACCGCGGGTTCGTCGTAGTCCACGATACTCAATAGGCCGGGAAGATTTTTTGTATTCTTCATGACACCTACTGTTAGCGTCGTTATTCCTACCTATAACTCAGCCCACTTTTTGCCGAAAGCATTAGCGAGTGTACAGGCCCAGCAATGGCCCGCGCTGGAGATAATCGTCGTCGATGACGGCTCGACTGACGGTACGGAAACGGTGGTGAGTGGGTTGTCCGGCACCGGAGACCTGCGTTTCATTCGACAGGAAAATGCCGGCGCAGCGTCGGCGCGCAACACCGGGATCGCCTCTGCAAAAGGTGAGTGGATTGCTTTCCTTGACGCGGATGACGTTTGGTTGCCGGGCAAACTCAGGGCGCAATTCGCGGAGCTTCAAAACCAGCCCGACGCGGCCTTCAGCTATACGGATGTAACTTTGCGATTTGCCAGCGGCGACCAGAGTGAACTCGAATGCGGCAACGTCGGACTACCACTGTTAACGCAACTTGTCGGCGGGAATCTGTTTGCGACGCCTACCGTGCTCGTTCGCCGCGATTGTCTTGAGCGGGTGGGCCTTTTCGATGCGCAGCTACGAACCGGAGAGGATTGGGACTTGTGGATGCGGCTGGCCGCACACTTTGAACATGTCCGTGTGGCGCGTCCCCTGACGGTAGTGAGCGTGGCCAGTCAACCTAAGTTTCCCCTTGCGACACTCGAAAAATGCACATTGCGAACACTAGAGAGGCTGTTTTCGTGCCCTCGTGTACAGCGACACTGGCCGGGAGTAGCCTCGAGCGAAGGCTTGATTTATTCTTGGCACTACTCCGTACTTGCCAAATCTAACTTGCGACAAGGGCGGCTCGTCGATGTCTGCCGCCTCGCATGCCAGGCGTTGCTGACCCATCCTGCGGGGCTGTGGTACTTGGCGCGTGGACGGCGCGAGGCGTTGGACCAGAGAGTTTTTAATGCTACGTAAATTGCGAAACCTTCGCTCGTGGTGGAATTTTCCACGACGCCACGGTATTTCCAGCGACGCGCTAGTTGTGGACGTTGGCTGCGGTCACATGCCAAGCATGCGGGCGAACATCCTCGCCGACAAGTTCCTCATCGATGATGCCGAGCGCCAGCAACCGCTGGCGATCGATGAGCGTCCTTTCATCGTTTGCGACGCGCTGCACCTGCCGTTCCATGACAACAGCATTGATTATATTATTTGTTCGCACCTCGCCGAACATGTCGACGAGCCTGAAGCTCTTTTTGCCGAACTCAGTAGGGTCGCGCGTGCCGGGTATGTCGAATGTCCCGGGCGCGTTCGCGAAATTCTGCACGGTTGGGAGTTCCATCGTTGGTACGTCGAGGTTCGCGGCGACCAACTGGTCTTTGAAGAAAAGCCCCGGAAGCTTCATGATGTAGAACTGCATGAGTGGTTCTCGCGTCAGTTTGAAAATGATCGCGATTTTGAGGCCTTTTTCGTAGACCACATGGAGCGGCTGGGACTCGTAACTGCCTACGACTGGGTTGGCCATATTAAGTGCGTCATCCGTCGTTTGCCCGGCAGTAGTTGGGAAAGAACGTCGGCGAGTCTGGAACAGAACGGCCCTTTAACTAAAAAGGAGTTCGCGTCACAGTTGAAACGAGCGCCTCGGCGAACGCTTTCGAGAAACGAGGGATTGAAGAGTCGGATGGCCAAAATTGCTCGCCGCCAATCGGATCGGCGCGCACGCGCTCGACTACGCTCTATTCTTTGTTGCCCAAAGTGTAAAGACGATTTGACCGATGCTTCAGAAGGTTTGTTTTGCCGCGACTGCAATGCGAATTTTCCAGTAGTAGGAAACGTTTACTACTTAATTCCGGAACAGATCGCAGATTGGCGGCCTCGATTGTCGATGGACGTGGTGCCGGTTCACTAGAATGGCTTTATCACTCACCAGCGTTGTTATCCCCACTTACAATCGGGCAGCATACTTACCGCTGACGGTAGAATCTGCGTTAAATCAGGAGGGCGCGGAAGTTGAAGTTATTGTCGTGGATGATGGCTCGACTGATGAAACTGCGGCGATCATCGAACAGAAAAAAAATACGTGGGGCCAGCGCTTCCGTTATGTTTGGCAGGAGAATGCCGAGCGTTCTGTCGCGCGGAATCACGGCCTGAGACTCGCGCGCGGCGAGTTTGTTGCCTTCCTGGATTCTGATGATCTATTTCGTCCGCATCACGTGAGCATGTGTGTGAAGGCGCTCGCGGATGATGCTGAGTTGGCCGCAGCATTCGGTGACCACGGGCTCATCGATGCTTCCGGCAATGTGATCAGCCAACACGTTCGCCGGCCGGCTTTCGCAGACGACAGATTCAAACGTGAGATTTGTCTCAAGCAACTCATCATTTTTCCCGGCGAGGTTTTGATCAGACGCGCTGCCCTCGAAGACATCTTCGGCACCACCGAAGTTTTCGATCCTGATGCGGTAATGCTGGAAGAGTGGCTGCTATGGGTCACGCTTTTATGCAAATTTAACTTCCGTCGCGTGGGCCACCCTACTGTTTGGAGGCGGCTACATCCCAACAGCACCTGGGGCGATCCGGAAACATTCGAGCGCCAAAGTGCGCGAGTTACCGAGAAGGTTATAGGGACCGGTCTGCCCGCATCGCTGGGGATCCCAAGCCGTCGTGTTCGCGCGATTAACCGCACACACTGTGCCTATGGTTATTACCTATCGGGACAGTGGTCACTTGCTCTACACCAACTTGGCGAGGCGCTGCGTGAGTACCCGTCTGTGGTTCGGGAGCGCCACTTCTGGAGTGTCGCGGCGCGCCTGGGCGTCGGCAAGAGACTCTCACGCCGCATTCGTCAGGCGCGCCACCTGGGCCGAGGCAATCTCATCACCGAGCCACGACCGAAGCCGTGAAGACCCTCTACCTTTGCTACTTCGGACTCCGGGAACCGCTTGTACGAACGCAGGTTCTTCCTTATCTCCGTGAATTGGCGGCGGCGGAAGTAGAGGTTTATCTGCTGACGTTTGAACCGCGGATGCGTGAGCGCTGGACGGCGCAGACCTTAGCGGAAGAGCAGGCTAGTTTGCAGCGCGAGGGGATTAAATGGTCGGCGTTGCCGTATCACAAAAGGCCTTCGGTGCCAGCTACTTTCTACGACATCTTAGCGGGAACACGCGCCGCTCTCCGGCTTGTGCGACAGCAAGGCATCGATGTGCTTCATGCGCGCGCGCACATTCCTCTGGCGATGGCTCTGTTAGCTATTCGCTTTCAGAAATGCAAACTGATTTTCGACATTCGCGGGTTGATGGCTGAGGAATACGCTGATGCGGGCGTATGGACACCGAACTCGCTCAACTTCCGAATCATCAAGAGACTTGAGGAGGCGGGCATTAGAAGAGCCGATCAGCTTGTCGTACTCACTGATGCTTTGAAGAAGTGGTTGCTTATTAATCGATTGCCCGATGCAAACAATATCGAAGTGATCCCATGCTGTGTTGATTTCGCCAGTTACACTGGTACGGCCTCCAAAGCTGAAGCAACGACCGACAGGTTTGAAGTTATTTACGCTGGTTCCGTAACTGGTCTCTACATGCTTGAGGAGATGGGCAAATTCTTTTTGGAAGTGCGCGCCCGACAACCGCAAGCGTTCTTGCGCATCCTGACCATGTCGTCCGCGGACGAAGCCGGTGAACGTCTGCGGCGCGTGGGTTTAGAGCCGGAAGATTTCTGGATTGGCGCGGTTTCTTCGGGCGATGTGCCAAGGTACCTGCAACGCGCTTGCCTGGGTCTTTCGTTTCGCAAGCCTACGTTTTCTCAACTTGCGGCGTCGCCCACGAAAATTGCTGAGTACTTAGCCGCTGGTTTGCCTGTCGTTAGCAATGCGGGCGTGGGCGATGTAGATGATTTGTTGCGGAGAGAATCTGTTGGCGTCGTCGTACATGATTTCACAGCGGCCGAATTAGCGCGCGCTGCCCATGACGCGCTTGCGCTTGCCGCGGATGCGCGCACATCCGCGCGTTGCGTTGAAGCCGGCCGGATTCACTTCGATCTTCACACAGTCGGCGGCAAACGATACCTGAATGTCTACAAGCGTCTTCGACAGTAGATGTGGAAGCACTCGATTACTATGGAAGACGACAGCTCAAACACAAACAAACGTGATTGTCCGGCTTGTGGTCAGCGCCGCAGTAACAGTCGCGGGTTGAAGAACGATTTTCAACTCCTCTCATGTCAGGTTTGTGCCACGCTCTATACAGCGACAAACCCGGAACTAAATGAGCAGGAGGATTACGACGCGTACTACACCTCCGAGAATCTAACGGTCCCGACGTTCATCAACAGTATACTCGACGAAATAGTAGCCACATTCGAACCTTACCGGAACAACAACCTGTTGTTAGATGTTGGCTGTGGCGCGGGAACATTTCTCGAAGCAGCCGCGCGCGCGGGGTGGGACGCAACGGGTGTCGAAGTTTCGCGGACAGCAGCAGATCATGTCACGAGCAAGGGGTTTGAAGTCTTCTGTGGGGAGCTTGAGAAGGCAGGTTATCCTGACCGACATTTTGACGTGGTAATCTTAAGCGAGGTCCTTGAACACGTGCCAGACCCCAAGGCGCTGTTGAAAGCTAGCGCGAAGGTTTTGCGTCCTGGCGGTTTGCTTTGGGGGACCACCCCGCACGGTCGTGGCATTTCGGCGCGCATCCTGGGTCTCGGCTGGAGCATCGTTTGTCCGCCGGAACACCTGCAACTGTTTTCCCTGGCGGGCATGAAAGGACTGCTTTCCGGCGCTGGATTCAAGCAGGTGGAACTGGCAACCCACGGCACAAATCCTTTTGAAATACTTCACGCCCTGCGTCGCGGCGCCACCTATCCTGCGCCGGCGAACGGCAGCACGGGAAGCGAGAGCTTTAACCGTGTCGAGTCGAGTTATCAACTTAATGAGTTCCTAAGTGACAGCCCGTTACGCAGGCTTTTGAAGACAACGTTGAACAGCCTGTTAAATGTGGGGAGGATGGGCGACTCCTTAAAAATTCGCGCCGAAAAATGAGTTTGTGGTCTTAAGAATCCCGGTTCGTCAACCGCGCGGTGGACGACTCTTCAAGCCTCTCCTATACTAAATCCTTATTCCAACATCGTTAGCAAAGCAGTTTCAAAGAATGTAATGCGTGTTCTTGCACTAGTACCGAGTATCTACGACACCTCGCCCGGCCAGCGTTACCGGCTCGAGCAGTGGGAACCGCTGCTGCGCAAAAACGGTGTGGAGATAACTTACGCCCCTTTTGAATCCGAAGAGCTTCATGCGCTGCTCTACAAGGCGGGAAACATAAGGCGGAAACTGAGCGGGGTGGCCGAGGGCATTTCCCGCCGGTGGTCTCTTATGCGATCGATCAGGGATTACGACGTCGTTTACGTCTTCCGGGAAGCCGCGCTGCTTGGTCCACCTTTTTTCGAGCGCTGGATCCATCGCTCGGGAGTGCCGATGGTCTTCGATTTTGACGACGCCGTGTTTGTATCGTACCGGAGTCCCACCAACGGTTACCTCAGTTATTTGAAGTTTGCGTCAAAAACAAAGTCGATCTGTCGCATGTCTGCTCATGTGATGGCCGGCAATCCTTATCTTGCGGAGTATGCGCGGGAGGTAAATGCAAATGTCACGATTGTTCCCACGACAATTGATACGGAGAAGTATCGGGTCAGGGAAAGTGCTAACGAATCCGAGCTGCCAACCATTGGCTGGACCGGAAGCTTCAGCACTGTGCAGCATCTGGACACACTGCGGGCCGCGCTTCAGCGACTCGCAAAGCAAACGAAATTCCGGCTACGAGTGGTCGGCACACCCACCTACAAAATCGATGGCCTTGACGTTGAAGCAATGGCGTGGCGATCTGTTACCGAGCTCGAAGATTTGAGTGCCATCGATATCGGAATCATGCCTCTGCCGGACGATGCCTGGAGCAAAGGCAAGTGCGGATTGAAAGCGTTGCAGTTTATGGCCCTCGGGATTCCGACAGTTTGTTCACCCGTCGGAGTAAATGCTCAGATTATTCAAGATGGCGAGAATGGGTTCCTCGCCGGCTCCGAAGACGAGTGGGTCGAAAAGCTGGGCCGGCTCGTGCATTCGGCTGAACTTCGCAAACAACTTGGCCGTGCCGGTCGCCGAACGGTGGAAACGAAATACTCGGGAAACGTGCAGGCGCCGCGCGTGTTCGAGGTGCTGCGATCCGTAGTGCGCGACGCAGGTCGGGAGCGACTGCCGCGAATGAAAAGTCAAACTACACAAATCCAGGATCAGGGTTCCTGAATACGCAGCAGAAGGGTCAATACATTGGAAAAATTCAACGTACTGGTTACCGGAGGCGCAGGCTTTATCGGGTCTCACCTGGTGGACGCGCTCATTGAGCGGGGACATCGAGTGAGAATCCTCGATGCCCTCGTTTCACAGGTTCATGAAGACGGAATGCCTGAACATTTGAATCCGGCAGCCGACTTTGTTCAGGGAGATGTTTGCGATGCGGCGGTAGTTGAGAGGGCGCTGGAGAATGTTGACGTCGTCTTTCATGAGGCTGCCGAAGTTGGAGTCGGCCAATCGATGTATGAAATCGATCGCTATGTTAGAGCGAATGATCTTGGAACTGCCGTGCTGCTGGAAAAGGTCATCCAGCAGCGCAACAAGATCAAGAAACTGATTGTTGCTTCATCGATGTCGATCTACGGAGAAGGTGCTTATCGTTGCGGCGATTGCGGCCTGGTGTATCCCCAGTTGCGTCAAGATAGCCAGTTGCTTGAGCGACGTTGGGAAATGGAGTGTCCTACGTGCAAGCTTCCGCTTACGCCGGCCGGAACAAAAGAAGACAAGCCG
>DATLBQ010000126.1:0-15543 GCA_035526805.1 Pyrinomonadaceae bacterium
GTCGCGTGAGCACGCGGATAAGAAAGTTCGCAGATATGGGTGCGATTGCGGGCAGACCGGTTAAGAAGTAACGCCAGTTAACCGCGGTGCTGTAATTAAGAAACAGCATCAGATCAGTTAACAAACCCATCGCGCCGAGTAACAACAACGGCGACAGTTTTCGCTCGCGCCACTCGTTCCATAAGGCGGAAGGCAGCGAGAGCAGCAGGAGTGGAGCCGTTACAAAAAAGTACGCAAGATAGGGCCGCAGATTATGCAGCGACACCGGGTGGCGTGCTGTTTCCTGCCGCATTGATTCGCGCCAGCCAAACCAAATCCAGCGATAGTGCTCGTCCGTGATGAACCAAAAGGCAAACCAGCCGGCAGCGCAAAAGAAAAAGGTCAAACATGACAGCGCGACTAAGCCCAAATGACGGCGGGTAAATTTCCAACCGCAACCGAACGGAGCAATCACCAGCCACGGCGCATAAAACCCGATAGTCTCTCGAAGATTGACACCCAGGCCCAGCAGAGCCGCACCCGCAACCACCAGCCACGCACTCTCCTTTTGCAGCCCGCGATAATGGAGAATCAAAGCGACCGCCAGCAAAAGTACCGAAGGAACATCAGTCATCACCTGCCCGCTGTAGAGCACAAACACCGGAGAAAACACAAGAAACAGCGCGGCGAGAGTGGCTGTGTGTATAGACTTCGAAAAGTCCCGCGCTACTACCCAACACGCAATCACTGCTAGCGGCGCCTGCACCACGACCGCGTACTTGAAAATAAGATAAGCGTGTTCCGGTTGTACGTTAAAAAGCGAGCGCGCTATTTGGTAGAGAGCGTGGTTTCCAAAGATGAAAAGATTTCGCCCGAGCGCCATCGAAGACGGATAGCCCGCCAACGAGAGCATGGTGTAGTCCATGCCGTCCCAATCGCCAATGAAGGGATCGACAAACCACAGCACCAGCAATAGTCCAACTACAGCAGGAACAAACCACCATTGCCACGCTTGCCAGAAACTGAGTAATAAATCGGGAGTTTGAGTGGTCGCTGGTTGCCGCGGGAAAACTTCTTCAGACGTTGCCGGCGTGTTTGTCGTTTGGTTTGCCTGGTTCAACTAGTTGAGTCTCGAGCGCGGCTTCTGGACGCTTCACCATTTTTACACGATTGCCCTGCGCATTGTACTCAACTTCGTCCATGATGTTGTAGATGAGCAAGACGCCGCGGCCTGAAGATTTGAAGAGATTAGCGGGATCGCAAGGGTCGGGTATGGTTTGCACGTCGAAGCCTTCGCCTTCATCTTCGACTGTGAAACTAGCTTCCTTCGGAGAGAGTTCAGCGCCTACACGGACCAGCTTGGTGGGATCGTTTTTGTTTCCATGCTTAACCGCGTTGACGAATGCTTCATCAAGCGCGATGAAGAGGTTGGATTTTTCGAGCTCAATCACGCCCATCTTCGCGACCCGTTCCAACAGGTACTGCAGCACACCGTTCATCAAGGTGATATCGCTGGGCAACTCAAATTCAATTTTTTCGTGAGTGTGCGAGAGCAAACTGGGATCGTCTACATAACGCAGTTTGTAAGACAGCGTTTGTTCGACGATTTCACGCAGCTCGTTTTTGTTGTAAGGGAATCGCAGGTAGTTTGCTGCGACCATCTTAAAAGCTTTCACGATAGTTGGCTCGGCGGCGTTTGGCACAACTCGAGTGAGCAGATGGCGACGAGGATGATCGTTTGAGGCGTTGCCGTTTGAATGCTCCAGCTTATCGGTCGGGTCTTCTTCGGTAAGGTCGCTGATGATGAGATCAAATTGGTCGAGGTCGTCACGGCTCAGGGCTTCGTCGCGATCGCCCGTTACGACAGCCTCGTGTCCCAGGCTGCCGAGCGCGTTTTCGAGTATGACACGCAGCTCATCGTTGTTGTCGACGATGAGAATTCTACGTTTCTGCATCCCACTCCAATCTGCCGTGATGTCCGAGGAGAGAATGGAAGAGGCTATAGCTGCCGCCCGCCGCCTCCAAATGAGCATTACGATATCCCGGGTCGCGGCGTTCGAAATATATCACTGGGCAATACTAAGTCCAATGTTTAAAGTCCAATGTCCAAAGTCAACTACCGTCGCGACCCGCACTTTGGACCTTGGACTTTGGACTTTGGACTCATTACCATCAAGGATTCATGGCCAAACCAGGCAAACTTCAGACGTCTTTCGAATATGCACTTGCTCGGACAATTCTGTCGGGTCTCGGAATCTTGCCACGCCGCGCCGCAATAGCGATTGGCTTGACGGTCGGAAGATTAGCCTATCTCTTGCCCGGTAACTTACGGCGAACCGGTATGCGCAATCTCAAAATCGCGTTCCCTGAACTTGCCGAGCGCGAGCGAAGGTTAATGCTGCGCGGCTGCTTCGAAAGCCTCGGTCGGTTGCTGGGCGAGTTTAGCCAGCTTCCTCGGGCCACACCGGAGAAGCTGCGTAAGCTGATTGAGTATGACGAAGTAGGTCTCCGGCATCTGAGGGAAGCTGAGAAAAACAAGCGCGGAGTAATTTTTCTAACTGGCCACCTGGGCGTCTGGGAGCTGCATAGTTTCGGCTGGTCGGCACTCGAGTATCCACTAAGTTTTTTGGTACGTCCGCTCGATAATCCGCGCGTAGAAGAAATGGTAGAGGCGATTAGGACGCGTTTCGGAAATCGAGCAATCGATAAACAAAGCGCCGCACGACAGGCGCTAAGGGTTCTGCGTCAGGGCGGCACGTTGGGCATCTTGTCAGATCTCAACACGCAAACGCGCGAAGGGGTGTTTGTGCCCTTCTTTGGAAAGCTTGCTTGTACAACGGCGGGCATTGCCACGCTCGCATTGAAGACCGATGCGATTGTGATTCCAACCTGCGCCGTGTGGGACAAGAAACGAAAGCGCTATTTTTTTCACGGCGACCCGCCGGTCGAGTTAGTGCGAACCGGCGATACGAATAGGGACATCGAGGTCAACACGGCTCGCTTTGCGGCGGCGGTGGAACGGATGATTCGTCTTTACCCGGATCAATGGTTGTGGATTCACAAGCGTTGGAAAACGCGGCCTCCCGGCGAACCGGAAATTTACCACTAAGAATGGGGTAACAGGGGACAAGGGGATGGGTAAAGGTCGCAGGGGCAAAGGGAGAGGGTAAGCGCCATTCGTGTCGATGCATCCTCTTCGCCGTTACCTCTTCCCCCTTACCCTTTTCCCCTCTTCCCCCTTTTCATCCTTTACCCTTTCCCCTTTTACCTTTTTCCCCTGTTCCCCTTTAGCCCGCCCTCTCCGCTATACTTCCCGAACCCCATGCAAGCCTCTGCCCAACAACAGTTCAAACCTGCGCGCGCCTCAGACAAGACGATCACACGCGCCTATGAGTTTGCGGATCTTTCGTCCTTCCCAATGAAGAAGCGATTCCTCATTCGCGCTGCCGACCTCACGTTTTTTGTATTGATTAAGGTGATCGGTCGGACCATACGTTGGCAAGTTGAAGGCTGGGAAAACTGGGAAGCGGCCACCCGCGACGATCACCTGCCAATCTACACTTGCTGGCACAACCGCATATTCCTTTCCACTTACTTTTGGCGAAATCGCCGCATCGTGGTGATGACGTCGCAGAGTTTCGACGGCGAATATATCGCCAGGTTTATTCAACGATTCGGCTACGGCGCAGCGCGCGGTTCAAGTACGCGGGGCGCTGTCGGAGCGATCGTGGAAATGGCCCGACTGATCCGGATCGGGTCGCCGGCAGGGTTTACGATTGACGGACCAAAAGGACCGCGATATGTCGCCAAGGTGGGCGCTGTGCTACTCGCAAAAAAGACGGGTCAACCGATTCTGCCGTTTACGATCACGATGCAAAGATTTTGGCAGGCAAAACGAAGTTGGGATGGCTTCCAGGTTCCTTTTCCTTTTTCCCATGCGCGCGTAGACATTGCACCACCAATCTACGTACCCGCAGATGCGGGTGACGATGCGCTTGAAGCAAAGCGAGATGAATTACAAGCATCACTTGACCGAGTTAATCGTGTCGGTAAAGAGTGGGCACGTCAGCGGAGATATCAAACACCCGCGGCGGTGGGAGAAGATCGATAAGCATGTTCGCGAGCGCGCCGGCCTCAAAATCAAACAGACATTTCCTGCCGTGGTGCTTGCTTCTGGTTGGCATCATCCCCGCTGTCAATTGCTTCGCTCAGACTGTGCGTAGTCAGCCAAACCCGCAAACAACTACGTCGCCAGCCAGCATTACGTTTCGTCTGCAAGATCACCCGAACGCGAAATCAGTCGCATTGGCTGGAACGTTCAATAATTGGGATATTCAAAGCACACCTATGAGCAGGAAGGGTGCGGATTGGTCAGTCACCATCAAGCTCCCGCCGGGCACCTACCAGTACAAGTTTGTCGTGGATAAGAACCGTTGGACCGTGGATCCCCAGAATTCAAAAACGAAGGACGACGGCGAGGGACACATGAACTCGGTGCTAGACGTTGTGGTCGATAACCATGCCGCATATTTGAACGTCCGAACATTCCTCCTTGAAAAAACGTCGTTTCATCGTCGCCTGGACGTCGGCGGGTACAAGCTGTACATCAACTGTGAAGGGCGCATGCGCAAGGGTGTTCCCGTGGTCGTCATGGATGCGGGTATGGGAAACTCATCGGAAAGTTGGCTTGGCATTCAACCGAAAATAGCGGAGTTTGCGCGAGTCTGTATTTACGACCGTGCGGGTTTGGGCAACAGCGATCCATCCCTACACACGCAAACCATCACTCAGATTGTTCTGGACTTACATAACTTACTTTCTCGGGCAGGCGTTTCGGGACCACTGGTAGTGGTCGGTCACTCGCTCGGCGGGATCAACGTTCGCGAATATGCGCGCAGGTACCCGAAAGCGGTAGTCGGCATGGTGCTGGTGGACTCGGCCCACGAAGATCAGTTCGCGAGAATGGACGCCTTGATCCCAGAAGAGATCAAGAAACAATTCCCACCCGAAGCGTTTGAAGTCACTAGTCCCGAGAAAATCGACTTCAAAGAAAACAGTGACCGGAAAGCAAGGTTGGCTAAATGGCACGCCAACATTCCCCTCATCGTTTTGACTGCGGCCAACGCTCAGCCGGGTGGTGAGGGACCTTTGGCATATTTGGCCCCGAAATTTGAGGAGATTCGTCAGGAACTTCAGCAAGACCTGGTGCATCGTTCGGCAAAGGGCAAGCAAATAGTCGCAACCAGGAGCGGCCACTTCATCCATCACGACTATCCGGAGTTGGTTATAAGTGCTGTTAGAGAAGTGATTAAGATAACGCGCAAAAAGAATGCAGCAACGGCAACCAAACAATGATTGAGATGGATGAAAACAACTATCGCAGCGGCTACGTGGCATTCATCGGCAGACCGAATGCGGGCAAGTCGACGTTATTGAATCAACTCGTCGGCCAGAAGATCGCTGCCGTTTCTGACAAGCCGCAAACTACGCGGTTCAAAATTCAGGGCGTCATCACCAAACCCGAAGGTCAAATTGTTTTGGTTGATACGCCGGGAGTCCATAAGCCGGGTTATGAAATGAACCGGCGCATGATGGCGACGGTTCAGGACGCCCTGATGGGCGTGGATTTGGTTTGTCTCATTCGTGACGCGTCCGTGTCCACAGGCGCCGGCGATAAATTTGTCCTGGAGCTAATCCAACGTTCGCAGAAGCCTGCGCTGCTGCTGCTTAACAAGATCGATAAACTGAAGGACAAGTCTGCGCTGTTGCCGCTACTCGAATGGTATCGAAATGAGTATGACTGGGCCGAACTCATTCCGATCTCAGCGTTGCGCGGAAACGTGGTTGACGTCCTGCCCAAAGAAATGATCAAACACTTGCCGGAGAGTGAGCCGCTCTTCGGCGAAGATGATTTTACCGACCAATCAGTGCGCACCATGGTGGCGGAGATCGTGCGCGAGAAGATTCTGCAAACGACGGCAGAAGAGATTCCTTACGTGACTGCGGTGGTGGTGGAAAAGTGGGAAGAGGAAAGGGAAGACTTTACGCGTATCCACTGCGCGATTTTTGTCGAGCGGGCCTCACAGAAAAAGATAGTGATTGGAAAAGGCGCGGCGCGCTTGAAAGAAATCGGCATCGAGGCGCGTCGCGATATCGAAAGCATGCTGGGACATCGCGTGCATCTTGAGCTGTTCGTAAAGGTCGAGAAAGACTGGCGGGATAAAGTGGGTTTGCTTGATGACCTCGGCATCCGTCAGGGATAAAAGCAGTTAGCCGCAGATTTACGCGGATGGACGCGGGTCGGAAGGAAAGCGTAAACGATAAAGTTGGGCATTTTCGATTTGTATTTCCACCCTAGCTCGTTTTCTTTCTGATCCGCGTCCGTCCGCGTTAATCCGCGGCTAAATTATCTTGTGACCCAGTCTCCGTCTCTTCCCAGATCAGAACGTGTCTGGTTTCCTTGAGCAACAGCGAACCAACAATGAAGGTCACGCCTGCGACGATGATCGGGTAGTACAGTCCGGCGTAGATATTCCCGGTCTGCGCAACCACGTAAAGCCCAATCAACGGCAGCAACCCACCAAACACGCCATTACCGATGTGGTAAGGCAGCGATAGCGACGTATATCTAATCCGTGCCGGAAACGCTTCCACGAGATAGGCGGCGATTGGACCATAAACCATCGTCACGAAAATCACCTGAATGAACACGAGCAGGATCAGTTTCCACGCAATCGGATTACTAATAAGGCTCGCGAAATCACTGTAGGGCAAGACTTGCTTAGCCGGCTGTAGTGCGCCGTCAACATAAGTCTGGGGCGTGAGGTTGATGGAACCGGTGACCGCGTTTCGTACCGGTGAAGCGGTCACCACGTTAGACCCGGCGGCGCTTTGCATCGCTCGATAAATTGGGATGTAAGAAACCGCCGCCAGCAAACATCCGAGCATAATGATTCTCTTGCGTCCCAGGCGATCAGACAATGCACCGAAGACGACGAAAAACGGCATACCTAACAGCAAGGCGACGGCGATGAGGTAACTTGCCGAAGTCGTGTTCACGTTGAGAACCGTTTGCAGGTAGAACAAAGCGTAAAATTGTCCGGTGTACCAAACGACACCCTGGCCCGCCGTCGCGCCGAATAGTGAGATTAGAACTCGCTTCAAGTTGTTCCACTTGGTAAAGGCTTCCTTCAAAGGCTTCGCCGAAGTCATGCCCGCCGTCTTGAGATGCTGGAAAATCGGAGACTCCTTCATGCGCAGGCGAATGTACAGGGAGATGCCAACGAGAAAGATCGAAATGAGGAACGGTATGCGCCAGCCCCACGAGCTGAACGTTTCCTTGCTCATCAGGTTCTGCACGGCCAGGATCACCGCCAGCGATAGGAATAATCCAAGCGTGGCCGTGATCTGGATGAAGCTCGTGTAGAACCCACGCTTGGCGTCAGGCACGTGCTCAGCCACGTAAACTGCCGCCCCGCCATACTCGCCGCCGAGCGCCAGCCCCTGCAGAATGCGAATCGCCAGCAGGATAATCGGCGCTGCAATACCGATCGTGGCATAGGTCGGCAGGAAGCCGATAAGCGAGGTCGCGCCACCCATAATTAGCAGCGTCACGAGAAACGCGTACTTGCGTCCCACCAGATCGCCTATGCGTCCGAAGAAGAGAGCGCCAAACGGACGAACAACAAAGCCAACCGCAAACGTTGAGAGATAAGCAATCAGCGCGAGGGTATTATTTCCCTGCGGGTAGAAGAGGGGCGAGATTACAGTCGCGAGACTGCCGAAGATGTAGAAGTCGTACCACTCGATCATCGTGCCGACAGCGGACGCCGCGATGATTTTCCAGATCTTGTAATCGTGGGATTCGCCGCTTGTGGCGGTGTTGATGGGAATGGACGATGGCATTTAGGACGCGTATCTTAAGCTACTCGCGGAGTACACGGTACTTTTACGCTCGTTCGGGTAATGTCCCAATTTGTAAAGCAAACTATTAGTTTGGTCGCTACCGCTCATTCGCGCTGTCCGCTTTCGTGCAGGGCACGGTCAGACTTCCGCAGCATGCTCAGCGGCGCGAAACACGTCGACCAATGCTAAAGTAATCGCCAGCACCACTGGTCCAAGCACGATTCCCAACACACCAAAAACCTGCAACCCGCCCAGCACGGCAAAGAAGATTAGCAGCTCGTGCAGCTTGGTCCGGCCACCAACAAGCTTCGGCCGGAGGAAGTTGTCAATCGTGCCGATGACCAGCGTGCCCCACAGGACCAGCACGACTCCCTTGACGTAGTGGCCGGTGGCGAAAAGATAGATCGCTGCCGGGACCCAAACGATGAACGCTCCCAACATCGGGATCATCGAGAGAAAAATCATGGCCACGCCCCAGACAATCGCGGAAGGCAGGCCGAGAACCCAGAACGCCAATCCCCCCAGGGTCCCCTGAACGATGGCGATGCTGAAAACGCCATAGACGCTGGCGCCCACGACGTCACGCGTCCTTGCCAAAATCGCCTCAGCCTGTTTCTTTTCAAGTGGTAAGGCGTCTCTGATGGCCGCAAAAATTCGATCCGCGTCGCGAAACAGGTAGTACATCGTGAAGACAACGAAAAACATCTGCACGAGTACACCGATTGCACCACCAAGAAAACCGAGTGTTTGGCCGGCAATGGCACCACTCCTTCCCTTCAACCAGCCAAGCAGTTGTTCCTGGGAACGAAGCTGTTCGACGTCTACAAATTGGCCAAGCCAACGCAGCGGGCGTCCGGTCAAAGGCGAATTGGGATCCAGGAAGTGGGCCAGGTTGGACTGCAAGCTCTGCGCGGCCCCGGAAAATTCCCTAAGCACGGCGATCGTCACCAGCACCACGGGGACCAGGATCGTCAGGATTACCAGAACACACGACAACAAGGCGCTGAGTGCGGGCCGCTTGGTTTTGCTGACCAGTCGTTGGTGCATCGGATAGAAGACGATTACCAGCACCGTGGCCCAGGCCAGCACACCGGCGAAAGGCCTCACCATCAGCCAGCAAAGATAGAGAGCGATGGCGGTAACGAAGAGCAATAACCACCAACGAACCTGCTTATTTCGATCTGTCATAGCGGATCTACGAAGGGGAATGCTTGCTCACTCCTTATTCCAGGTGCTGGTTGCAGCCAATTCGATTATCTCCAACACCAAAGAGACGAGCAGGAAGATGAACCCGATGTTGGCGATGGCGAGAAAGATCATCAGCGAGCTGATGTTCGAGAAATCCAGGCACTTAGTGACTCCCCGCTTGGATGTTTGAATAGCTGAAGTGGTATCGATGTTCGAGAGTAAACAGCGCTCAATTTCCTGAGTAGACTATCACTCGCCGCGCGCAAGTTGAAAGCGATTGCGCACTCAAAAACACACATCAGCTTTCAAGCGTAAAGCAAACTGTTAGTTTGCGATGGTGAACGGCGTTCAACGCGCCCGCAAACTGACAGTTTGCGTTACCGGAAACCAACCAGGACTTACCTTTGCGGTCTAGTCGATTCGCGATTTACGATCTACGATTCACCTTTTGTGGAGTCTTATGTCATCACCGAAGTGGTATGCGCTGGACGTGTTAATCGAACCGCAAGCTTCCGAAGCTACAGAATACGCATTGATGGAGGCAGGCACGCTGGGGACGGAAACCAACGACGCTGAGACTGAGTTGCTACGAGTCACTGCCTATTTTGATGAGGTTCCCAACCGTGAGCGCGTGCGGGCAGCGTTAAACGAGGCGTTTCGAATCTATCAACTGCCGTCGTCTTCTGTTCGAGAAATGGCGGTTCGTGAACTAAATGATCACGATTGGCTGGGAGAGTGGAGGAAAAGCTGGCAGCCGGTTGCGGTCGGCGACCGTTTTATTATTGCGCCGCCGTGGGCCGAGATAAGCGATAATCAGAGCCGACTCATTATTCGAATTGAACCGGGCATGGCGTTCGGCACGGGAACTCACGAAACCACGCGTCTGTGCCTCGCAGCTATTGAAAAATATTTTACCGGCTCAAGTTTTCTCGACGTAGGAACCGGAACCGGCATCCTGGCTATCGCCGCCGCAAAGCTTTTTCCTGACGCGCATATTGAAGCCTGTGACACAGACGCTGAAGCGATTGCGATTGCACAAGAGAATGCGCGTTTGAATGGAGCGGGCCACATCTATTTTCGGGTAGGCCCCGTTGGAGAAACGACAGCGTCTGCTGAATTAGTGTGCGCAAATTTGACGGCAAATGTAATCGCGCCGCTGTTACCCTTGCTTTTGACTGTTACCTGCGGCCATCTGATTCTTTCGGGAATTCTCGACTCGCAGGTGGATTTAGTAAGAGTTAGTCTTCAGAAGTCCGGAGTTTCGACAGTCAAAGACGTGATACAAGACGGAGAGTGGGTGGCAATCGTTGTGTAGGACAAGCATTCCTGTCTGTCCCACTTGCCGTGATCGTTTGACTAGCAAGCAAAAGAAAATTTCCATTTATCATTTTTCATTTTTTCATTGATGCTCCTAAGGAACGCGTTATTGAACGGGTAATGACAAACGAAGCATTTGAATAATAAATGGAAAATATCTGGTTTTGCTCGCCCCTGATTTGAACTGCTCAGACGGGCAGGAATGCCTGTCCTACTTACGATGACTCGTCGCAGATTCTATGCGCCGCAGAGCGCCTTCACTCCGAGACTCGACAGCGTGACGCTCGCGACAGACGAAGCGCGCCATCTTCGTGAGGTGTTGCGTCTAAAGATTGGCGATGACGTTTATGTTTTCGATGGCAAGGGAAAAGAATTTCGTTGCCGCATCGAGGAAAGCCGCCGCGACACGGCCCAGCTCAAAGTTATCGCGGAAATCGCTCCTGCTCGGCCCGAATCTCCGTTGGCATTAACCCTCGCCGTGGCCTTGCTTAAGGGTGAGAAGTTTGATTTGGTCGTTCAGAAAGCCACCGAGCTGGGAGTGGTCCGCGTGGTGCCGGTCGTAACGAAGCTCGCCGACATTCGCCTGCGGGATGAAGCGGATGCCCTGAAACGTGTCTCACGCTGGCAAAGAATTGCACTCGAAGCCGCGAAGCAGTCCGGCCGCGCCGCCGTACCGGCCATCGCCGCGCCCGTTTCGTTTACATCCTTAATTCACCAGACCGGCAGGCAGTCCGAAGCGGACTACCTGATGTTTTCGGAACGAAATGGACAGCCATTGAAGGAAGCAATGCCAATATCGACTTCTGAGGTGATTGCGTTGGTCGGTTCGGAGGGCGGTTGGGTGGACGACGAGCTTGAGACCGCGCAACAAACGGGCTGGACCATCATCACGCTTGGCGGACGCACCCTACGGGCAGAGACAGCCGCCATCGCAGTCGCGGTGCTGCTCCAGCACACCGCCGGCGACCTGGTTTGATCAAAAGAACATTGGGGCCGTGGATTAACGCGGATATACGCTGATTTAATACCAGAAACCGTCACTAATTATTTTTTCATATCCGCGTAATTCCGCGTTCATCCGCGGCTGATTCTGTTCGTAACCCAGAGAGATGAGTCGCAACAAATACATCCTCTACATCGCGATCGTGCTGGTGATTCTGCTAGCAGTCGCTCTTGTCAGTCAGGTTAGAAAACTACAGAAGCAGTTGCCCTCCTCAGTTCGCATCATCCCTTCCGAATCGAAATCGCGTAAGGACGTCGCGCAAACCGGAATTGAAGAGAGTTCCGTCGCGACGCGGCCCGAGGTTCTTGTTAAATTTCGCGCTGGTATTTCGACTGACAAGCTTAATCAAATCATCACCCGCTTCCACGATCAACCGCAGGATGAAATCGAAGCAGTCCCAGGTCTAACCGCGATTGACGATCGTGACAACGCAGATGCCGCCGAGGTCGCCGCTCAATATGGCGTGTTGCCCGAAGTTGAATACGCGGAAGCGAACTACGAGATCGACGTCAGTCGAGTTGTCAAAGCTGAGAATCTGACGCGCGGAGAAAGTTCCAACCTGGCAGGGCAATGGGCGTTGGCCCGGATCGCAGTCCCAGAGGCGGGGAATCAAATGAAAGGCGGCACGATTGTCGTTGGCGTGTTGGATAGCGGCGTCGAATACACGCACGTCGGACTGGTCAATAATATTTGGACCCGGCCTGCGCACATAATGCCCTACCATGACCGGGATCTCGGCACTATCGACGACGTTCATGGCTATAACGCGGCGGGGAATGATGGAGATCCGGTCGATGAAAACGGACATGGGACCGCTGCGGCGGGAATTATCGGCGCTCACTGCGGGAACGGCCTGCGTGTCTGCGGTGTTAATCCCGGGGCCGAGATCATGCCGCTGAAATTTATCAATGCCGGCGGGTTTGGATACGTTGGTGACGCGCTGGAGGCCATCAACTATGCGATTGAAAGAAAACGCGCCGGAGTAAATATTCGTGTGATCAATGTAGGTTGGGCATTAGCGGAACGCTCGCGCGCTTTGGAAGATGTAATTCGCGCAGCGAATGGAGCAGGAATATTCTTTGTTGTTTCAAGCGGAAGCACCGGCACAAATAACGATACGAATCCACGCTATCCGTCAAGCTACGCCATTGGAAATATTCTTAGCGTCGCTGCCAGTAACAACGGCGATACGCTGGCTCCGTTTTCAAATTATGGCGCACAGAGCGTGCACATTGCGGCGCCGGGTGAAGACATTTTGACGACTTCCCTCGGCAACGAATATCAGTTGCGCTCGGACACATCAATGGCGGCGGCGATAGTCAGCGGAGTTGCGGCGCTCGTGCTATCCACCCATCCGGATCTTTCGGTGGATCGACTACGTTCGTCGTTACTTGAATCGGTAGATAAAGTGCCCGGGTTGCAGGGTAAAGTTTCAGCGGGCGGGCGGGTTAACGCTATGAAGGCCGTCGCAACCACACAAAATCGGAACCGGTGAGAAGTAGCGACCGCGTCCCGTTCCACTTCCCACGACTGTAGGTTTGCCGGAGCCCGTCGCTATCGCTCGCAGTCGTCATATTCGTCGACCCCAGATCCCCTCGAAGCTCGCCATAGTGCCCAACTTGCGCGGATCACGGTGAATGCCTGATAATCGTTCCGATGATTGACCTGCTACATATCAAATCCGGCCCCCCGATCTTTTAAGGAGATAATAAAGAGTGAAAGCGGAATTACAGCAATTAGTCGCTCTACAAAACCTGGATTCAAGCATAAGAAAACTACAAGCAGAACTAGAAGCGATACCGCAAAGGCGCGCCGAGATCGAGTCAGAATTCGACAGGCGCGCCTTTGAAATTCGCAGTCTCGAAAATCTTCGCGACGAAGCCAGACATGCGCGCACGCGTTTGGAAACAGAAGTTGGTGAACAGCGAACGCGCGTCGAACGCGCTGAACGCAACCTGATGTCGTCAAAGAAACAGGACGAGTACACCGCCGCCATTCGTGAGGCTGATGCCGCGCGCAAGCAGATCACGACTCTCGAAACGCAAATTCTCGAACAGATGGACGCCTTTGAAAAGGCCGAAGCTTCGCTTGCGGAACGCGCTGACGAAGTCGCATCGCTAAACTTCGATCGTGAAGCAAGACTGCGGGAGTTCGACGAAGAAACTAGCCAACAGGCGGAAAAGCTTGCCAGCAGCCGCACGGAACGCGAGCGCTTAGTGGCCGCTTTGCCGAAAGCTATGGGAGCGCTCTACGTTCGCATCAGTGCTCGCATTCGCGACGGCGTGGCGGTGGCCGAAGCGCGCAACGGCGCGTGCATGGCGTGCTTCATGGCCTTGCGGCCACAGGCCATGGCCCAGGTTAGACGTGGCGACGAAGTAGTTACCTGCGAGAACTGCAACCGCATTCTTTATTACGCGCCGTCGGAGTCAGCTTCGGCCGCGCCGGCTGCGGTCCAACCCAAGATGGCCCACACCTAACCGCTTGTTTGCTTAACAGCAACCCGTCACCTTCTGCTCTCGACTGATCGCAGCTCTAACACCGCAAAATAGACTTTCGCTGCGGCCCGCAGTTATATTTAGTCTTCAATCAGAAATAATATTCCAAGCAATGCGTGAGTTCCCGCGCAAACTCTGACGCAAGTGTGCTGATGTCCGATAAGCTTTAGCGTGTCGTAGCGTCAACAAGGTGGCTCAACATGAAGTCGCGTCCGCAGATAACACAAGGACTTGCAAATTTATGAAGGTTTTAGTAACCGGCGGAGCTGGATATATAGGCAGTGTAGTTACCGAAGAGCTGCTGAACGACGGTCACCACGTGGTCGTTTATGACAGCCTCTACAAAGGTCATCGGCAGGCTGTGGTTGAGGGCGCCGATTTTGTTCACGCGGATTTGGCTGATGCTCAACGACTGCGAGAAACACTTGCGAACAATCGGGTCGAAGCTGTGGTTCACATGGCGGCAGATTCTTTGGTCGGTGAATCATGTGAAAATCCGGCCAAATACTATCAAAACAACATAGTAAACGGTCTGACATTGCTGGACGCAATGCGCGCGTCCAACGTGCTGCGCATTGTTTTTTCTTCAAGTGCGGCGACCTATGGCCAGCCGGAAAAAGTGCCGATCGAAGAGACCGCTCCTAACGATCCCACGAACCCGTACGGTGAATCTAAACTTGCTTTCGAGCATGCGATGCGCTGGTACGCCGAAGCTTACGACTTATGCTTCGCGTCTCTGCGTTATTTCAACGCTGCCGGCGCAAGTGAACGCTGTGGCGAAGATCACTCGCCGGAATCGCATATCATCCCCATCGCGTTGCAAGTTGCCGTCGGCATAGGCGAGTTTGTCGAAGTGTATGGCGACGACTACCCGACTCCTGATGGCACCTGCCTACGCGACTACATACACGTGATCGACCTGGCACGCGCGCATATTCTGGCATTGAAAGCGCTTGAGACCAGCGGCGGCGGTCGCGTTTACAATCTTGGCTGCGGTGGCGAAGGCTACAGCGTGAATCAAGTGTTGGAGACCGCGCGTGAAGTCACCGGCAAAAGCATTCCCGCTCGTATTGGTCCAAGGCGTGCGGGTGATCCGGCGGTTTTGATCGCCAGCTCCGACAAGATAAAACGCGAGCTTGGTTGGAACCCCGAGTTCCAGGATTTAGGCGTGATCATTGAGTCAGCCTGGCGCTGGATGCAGGCGCATCCGAACGGCTATGAGTAGCGCAAACTGTTAGCGGTTCTTCGTTGAACGTCGACTTGAGAGTAATAGCAGCGCCGCAAATTAACGTTTGCGTTACATCCGATGTCCAACAATATCGAACGTAAACTTTACTTTCTTCCGCACGCGCACCATGCCATGAAATGCTGACGTTGCTTTCACGTTGAAGTCGCTGCGGTCAATACTGAATTCGCCTACGGCCCGCAAATCCTTTCCCGTCACAGTTACCTTTGCAGGAATCTCGATGTGTTTGGTCCCGCCATGCAGCGTGAGATCCCCGCCAATCTTGAGATCATACTGCCCGGGTGACAGTAATTTTCCTTTGACCTCTGTGCTCTTGAAAATGATCTCAGGATACTTCGCAGGCTCGAGCACGATCTCGCGTAGCTCCTTGTTGATGATCTGTTTTTGCGATTCCGTGAATGCGTCACTCG
>DATLBQ010000127.1:0-5794 GCA_035526805.1 Pyrinomonadaceae bacterium
TTTTATCTTTTCAGCGGCTGCGTTCTTTCTCGGAATTGAGTCAGCTCTGTATTCGATGTTGACCTACTTTGCAGCGTCCAAAACAGTCGACTTCCTGATCCACGGCGTCGAGGAATACACGGCGGTCATTATCATGTCTGAGCACAGCGAGGAAATACGGCAGCTGATCCTTCGCGAACTCCAGCGAGGCGTCACGGTTTACAAAGGCCGCGGCGGTATGAGCGACGATGAACAGGACATTCTATTTTGCGTGGTTACGCGGCTGGAGATTGGGAGGATAAGAACTGCCGCCCACGGAGTGGATTCAGGCGCATTCATCGTTGTTCATCCCCTCGCCGATGCCGAGGGTGGATTGATCAAGAGACTCTCACCGCATACGTAGGGCCAAGGGAGAAGACAAAATAAAGAAGTCAGAAGACAAAGCCACTGTCGGATCGTGCCTTTACGGCCCCTGACCACTCGCCACTGTCTACTGACTACCGACTACTGACTTCTGTCTCCTGCCTCCTGTATTCTTCCCCACATGAAAGCTATTCAAGTTGCCACGGTGGGTGGGCCTGAGGTGCTGACACTCGTAGACCTTCCCGTTCCCGATCCTAAACCCAACGAAGCGCTCGTTCAGATTAAAGCGGCGGGCGTGAACTTCATCGACGTTTATTTTCGCGAGGGCCGTTATCCGGCGCCGCTGCCTTTCGTCAATGGACAGGAAGGCGCGGGCTTGGTGGTGGCCGTAGGCACGGAAGTCACGATCCTTAGACTCGGCGATCGCGTTGCTTACACAGGCAGCCTGGGAAGTTATGCCGAGTATGCTGCGGTCCCCGCGGATCGTCTCGTCAGGATTCCTGATGAGCTCGACTTCGAACAGGCCGCGGCTGCAATGCTCCAGGGAATGACGGCGCATTATCTGAGTCATACCACTTATAAGATAAAGAGTGGCGAGACGGCGCTGATACACGCGGCCGCGGGAGGTGTTGGTTTGCTGCTGGTGCAAATGGCGAAGCAGCTTGGCGCTCGTGTAATCGGCACAGCCGGTTCGGAAACTAAGGCGCAACTCGCGCGCGATGCCGGCGCGGATGAAGTAATCATTTACACGCAACAGGATTTTGAAACTGCAACCCGAGCATTAACTGACGGCCGCGGAGTGCACGTCGTTTATGACGGTGTGGGCAAGGATACTTTTGCGCGCGATCTGAAGGTGCTGCGTCCGCGCGGTTATCTGGTGTTATTTGGCGGCGCCAGCGGGGCAGTGCCACCGTTTGATCTTCTGGAGTTGACCAAACACGGATCGCTTTTCGTCACGCGTCCCAGCTTGCAACATTACGTGGCGACGCGCGAGGAACTCGAGCAGCGCTCGAATGATGTATTACGGATGATCAGCGCCGGCAAACTGCAGCTCAGGATACACAAACAATATCCGTTGGAAGACGTGCGACAAGCGCATCACGATCTCGAAGGTAGAAAGACAACCGGGAAGTTGTTGCTGATTCCCTGAAACAGTAGACAGTAGACAGTAGACAGGAGACGCGAAACATTGCAGTCACACTAGTAGCAGTCCGTGAAACGGACGACCGACAATAGCCCAGCAGTTCACTGCTGGGATCAAAGATATTGACCTGATGAAGTCCGTGAAGCGGACGACTGACAATAGCCCACAGATTCGTCGGCAGCATCGGCTTGCCAATGAACACCGAGTCCGTGAAGCGGACGGCTGAGATTCAAGGGAACAAAAAACGGCGGTCGTACTCGATGCGGTGTTTGTCGAGCAGCTCGAGAAATTCTTCTTCAAAACTTTTTCTTTCGATGATGTTCTTTTTGAGTTTCGATGTAGGCAGCAGTCTTCGTCACTTGCGAAGCGCTAACACTAAACGCTCCGTAACCCTCTTGCCATTCAAACTTGCTGTACTTCGAAAATGTGTCATGTATCCATTTAGAGGAACCGCCTTTTATCAGTTGCACCGCCTTGGCGAAACTCATCATCGATGGAAGTGACAATAATGCATGGATGTGATCGGCTGTGCCGCCGACTGCCAGCGCCTTCATCCGGTTCTTTCGGGCAATTCCTCCAATGTAAGGCCAGAGGTTCGATTCCAACTCCGGTTGGATAAAGGGATATCGGCCTTTTGTACTGAATGTGCAGTGCATGAGATTACTAACATAGGAATGAGACATGACAAGCTACTTTTGTTTTTTGACTTCGGTTGAGAGAGCCTATCTGGTTGATCCTTAGCGACAAATCGCTCAGCGATTGCTTGCCTCCGATTGAGTTACCTGAGTTCTTGCATGGATATACGGTGTATCAGTCGTCCGCTTCGCGGACTTCGTCTGTCGGGTCACCTGATCCCAGCACTGAAGTGCTGGGCTATTGTCAGTCGTCCGTTTCACGGACTGTCGTATCGCCTCCCTGCTGTTTACTGTTTGCTGTCTACTTCCCTATCATCCCCGCATGCAAAATAAAGAAATCCGCTTTGCCAGCCGACCCGCGGGAGTGCCGACGTTGGACAACTTTCAAACCGTCGACACAGATGTGCCGCAACTGAACGAGGGCGAGGTGTTAGTCCGTACGCTCTACATCTCAGTCGATCCGTATCTACGCGGACGCATGCGCCCGGGTCGCTCCTACGTCCCTCCGTTTGAAATAGGCGAAGTGATAACCAGCGGCGTCGTCGGTGAAGTTGTCGAATCGCGTTCGCCACAATTTCAAACTGGAGACATCGTTACCGGCATGATAGGGTGGCGTCTCTACAACGTGATGAAAGCCTCGGAGCTGAGGAAAATTGATACGCGAGTAGCTCCGGTCACGACTGCATTGGGTGTGCTGGGGATGCCCGGCCTCACCGCTTACTTCGGTTTGCTCGATATAGGTCAACCGAAGGAAGGGGAAACCGTCGTCGTGTCCGGGGCCGCCGGCGCAGTGGGAATGACAGTCTGTCAGATCGCGAAGCTGAAGGGTTGTCGCGTTGTTGGTATCGCCGGCAGCGATGAAAAGAATCAGTATCTTATAAAAGAACTGGGCGTGGACGCGGCCATCAATTACAAAAACGGCGGCGTGGCGACAGCACTGAAGGACGCATGTCCGAACGGCGTCGATGTTTACTTCGATAATGTTGGCGGCGAGGTCTCGGACGCGGTGTTGCCGTTACTTCATCACGCTGCGCGTATCGTTATCTGTGGTCAAATCTCCCTCTACAATCTGGACAAGCCGGACATCGGGCCGCGTCCACAACCTTACCTGCTGGTCAATAGTGCGTTGATGAAAGGGTTCATCATTACTGAATACGCAGCGAGGTTCCCCGAGGGCGTGATGCAATTGGCGCAGTGGCTTGCTGTCGGAAAACTGAAATACGCGGAGACCATTGTCGAGGGATTTGAGAACACCCCACAGGCATTCATTGGCTTGTTTAGCGGCGAGAACCTTGGTAAGCAGATCGTTAAAGTCTAAAAATTACGGTCTTAATCCTGCGCGGGCGAGCAAATCCTGAAAACGCTTATCGGAACGGAGTTTCGCAAAGACCGGATCAACCTTGAGGTTCATCAACCACACGTCACGCTCTTCGTATGCCTGCTCCAGCCACTTGAACGCCTGATCTCTATCGCCGAGGCCCGCGTAAATTGCCGCCACAGTATATGGCGACACGTATCGCCCTGCGTCACGCGACTCACTAAGATCCTGTAAATCACTTATGACCTGTCGCGCTTCTTTAGTCTTGCCGGATGCGGCATACGCATGTCCCAGCAGCGCCAGCATCAGCGGGCTGCCTGAAATCTTCACGCCCTTTTGAAACTCGTCGATTGCCTGCGAATACATTCCCTTTTGTTCATAAGCAAGGCCGAGATAGCGGCGCGCGGGAAAAGAGTTAGGGTCCAAACTCAAAATCCGCGTGCATTGTTCGATTGCTTCATCGTTTCGTCCCGCCAGGTAAAGGATCCAACCGAGATGCGAACTAGCCGTGAACGACAGCGGCTCAAGCTCCGAAGTGCGCTTGGCTTCCGCAATCGCTTCATCGAAACGTTCCAGGGCTACAAGGTAAGAGCTGTACCATTGGTGCGCCGGCGCGTAGGTAGGCTTGTGTTTAATAGCCAATAGAAATTCCCGCTCGGCTTCGACGCGATCGCGGTCCCAGCGAAATTTAATAAACGCAAGCGAGGTGTGAGCCTCGGCGAGGGTTTCATCCATCTCGAGTGCTTTCACCGCGGCGGCCTTGGCTTTTGGGAAGCCCTCTTTAGGTTCATGAACGCCGTAGATCACCTGCATGTTGTAGCAGTCAGCCAGACCTGCATACGCCGCTGCGTAGTTTGGATCCGCGGCGATCGCCTGTTGAAAATAGTCGATGCCCTGTTCCATGCCCTCGCGCGTACGTTTGTTCCAGGCGTTGCGTCCTTTCAAATAAAGCCGGTACGCCTCCAACTGCTTTTGCTCTTCGACATTTAACTTCAAACGCAGATTTTCAAAAATGTCACGCGAGATTTCTTCCTGCACCAGCAGAATATCAGCCAGCCGGCGATCGTAATGCTGGCCCCAAATCTGCGAAACGCTGTCCAAATCAATGAGGTCGGCCTGAATGCTGATCGTGTCGCCGCGACGATGTATGCGGCCGGTAACAACCGCGCGTACGTTCAACTCTTCACCCACTTTTCTCGGATCGACATGGCGTCCTTTGTAGCTGATCATCACGCTACGCGGCACCACACGCAGCTTCGGCAGTTTCGTTAAGCTGTTGACCAGACTCTCGGCAATCTCGTCATCGAGAAAGCCAGCGTCTCCGTTTGGACTGTCGTCGACGAAAGGCAAGACGGCGATTGATTGAATAGCGGCGGGAGTGGCGCCAGCCTTGTCGCGGCCACTGAAATAAGCGATGGCGACTATGGTCACCAGCACGGCCGCAAGTGTGATTGCCACGGCAGGTGCGCGCCCGGAGAAGAAAGTCCAACGTCGAACGTCCAGGGTCCAACGTTCAGAATTAAATGGAATCGGTTCCGTCGATCGTGAGTTTGTCCGGTCGGATGGGACTTGGGCAACACGCGCTCCATTCTCAATCGCCGCATCCTGACAATTCCCGTTGCCGCGGGTCACTGGGGCAACGAAGCGATAGCCGCGTCTCGGCACCGTCTCAATGAATTGCGGTCCGTTAGGACTCTCTCCAAGCGCTTTTCTGAGTAGTGAAACGTTTTGCGTGAGATTGCCTTCTTCGACAAAGGTATTCGGCCAGACCTTTTTCATCAGGTCGTCTTTGTTGACCAGGCGACCGGCGTTTTCCAGTAGCGTGAGCAGGATGTCAAACGCTTTAGGCGTGAGCGAAACAAGTTCCTCGCCGCGCCTGAGCACGCGTTCATCCGCCGTCACCCGAAAGCGGCCAAACTCATAAAAGGCGCTGGTTTCGTCGGTCATAACTAACTTTGAGAATCATCATTGAGGGAATATTGAGAGCTTTCTGGGGACTTGCCGCGCGCTTTTCATTAAACTTCCGCGCCACATGCGAAACAAACACTGCAAATTAGCGGGCGAGTCGGCGGTAATTGTAGTCCAACCCGCAATGCTCGGCAAAGGAAATGAACTTGGGCAGTGAGTAGTTTGATGTTCGATAAGCTTTAGCTTGTCGTGACGCCGAGGAACAAGAGTTTATCGGCCGCTAAAGATTATGGAGGCTCTCCCTATGATCGCGCGGAAAAATGTAGACGGAGGAATGGAATTCCTGGTTACAGTCGGAGTAAGTGCAGTCGCAGGCCTGCTGGCGTTCCTCCTGGTTTCAGTTGTCGTCCATGTTCTGGGACTCAGCGGCTAAGAAGAGCGGGGGCA